>NZ_JBITBU010000020.1:0-175967 GCF_044452545.1 Nocardia sp. NPDC051900 | reverse complement strand
CCCCCCCACCCCGCCCCCCCCCCCCGCCCCCCCCCCCCCCCCCCCCCCCCCCCCCGCCCGCGCCCCCCCCCCCCCGCCCCCCCCCCCCCCCCGCGCGCCCCCCCCCCCCCCCGCGGCGGGTGGCGATTACGAGACCACGGGCAGGTAGACGGCGTTGCCGTGGCTGGCGAACTCGGCGGACTTCTCCGCCATGCCCGCCTGCAGCGCCTCTGCGTCGTTCAAGCCCTGGCGCTCGGCGTATTCGCGCACGTCCGCGGAGATCCGCATCGAGCAGAACTTGGGGCCGCACATGGAGCAGAAGTGTGCGGTCTTGGCGGGTTCGGCGGGCAGGGTCTCGTCGTGGTACTCGCGCGCGGTGTCCGGGTCGAGGGACAGCGCGAACTGGTCGCGCCAGCGGAATTCGAAGCGGGCCTGGGACAGCGCGTCGTCGCGCTGCTGTGCGTGCGGATGGCCCTTGGCCAGGTCGGCGGCGTGTGCGGCGATCTTGTAGGTGATCACGCCGACCTTCACGTCGTCGCGGTTGGGCAGGCCGAGGTGTTCCTTCGGCGTGACGTAGCAGAGCATGGCGGTGCCCGCCTGCGCGATGATGGCGGCGCCGATCGCGGAGGTGATGTGGTCGTAGGCGGGGGCGATGTCGGTGGCGAGCGGGCCGAGGGTGTAGAACGGAGCCTCCTCGCACAGCTCCTCCTCGAGCCGCACGTTCTCCACGATCTTGTGCATGGGCACGTGCCCCGGACCCTCGATCATCACCTGCACGCCATGGGATTTCGCGATCTTGGTCAATTCGCCAAGGGTGCGCAGTTCCGCGAACTGCGCCTCGTCGTTGGCGTCGGCGATGGAGCCGGGCCGCAGGCCGTCACCGAGGGAGAACGTGACGTCGTAGCGGGCCAGGATCTCGCAGAGCTCCGCGAAGTGCGTGTAGAGGAACGATTCCTGGTGATGCGCGAGGCACCAGGCCGCCATGATGGATCCGCCGCGCGAGACGATGCCGGTCACCCGCTTGGCGGTCAGCGGAATGTAGCGCAGCAGCACGCCCGCGTGGACGGTCATGTAGTCGACGCCCTGTTCGCACTGCTCGATCACAGTGTCCCGGTAGATTTCCCAGGTCAGCGCGGTCGGGTCGCCGTTCACCTTCTCCAGCGCCTGGTAGATCGGCACGGTGCCGACCGGGACGGGGGAGTTGCGCAGAATCCACTCGCGGGTCTCGTGGATGTTCTTGCCGGTGGACAGGTCCATGATGGTATCCGCGCCCCAGCGGGTGGCCCACACCATCTTCTCCACCTCCTCGGCGATCGAGGAGGACACGGCCGAGTTGCCGATGTTCGCATTGATCTTGACCAGGAACTTCTTGCCGATGATGGTCGGCTCGAGCTCCGGATGCTTGTGGTTGGCGGGGATCACCGCGCGGCCTGCGGCGACCTCCTCGCGCACCGATTCCGGCGAGACGCCTTCCCGCGCGGCGATGAAACGCATCTCCGGCGTGACGATGCCCTCGCGGGCCCAGGCGAGCTGAGTACGCGGGCCCTTCCCCTCGGATCTGGTCCACGTGTCGCGCAGTTTCGGTAGACCGCCTTCGAGATCGATCGTCGCCGACTCGTCGGTGTACGGGCCCGACGTGTCGTAGACGTCGAAGTGCTCGCCATTGGTCAGATTGATCCGGCGCACCGGAATGCGCAGGTCATCGACTTCGAGATAGTGCTTGACGCTGCCCTCGATGGGGCCGGTGGTGACGCTGTCGACGGGTGCGGATCCGCCGTCGGACGCAGCGGCGCGTGCCATTTTTCCTCCCTACGCCGGCATTACCCGGTCAGGTTCATACGGTCGACAGCCCTGACGCCTCTCGGCTAGCCGTCCTCTCAGCCCGCTGGTGCGAGCCCCCGTTGGTTTGTGAAATTTTCCCGCCCGACCATACCCGGACCCGCCGAGCGTCTGCCCGGCGATTCGGCTGATCGAGTGAAGACGCAGGCAGCGGCGTTGGGATCAGGCGTCTTCCGCTGGCTGCGGGGTGGCCGAATGTCCCGGCGCGCCGTGGGTGCGGCGAGCTTCTTTCATCTCGGCCTCGTAGATGTGGCGGCGGCCGTCGAGCAGTTCGTCGCGGGCGGCGCGCTCGATGTCGCGGAACAGGTCGTAGTAACCGTCGTCGTATTCCTCGATGATCTGGAATGTCCAGCGTCCGGCCAACACGTTGCGCCCGATCAACTCGGCGGAGATCCGATCGGCGATGTGCGCGTGACCCGCCGCGCGGAACAGCTCCACCGCTATGTCGAGCGCCAGATCGGCCCCGCCGGTCAGTTGGTGGAAGGAGTACAGGTGGCCGCGGGCGCGTTCGACGATCTCCAGGGCCTCCGAGAGTTTGCCGGTGGCGGCGACGGTGCCGTCGTCGACGCCATCGGGGCGGCGGTGCTGAGCGGCCGGGCGATCGGTCATGACCTCGCTCCTTGTCCGGAGGATGGGTGCGGCCGTGAACTCCGCGGTCCGGCCGGGCAGCGGAGATCGAGGCGCTCGGGTAGCGGCGTACCCGGAGAACGCCGTTCTCAAGCGCGGCTGGCGTCGAACCCGGGTATCCGGTGGGACGAGACCGAACGTGTTCAGCGCGGGTGTGCTGGCAGGATCCGGCCGGTGACCTCGCCCAATCCGATCCTGGCCGAACCCGGGCCAGGGGCCGATGCCGTGATCGTCACCGCGTCGCCGTCCTCGAGAAAGGTGCGTTGCTGATCGTTGACCGATACCGGCCTGCTGCCGCCCCAGGACAACTCGATGAACGATCCGCGCTGGCCGGGTTCGGGACCGGAGATGGTGCCAGAGGCGTACAGGTCCCCGGTGCGCGTCGATGCGCCGTTCGCGGTGAGATGAGCCAGCATCTGCGCCGGTGACCAGTACATCCGGGAGTAGGGCGGGTAAGTGACCGGTTGTCCGTTCCACGTCACGGTGAGTTCGATGTCCAGGCCCCAGTGCTCGGTGCCGAGCAGGTAGGGCAGGGGCGCGGGTGACTGCTCGGGCAGCGGTATCCGCGCCGACTCCAAGGCAGCCAGCGGCGTGATCCACGGCGATATCGAGGTCGCGAACGACTTGCCGAGGAACGGGCCCAGCGGCTGGTACTCCCAGGCCTGGATGTCGCGGGCGGACCAATCGTTGACCAGCGCGACGCCGAAGACCCGGTCGGCGAACTCATCGATCTCCACCGGTACGCCGAGCCGCGATCCGACGCCGATCACGAATCCGAGCTCGGCTTCGATGTCCAGCCGCCGCGACGGGCCGAAATCCGGTGCGCCGGAGTCTGTTCCGCGCTGCCCGCAGGGACGCGCCACATCGGTGCCGGACACCACCACGGTGCCCGCCCGCCCGTGATAACCAACCGGCAGGTGGCGCCAATTCGGCAGTAGCGGGTCGCCGTCCGGCCGGAACAGGCGGCCGAGGTTCGTCGCGTGGTCGATGCTGGCGTAGAAGTCCACGTAATCACCGACACGCACGGGCAGCCGCAACACCACGTCGGACAGCCGATGCACCGCGGCGTGGTCCAGTTCGCCGTCGACCGCCGCGCGAATCCGGTCGCGCACCGCGCGCCAGCGCACGGGGCCCTGTGCAAGGAAGGCGTTCAGGCTCGGTTCGGCGAAAACCGAATCATCGAGCAGCACAGCCAAATCGATGACATGTTCGCCGAGCCGCACCCCCACGCGGGGGCCTTCTCCGGTCGGCGCGAACACCCCGTAGGGCAGGTTGTCCGGACCGAACAGCGACTCCGGCGCTACCTCCACCTCGGTCCTCACGCGGGGCCCCGCCCCGACCAGCTCCACGCATAGGTCGGGTCCTCGCAGGCCAGCGCGCCTTCGCCGAGCTCCAGCGGGCGAAAGGTGTCCACCATGACGGCCAGCTCGTCGAAGTACTCGATGCCGATGCTGTTTTCGTACGCGCCGGGCTGTGGACCGTGGGCGTAACCGCCGGGGTGCACCGACACCGAGCCTTGCGTGATTCCGGAGCCTTTACGCGCTTCGTAATTGCCGCCGCAATAGAACATGACCTCGTCGGAATCGACGTTGGAGTGGTAGTACGGCACCGGGATCGACAGCGGGTGGTAGTCCACTTTGCGCGGAACGAAATTGCAGACGACGAAGTTGCCGCCCTCGAACGCCTGATGGACCGGCGGCGGCTGATGGATACGGCCGGTGATCGGTTCGAAGTCGGCGATATTGAAGGTGAACGGATACAGGCAGCCGTCCCAGCCGACCACGTCGAACGGGTGCGCGGCGTAGACCATCCGCGTGCCGACGACCTGGCCGCCGGGGCGGTGCTTGACCAGCACTTCCACTTCGGTGCCGGTAGCGCTGATGGTCTCGGTGGGTCCGTGCAGGTCGCGCTCGCAATACGGGGCGTGTTCGAGCAACTGGCCGAACCTCGACAGATAACGCTTGGGCGGCGTGATGTGACCTGTCGCTTCGATCGCGTACGCCCGCAAAGGTTCCGGGCCGGTGGGCCGCCAGCGGTGTGTGGTGGCACGCGGGATGAGCACCTGATCGCCCTGCCGTGCGGGCAGCGCGCCGAACACGGTCTCCACCACCGCCGCGCCCGACTCCACATAGACCAGCTCGTCGCCGATCGCGTTGCGGTACAGCGGCGAACCGCCTTTCGCGACCACATAGGAGATGCGCACGTCCGCGTTGCCCAGCAGCAAGCGGCGCCCGGTCACCGGATCGGTCTCCGCCGGGATGTCGCCGGGGAACAGCGTGTGCAGGCGCAGATGGCGGTGACGCAGCGGATGGTTCGGCGTGGTCCGCTGATCGGGCAGCTCCCAGACCGTCGAATCGACCAGTGCAGGCGGCAGGCCACGGTGATAGAGCAGGGAGGAGTCGCCGGAGAAGCCCTCCTCGCCCATCAGCTCCTCGTAGTAGAGCCGCCCCTGCTCGTCACGATGCTGGGTGTGCCGCTTCGGCGGTACCGCACCCACTTGCCGATAGAACGCCATGACCGTTCCTCCGCCAGCCGGTGGTCGGGTAGTTGATCACCATCGTAGTGCGGCCGAATCCCCGATCAGGCGTTTCGCATGGCTCGGTAGACCGCGGCCCCGACGAACGCGCCGAGATCCGCCGGTGTCCAGCCGTCCTGGTCCGCGAGCAGCGCGCGTACGGCGGCCTCGCCCGCGGAGACCCACTGCTCCACCAGCACCGGCAACTTGTGCTCGGCGTCCGCCGTGCCCCAGGCGCGCAGCGTCGGGCGCAGGAGTTTGGTACAGCGCTCGATGACGAGCGCGCGCCCGCGCCCGAAGGAATTCGCGACGGCGGGGTCGGGATTGCCGTAGACCAGCCGCCAGGCGTCCGGCCGGCTCGCGGCCTTCGTCAGCAGAGCGCGGAATCCCTGGACGAACACGGTTTCGTCGGCGTCGACGTCCCGTGGCTTCATCACCTCGAGTACGCCGCTGACCAGGTAGCCCTCCTCGCGCTGGATCAGCGCCTCGATCAGCTCGACGCGATCGGCGAAGCAGGCGTAGACCACCGGCCTGGTCACCTTCATCCGCTCCGCGATGGCGGCCATGGTGACCGCGGCGATGCCGTTCTCCACGGCGATGGCGAGCGCGGTGTCGAGCACCTGCGGACGGCGGCGCTCCGGACCGAGATGCTGTGCGCGCTGCCGTTGCCGCACGGCCGGGTCGGCGCCCATACCGCCCAGCCTGCCGCCGGTGGCCCGGTTACCGCTGCTGCGGCGGGGGAAAGGCGGCTGCGCCGGGCGGGTCACGAGCGCCCGGGTTCGTCGGCGAACTCGGCGATCACCGGGGCGTGGTCGCTGGCGCCCTTGCCCTTTCGCGCCTCACGATCGACCGTCGCGTCCGATACGGTGGCGGCGAGCGCGGGAGAGGCGAGGATGAAATCGATGCGCATCCCCTCTTTTCGCGGGAAGCGCAGCTGGGTGTAGTCCCAGTAGGTGTACACGCCCGGTCCCGGCGCGAACGGACGCATGACATCCGCGAATCCGGCGTCCACGACGGCCTGGAAGGCGTCGCGCTCCGGCTGCGACGTGTGCGTCTTCTCGGCGAAGTACTCCACGGACCACACATCGTCGTCGGTCGGCGCGATGTTCCAGTCGCCCACCAGCGCGATCTTGGCCTGCGGGTCGTCGGCCAGCCAGCGCGCGCCGTTGTCACGCAGGGCGGCAAGCCATTCCAGTTTGTAGGCGTAGTGCGGGTCGCCCAGCATACGGCCGTTGGGCACGTACAGGCTCCACACCCGCACGCCGCCACAGGTCGCCCCGATCGCGCGGGACTCGACGACCGGCGTGCTGATCAGCGACTCACCCGCGTCCTTGTCGAAGCCGGGCTGGCCGGGAAAGGCGAGCTCGACGTCGGAGAGACCGACGCGGGAGACGATCGCCACCCCATTCCACTGGTTGATCCCCAGGTGGGCGACTTCGTAGCCCAGTTCGTCGAAGCGCTCGAACGGGAACTGGTCGTCGCGGCACTTGGTCTCCTGGATGGCCAGCACGTCGATGTCCTGGCGGTCGAGCCAGTCCGCGACGCGGTCGAGCCGGGAGCGAATGGAGTTGACATTCCAGGTGGCGAGACGCACTGCGGCCTTCCTTCGGGGGTGACAGGTCTGTTCTACCGCAGGCCGCCGGGCCCGGCGAGCGGTTCCGGCGCGGCGTAGCGATAGGTGTGGTGTTCGATGAAGCCCAGTTCGCGGTACATCGCGCGGGCCGGCTCGTTGGTGGCTTCCACCTGGAGATAGGCGTGCGTCGCGCCGCGGTCGCGGCCCCAGCGGATCAGTTCGGCGCAGACCAGCGAGCCGAGCCCGTGCCTGCGGTGCGCGGCGGCGACGGCCACGCAGGTGAGGCCGATCCAGCGGCGTCCGTCCGGGGCGGTGGTGAGTGCGCCGCGGCCGATCGCGATGGGACGCGGCAGGCCGAGCGAGGCGAAGCCGAGTTCACCGTTCAGGACCGCGGTCAGTACCTCGGGATCGGGCGCGGGAATCGTCCGCGCGCCGGGTTCCTCGCCGTCGTAGCGGTGCGTCTCCAGCCAGTCGGCGTCGGGAGCGGGCGCGATCCGCACCATCGAAGGGCCTTGGGGCAGCACGAAATTGTCGATATCGAGAGCCAGCATGGCCGTCTCTCGCCAGCTGTGCCAGCCGGGCGGCACCGGGGCCAGCCGATCGGGCAGCGCGAGCTGCACAGGCAGGCCCTGCGCGGTGTACCACTCGCCGATCCGGTGCAGCGTCTCCGCCGACACGGTGGCGGGTCCCTCGGAGCTGCCCAGCGGCACAGCGGAATTCGCGCGCCCGGTGTATCCGTTGCCCGCGCGCGCCAGCCAGCCGTCGATCCACGCGTGTTCGACGCCCGGCCAGCCATAGGCGGCCGCGGCCTCCAGCGCGCGGATCTCTCTGATGCGAATCGGCCTCGGCCCGATGGCTTTCAGCGCGACGACGCGCTCCGGCGCCACCGAGACGAGCTCGCCGCCCGCGCCGCGCACGGTCGGCGGGTCCAGGGAGACGAGTTCGCCGATCAGGTCGGTCAGCGGTTGTGGATAACCCGCGGGCAGCTGATAGCGCAGCACCACGCGGCGGCCGAGCGGGATATCGGGCAGGCCGGCGGCGGGGTCAGTCGTCATGCCCGAACGGGTCGGGGTCGGTGCCGGGCAGCCAGCTCAGACCCGGTGTGCCCCAGCCGTTGCGTTTGATCGCCTTCTTGGCGGCCCGCGCGTTCCGTCCGATCAGCACGTCCACGTAGAGGAACCCGTCCAGATGCCCGACCTCGTGCTGGAGCATGCGGGCGAAGAAACCCTTGCCCTCCACCTCCACCGGCTCGCCGTTCTCGTCGGTGCCGGTCACCTTCGCCCATTCGGCGCGACCGGTGGGGAACTGCTCCCCGGGCACCGACAGACAGCCTTCCTCGTCGTCGTCCGGGTCGGGCATGGTCTCCGGGATCTCCGAGGTCTCCAGGACCGGATTGACCACCACCCCGCGTCGGCGGGTCGCGGTGCCGTCCGCGCCGAGGTCGGGGCAGTCGTAGACGAACAGGCGAAGCGGAACGCCGACCTGGTTGGCGGCGAGCCCGACGCCGTGCGCGGCGTCGAGCGTTTCGTACATGTCCGCGATGAGCGGAGCCAATTCCTCCGGCGATCGAGTGACCCGCTCGGTCGGGTTGTGCAGAACCGGGTCGCCGACGATCACGATCGGGAGGATTGCCATGGGCCAATTATTGCCGTGGGCGCCACGTCACAGCTTCCCGGGTGCCGAAGTGGAGACCGCGACTACCGGCCGGTAGGGAACACGCCGCGCTGCGGGCCCGGCGATTCCTCGCGCGCGTGGTTGAATGTTCCGCGACGTACAAGCACCATTTTCGTCTGGTGGTCACTCGGCGAGGAGCGAGATGGACGGCGCAGCGGCACGGAATCTTTCCGCGACCCACAACGGCCCTTCCGCGAGCGAAGATGGCACGACGGAGCACGCTTCGGCCGAACAGGCCGACGGTGCCGGACTGAGCCGTCGCGAACTCGACATCCTGGCCTTCGAGCGGCAGTGGTGGAAGTACGCCGGGGCCAAGGAAGAGGCGATCCGCGAGCTGTTCGCCATGTCGCCGACCCGGTACTACCAGGTGCTGAACGCGGTGGTCGATCGGCAGGAGGCGCTGGCGGCCGACCCGATGCTGGTCAAGCGGCTGCGCAGGCTGCGAGCGAGCAGGCAGAAGGCGCGCGCGGCGCGGCGGCTCGGATTCCAGGTCTGACCCGGCGATGCGGACCCGGACCCGTCCCGTGCGACTAGGCTCGCGAAGGTGAGCTACCCGAACCCCACCTCCGGTGGGCCACCGTTGCGTGCCCTGGCGATGGTGCTGATCGCGTTGGCCATCGTCTTCGCCGGTCTCGGGGCGATGTCGCTGTCGAGTTCCGACGCCGACACCGACGCCTCGGGGACCAGCGCATCGCCGACCTCGAGCGCGAGCGCCGCGCCGCAGGTCCCGGCGAGCACCACCGCGCCCAAGGCGCCGACCTCGTCCACCGCGGTGGCGACCGTGACGCCGACCAGTGCCGCCGCGTCGACCACCACCACGGCGGCGCGTTCGGTCCCGGTGCGCGTGCTCAACAACAGCATGGTGGCCGGACTCGCGGCGAAAACGGCAGGCCAGCTAGAGGCGAGCGGCTGGACGATCGCGGAAACGGGCAACTACCCGGGCTCGAACATCGCCAAAACCACGGTGTACTACGGCGATTCGTCCGGCGACAAGGAGGCCGCGCAGGCCATCGCGGACCAGCTCGGCGCGTCGGTGGCACCGAAGTCGAGTGCGATCGGGGATACCGCGCCGGGTGTAACGGTGATCGTCACGGGTAACTGACCCATATGTGGCCGCTGGTCGCACGCCCGGACCAGCGAACACGCGTGAGGGCGCGCCGCCCTGTCGGGGGCACGGCGGGACGGCGTGGCATCATCTTGTCCGGTAACGAACGTGTCCACCCGCCCTTACTCGTAAACTCGGTACTCGTAAAGGAGTTCCCCGATGGCCCCGTCCACAACTCGACGCCCGTCCTGGCGGACTGTGACCCCGGTGCTCGCGGTCGCGGTCTTCGGCCTCGCCGCATGCTCGAACAGCCAGGAGTCGAGTGACGTCCAGGGAACGACCCCGCCGGTGTGGAGCGGGTCGCCCGCTCCGGCCGGGCAGTCGAGCACCGAGCACGGTGGCTCGCCGAACGCCGAGCAGGGCGTGAACGTGCAGCTGAAGGACCCCTCGGGCGCCTCGGTCGGCACCGCGAACTTCGCCAAGGACGGCAACCACCTGCAGCTCACCGTCGAGGCGCACGGCCTGCGCCCCGGCTTCCACGGCCTGCACGTGCACCAGGTCGGCAAGTGCGAGCCGAACTCCGTCGCGCCGACCGGCGGCCCGGCGGGCGACTTCCTGTCCGCCGGTGGTCACCTGCAGGTCGGCAGCGCCAACGCGCATCCGGCCAGCGGCGATCTGACCTCGCTCGAGGTGCGCGGCGACGGCGTCGCCAAGCTGATCACCACCACCGACGCGGTGACGCTGGACGACGTGAAGGGCAAGGCCCTCATCATCCACGCCGACGCCGACAACTTCGGCAACATTCCCAACCGTTACTCCCGTGCCGATGGCGTCGCGGGTCCCGATGAGACGACCCTAGCGACGGGCGACGCGGGCGGCCGTGTCGCTTGTGGCGTGATCCAATAGCGCGGTGGCATATGGCCGGGGCAGGAATCGAACACGTTCCCTTCGATGGTTCGCCCCGGCCCACCATCGGGGTCGAATGGGAGATCGCCTTGGTCGACAAGGTGACCCGCGACCTGTCGAATACCGCCGCGGCGGTATTCGATTCACTCGGTGAGCTCCGTGCCCACGACGGCACACCCCAGGTCACCAAGGAATTGCTGCGCAACACCGTCGAACTCGTCACCGGGGTGCACGAGACCGTCGGCGCGGCGGTGGAGGACCTCACCGGCACGATGAACACGGTGCGCCGTGCGGCCGAGCAGCTCGGTGTCGACTTGTTCTGCGCGGGCACCCATCCGTTCGCGCAATGGTCGGCCCAGCAGCTGACCCGATCGGAGCACTACGACGAGCTGATCGAGCGCACCCAGTGGTGGGGTCGCCAGATGATGATCTGGGGCGTGCACGTGCACGTCGGAGTCTCCCACCGCGACAAGGTTTTTCCGATCCTCAACTCGTTGCTGCTGTCGTATCCGCATCTGCTCGCGCTGTCGGCGGGCTCGCCGATGTGGTCGGGATCGGACACCGGCTACGCGAGCAATCGGACGCTCATGTTCCAGCAGTTGCCGACCGCGGGCCTGCCGTTCCAGTTCGAGAACTGGACCCAGTTCGAGCATTTCGTGCACGATCAGATCAAGACCGGTGTCTTCACGCAGCTCGGCGGCATGCACTGGGACATCCGCCCGGCGCCGAAGTGGGGCACCATCGAGGTCCGGGTGTGCGACGGGATCTCCACGCGCGCTGAACTCGCCGCGATGGCCGCGCTCATCCATTGCCTCATCGTCGACCTCGACCGCCGCGTCGAGAACGGCGAGGAACTGCCCACCCTGCCGCCGTGGCACGTGCAGGAGAACAAGTGGCGCGCCGCACGTTACGGGCTGGATGCGATCATCATCACCGACGCCGACAGCAACGAGCGGTTGGTCACCGACGACCTGGCGGATCTGCTGAACCGGCTGGAGCCGACGGCGGCGCGGCTGGGCTGCGCGGACGAACTCGCCCTGGTCGCCGAGATCCCCAAGCGGGGAGCCTCTTACCAGCGGCAGCGCCGGGTTGCCGCGGCGTCGCAGGGAGATCTGGTCGCGGTGGTGGACGCGCTGGTCGAGGAGCTGAAACAGTAGCGATCGGCCGCGTATAGGTCGGTTGCTGTTCAGCTGGCCAGGGGGATGACGTTCACCCCGCGTTTACTATGGTCGGATGCTTGTCGAATACCCGGGTTCCAGAGCAGGAAGCGCGGTCTCGCGCCGTCGCGTACCGCGGACTCGGATCCGGGTCGTCGCGGCGGTGGCCGCGGTGCCGGTCCTGCTGATCGTGTTGCAGGGCGTAGCCGTCTGGCAGGGATTCGAAGGCCCCCTGGAGAGCTTGGGACGGGACTACATCGGCACACCGAAATCGATGTCGGTGCCGTGGGCCGGACTGGTCCTTGCGCTGGTGGGCATTTCGGCCCGTCGCAGGCTGGTCGCGGTGGGTGTCGCGGCTGCCATCGATGTGGCGTGGGCCGGTGTCCGCTTGCTGGCGGGAGAGCCGTTCGCGATCGGGAACGGCCCCGTGATCGTGCTGACCGGCTTGGCGCTGGTGGCCTGGCTGCGCTGGTCCGGAACCGAACGGCGGGACGCGCTGCACGCCGCCGCGCTCGGCGCGCTGCTCGTCCTGGCCACCAAGGTCGGCGATGTCTGGTTGCACGTCACCGTGATCGGCAGACCGACGGTGCTCGACGAATACGTGATCCTGGCCGACCATGCGCTGGGCGATCCGTCGTGGGTGCTCGGGCGGGCGGTGGACACGCTCGGGCCGGTGGTCTACGCGGTGCTGCACTGGGTCTACATCGAGCTGCCCGTGGCGGCGATCGTCGTGGCCGTGTGGCAGCTGCGCCGAGTGGTGTCGTCGGGCCGGTGGCCGTCGCATTACCTGGTGCGCACCTTCCTGGTGCTCGGCTTGATCGGTCCCTTGGTGTACGTCCTCTTCCCGGTGGTCGGTCCGATGTTCGCGTACGGCCCGGACGGCAACGGGCTGCAATTGGGCAACTACTGGCCGGGGGTGGTGCCGCCGATCGATCGCAACCCGCTGCCGCTGCCGTTCGACGCGCCGGTTCCACGCAACTGCATGCCCTCGATGCACACCGCCTGGGCGCTGTCGGTGTTCCTGCACACCCGCCGCGACGGCGACGGCGAGCCTGCTCCGCGCTGGCTGCGCTGGGGCGGCGCGTTCTGGCTGCTGGCCACCCTCACCGCCACCCTCGGCTTCGGCTACCACTACGGCGTAGACCTGGTCGCGGGCGCGGTGCTGTGCCTCACCGTCGAATCGGCGCTGCGCGCACCGGAGCGCGGCTGGGGATGGTTCCGGATCCGGTTGGTCGGCGCAGGCGCGGTCGTGCTGGCCACGCTGCTGCTGTCCTACCGGTACCTCGCCGTGCCGATGGCCGAGTATCCGGTGCTCGCGGGCACGGTCGTGCTCGGACTGCTGGCCGGACTGGCCGCGGCGTTCCACGCGACGTGGTTCGCGACCGCGCGGCAGCCGGAGCGGGCCGTCCGCGAGGTCGAGCCCGTCGCGCGCTGAGGCCGGTCACGCGGCTAATCGACGTCGTCGTCGCGCATCTCGTTGACGCGCAACAGGCCGTCGCGGTGGCGCTGCTCGCGGTAGGCGGTGCGGCCGATCAGGTGGGCGATCACCGGGGCGGTCAGCAGGGTGAACAGCCCGACCAGCACCAGCATCCAGACGTTGCCGTGTCCGCCCAGCTGGATCGCGGCGCCCGCCAGCACCAGGATCAGCCCGATGACCTGTGGCTTGGTGGCGGCGTGCATCCGGGTCAGCGTGTCGGGAAAGCGCACGATCCCGATCGCCGCCGTGAGCGCCAGCGTCGAGCCGAACAGGATCAGGGTGCCCGCGAGCACGTGCCAGAGGCTCATGTGTCGTCCCGCACTCGGAATCGGGACACCGCGGCCGAGCCGAGGAACCCGACCAGCGCCAGCGCGACGATCGCGGGTACCACGGTGGTGTCGGCGCTGTAGGCCGCCCAGACGGCCAGCCCGGAGGCGGCGATGGCGATCAGCGAGTCGATGCCGACCACCCGGTCCAGCGTGCTCGGCCCCATGACGACGCGATACGTGGTGATCAGTGCCGCCGCGGTCAGGATGACGGCGGCGAGGACGGCGACGACGGTCACGATGTCACCTCCGGAGGAGAGGGCGGCCGGAAGTACGGCCATCCGGTCGGGCGTTCGAATGTTTCGATCAGCAGTCGCTCCAGCCGCCGGGTGGTCCGGAAGAACTTGTCCACTGCCGCATCGCTGCCGACGTCGAGAACGTGCACGTAGACGACGCAGCGCCTGCGGTCGATCTCCAGCACCATGGTGCCGGGGATCAGGTTGAGCAGGTCGGCCCACAGCACCAGCACCAGATCCGATCTCGTGCCGGAGTACACGCGCAGCACGCCCGACACCGGGGTCTGCTTCGGGCGGATCGCGAGCCAGGCGACCTGAAGGCTCGACTCCAGCGCGTAATACGCGCTCGCCACGATCAGTTCGGGCAGGGGAAACGGGTTCAGCCGCCCGGACACCGGCACGCGCGGCAGCGGCAGCGCCACCATGATCAGCGCGGCGACCGCCAGCCCGCCCAGTACATTCGCGAGGCTCAGATCGCCCCACAGGGCCAGCCAGACCACGGTGAGCCATACGAGGATGCCGACGCGGACGGTCGTGTCGCGCCCCCGGCCCCGCTCGGCGCTCATCGTGGGCTTCCCGGCGATTCGCCCAGCACCGCACCGATGTACACGCCGGGATCGCGCAGGTCCACCGCGGCGCGGTCGGCGATCGTGAGGATCGGCCCCGCCAGCACCGTCAGGCACAGCCCCACCGTGACCAGCGCCGCGGTGGACAGCACCATCAGCGGCGGCATGCGGCCGGGATCGGTGCGCTCGTCGTAGTGCACGTCGGTCGCTTCCTCGATCAGCGTCGGCGGCCTGGCCGCGGTGAGATGGCCCTCCGGCGCGTCCTCGCGGGGCCGCCAGAACGCTTTGCTCCATACCCTGGCGACGGTGTAGAGCGTGAGCAGGCTGGTGAGCACGGCGCCGCCGACCAGCACCCAGGCCAGCACGCTGCCGCGTTCGGCGCCCGCCCGCAACAGCGCCACCTTGCCGATGAACCCGGAGAACGGCGGTATCCCACCGAGATTCAGCGCCGGGACGAGGAACAGCACGGCCAGCAGCGGACTGGCCGCGGCGAGCCCGCCCAGCCTGCGCAGCGAGGTGGATCCGGCTTGCCGCTCGATCAGTCCCGCCACCAGGAACAGCGTGGTCTGCACCAGAATGTGGTGCGCCACGTAGAACACCGCGCCCGACAGCCCGGCCGCGTTGGCGAGGCCGACGCCGAACACCATGTAGCCGATGTGACTGACCAGCGTGAACGACAGCAGACGGCGGATGTCGCTCTGTGCGATGGCGCCGAGGATGCCGATGAGCATGGTGAGCAGGCCCGCCACCAGCAGCACCGAGTCGAAGCCGCCGTCGGGGAACAGCAGCGAGTGGGTCCGGATGATCGCGTACACGCCGACTTTGGTGAGCAGACCGGCGAACACGGCGGTGACCGGCGCCGGGGCGGTCGGATAGGAGTCGGGCAGCCAGTTCGACAGCGGGAAGACGGCCGCCTTGATACCGAACGCCACCAGCAGCACCGCGAAGATCGCCGTGCGCGTGCCTTCCGGCACGGCGCCGAACCGGACCGCGAGCTGGGCGAGATTCAGCGTTCCGGTGGCCGCGTAGGTGAGCCCGATGCCGGCGAGGAAGATCAGCGACGAGACCGACGAGACCATCACGTAGGCCACGCCCGCGCGGATGCGTTCGGTGGTCGCGCCTACGGTGAGCAGCACGAACGACGCCGCGAGCAGGATCTCGAAGCCGACGAAGAGGTTGAACAGGTCACCGGCCAGGAACGCGGCCGAAACACCGGCGGTGAGCACCAGATACGTGGGCCGGTAGATCGAGGTGGGCTGCCGCTCGTCGCCGTCGCGGATGTTCTGGCCCGCGCCGTAGAGGTTGACCGACAGCAGCACGATGGACGAGACCAGCAGCATCGCCGCCGACAGCCGGTCCACCACCAGCGTGATGCCGATCGGCGCTGCCCAGTCGCCCACCTGCAACGCGGTGGTGCCGTCCCGGTCGACCAGGAACAGCAGCAACCCGCAGATCACCACGACAGCGGTGAGCGCCCCGACGCTGACCGCGCTCTGGATGCGCGGCCTGCGGCCGAAGACGAGCGTGGCCGCCGCGCCGAGCAGGGGGACGAGCACCGGCAGCGGCGTGAGAACCGGCAGCAGGCCGGGCGAGAGGTTCACGTCTCCGGGTCCTCTCCGGCGCGACGCCGGGCGACATCCACGTCCTCTTGGTCGTTGGCGACGTCGTCGCTGGTGGTGAGCATGTAGGCGCGGTAGGCGAGGGCGAGCACGAATGCCGCGATGCCCATGGTGATCACGATGGCGGTGAGCACCATCGCCTGGGCGAGCGGGTCGGCCATCTCCTCGGTGTCGGCCGTGCCGCGGATGGGCGGTTTGCCGCGACCGCCGCCCGCGGTGAGGATCAGCAGGTTCACCGCGTTGCCGAACAGGATCAGCCCGAGCAGCATCTTCGACACGGCGCGTTCCAGGAGCAGGTATACCCCGCACGCGACGAGGATGCCGATCACCACCAATAGGGTCAGATTCGCGGTCACGTCGCGGAACCTCCGTTCGCCGAGGGGGGCTCGGCGTCGGCCAGCTCGCTGTCCAGGCGCGCGCCGAGACTGCGCAGCACGTCCAGCACCAGGCCGACCACGATGAGGTAGACGCCGAGATCGAACAGCAGCGCGGTGACCACCTTGACGTGCCCGATCACCGGCAGCGAAACCTCGATGATCGCCGAGGACAGCGGCGGCGCGCCGAGCAGCAGCGACGAGACGGCAGTGCCCGCGGCCAAGGTGAGGCCGGCGCCGAGGATATGGCCCGCGTCGACGGGCAGTGCCTCACCCAATTCGTAGCGGCCGCCCGCGAGGTACCGCAGGGTCAGCGCGAGCCCAGCGGTGAGCCCGCCCGCGAACCCGCCGCCGGGCGCGTTGTGGCCGGAGAAGAAGAAGTAGACCGACAGCACCATGATGGTCGGGAACACCAGCCGCGTGGTGATCTGCAGGACCATCGAGCGTTGGGCCCGGGCCACCAATCGGCCCGCGGGCAGCCAGCTGACCAGCTCCGGATCGTAGTCGGGGGAGTCCGTCGCGCGCGGCGCGCTGCCGAAGCGCCTGCTGCGGAACACCAAAGAGGCCACCCCGGTCGCGGCGACGACGAGCACCGAGATCTCACCGAGGGTGTCCCACGCCCGCAGGTCGACGAGCAGGACGTTGACGGCGTTCTTCCCGCCGCCGAATTCGTAGGCGGCATCGGGAATTCTGAGCCAGACGGGTTCGGCGGTGCGGGCCGCCACGGCGAACCCGGCCAGGACCGCGACCACCGTCCCGGTCCCGACGGCCAGGACCGCTCTGCGCAGCTTGAACGCGGCCGTCCGGCTCGGCTCGATCGCGGCGGGAAAAGCGCGCAGCACCAGCACGAAGATGACCAGCGTGAGCGTCTCCACCAGGAATTGGGTGAGCGCGAGGTCGGGCGCGCCGTGCAGCGCGAAGATGACGCCGCTGCCGTATCCGGTCACCCCGACTACCAGCACGCTCGCGAGCCGGTTGCGCAGCACCGTCGCGGCGAGCGCGCTCACCGCCATGATCGCGCCGATGGCCGCTTGCAGCGGTGAATCCCACAACCGCAGCGTGACTCCGGTGCGGGTGCCGAGGGCGAGCAGGACGGTCGGCAGGACGATGAGCGTGACCAGGATCGCGGCTTGGCTCAGCGGCAGCGACCCGCGCTGCACCGCGCCGGTCATCCGCAGCGAGAGGGTGTCCATCGCGCGCAGCGTGGCGTCGTAGGCGCGGTCGGCGTTGCCGAGGCGCGGGTGCGCCGATTCGGCGAAGCGGCCGCGCAGCCGCCACAACACGACGCCGACCGCGACGATCAGCAGTGTCGACGCGAGCGCGGCATCGAAACCGTGCCACAGCGCCAGATGCGAAAAAGGAACGGCGGCCAGCGTTTCGGCGTAGGGGCGCAATCGTGCGTCGAGCCAGGACGGGGCGAGACCGGCCGCGAGGCTCGCGACGGCGAGGATCACCGGTGCCGCGAGGAACAGAGCACCCGGCGGATGCCAGCGGAGACGACGCTCGGCTTCCGGCTGATCTTCGGCGACGGGTACTTCGCTCGGGTGGTGGGCGACGGGCGTGGCGCCTGCCGCGGGTTCCGGCTCGCGGTCCTTGTCCGCGAAAGCGCCCCAGACGAACCTGATGCTGTAGCCGACGGTCAGCATCGACCCGAGCACCACTCCGGTGAACACCGCGCCGCGTACGGGCGCGGTGAGCACGTCCGCGTCCAGTACGGCGTTCAGCGCGCTTTCCTTGCCGACGAAGCCGAGCAGCGGCGGTATGCCCGCCATGCTGAGCGCGGCCAGGACCGCGGTGGCGCACAGCACGGGAGCCCGACGGCCGAGCCCGGACAAGCGGCGCAGATCGCGCGTGCCCGCACCGTGGTCGATGATCCCGACCACCAGGAACAGGCACGCCTTGAACAGCGCGTGCGCGACGACCAGCGCGACTCCGGCCAGCGCGGCATCGGGTGTGCCGATGCCGACCAGCACGATCAGGAATCCCAGCTGGCTCACCGTGCCGAAGGCCAGCACCAGTTTCAGATCCACCACCTGGAGCGAGCGCAGCCCGGCCAGCAGCATCGAGGCGAGGCCGAGGGTCAGCACCAGCGGATGCCACACGGGGTTCTGCGCGAACGCCGGTGCCAGGCGCGCGATCAGGTACACGCCGGCTTTCACCATCGCCGCGGCATGCAGGTACGCGCTCACCGGGGTCGGTGCGGCCATCGCGCCGGGCAGCCAGAAATGCAAGGGCACCACGGCGGATTTGGTGAGCGCGCCCACCAGGATCAGGGCCACCGCGACATTCACCGCGGTCCCGCTCGGGTTGGTCCCGGAAAGGAGATCCGACAGCAGATAGCTGCCGTTCACGGTGCCGAGCACGACGATGCCCGTCAGCATCGCCAGCCCACCCGCTCCGGTCACCAGCAGCGCCTGGATCGCGGCCCTTCGGCTGGCCGCCTGCTCGGCGTTGTGACCGATCAGCAAGAACGACAGCACCGTTGTCGCTTCCCAGAACACATAGAGCAGGAGCATGTTGTCGCTGGTGACCAGCCCGAACATGGCGCCGGCGAACGCGACCAGCTCGGCGGCGAACACCCCGAGCCGCGGCTCGTCGTCCTCGAAGTACCGGGCGCAGTAGACCAGCACCAGCGCCCCGATGCCCAGTACGAGCGCGCACAATACCGCCGCGAGGGTGTCGAAGCGCAGATCGATGTTCAGGGCGATGCTCGGCGCCCAGGTCAGCCGAACTCGCTGCGGCTCGGACCAATTCGCGATCACCCAGGCGAAGCCGCCGAGCGGGACCACAGCCAGTAGAAAGAATGCGTTGCGCCCCAGTGCCCGCACCCACAGCGGAGCCACCAGGGCGGCCGCGGCATGAGCGAGCAGGATTGCGAGCAAACTTCACTCCGTCGGGTAGGGGCGGCGGGGTGTCCGGCACAAGCCTACGGAAAGCGTGCTTTTTCCGTGGAAGGGCTGAGTATGGTGTCCGTCATCCGCCCGAACCGAAGCTATATGTCCGCTAATGATTCGCTCTCTGGTTGCCCATTTGGTTGCGGCCTACTGCGTGGCCGTAATTTACGCAGCATGACGAGCCCGACGGCGCTGCCGATGACGATGGCGAGCGCGGTGCCGCCCGGGGTCGCGTCGTGCGCCGCCACGTCCTCGCGCCAGTCCTTGACGCGGTCCGGCATCACCGAGACCGCCGACGGCAGATACAGCGCGCTGAGCGCGAGTACGCCGCTGGGCGCGTAGTGCGGCCGCGCGGTGCCGCAGCAGTACCCCGCCGTCAACGCGATGACCCCGCTGATCACCGCGAACGCGACGGTGCTCGCGGATGTCGAGGTGACGAGGGCGAATACCGAGATGCCCGTCAACAGCAGGATGGCGAGAGCGGTCGACGGGATCCTGACGCCGATGAAGAGTCCGGCCGCGGTCAGCGCGATGAGCACCGTGGAGGTCCAGCCGGGCCGCACCGCGTAACCCACGGCGTCGACCGCCGCGGTCAGGCTCACGGCCAGGTACACACCGGTGCCGTCGCGGCCGGGCAGCAGCATGGCGGCCGCGGTCGCGCTGACGATCGTCGCCGCGACCACGATGACGATCTCGACCGCGTGACTCTCCCCCGGCAGTTTGCTGTACTGCCTGCCCAGCCATTCGGTGCCGGCCAGGACCACCAGCGCGAGCACCATGGCGGCGAGGATCGGCGTCACCGGCAGCGCGATCGCCATGTGCGGCTCCTTCGCGTCCTCGGTTCGCTTCCAGTTGTGCAAGGTGCTGATCATCAGCAGGACCAAGCTCACGCCGATCATCCAGCGCGTCGGGGTCTCCAGGACCGCGTACGGATCCGCGTTGATGTTCAGCAGGCCGGCGAGATCGCCGAAACCGAAGAAGCCGACGCCGCCCACCGCGAACGCCGCGGCGGGCAAGGGTCTGCGCAGCACCACCGCGCCGAGCCCGCCGAGCAGCACGGCGGCGCAGATCGAGTCGATGTAGTTCTGCGTGGTCAGTATCTCGGCCGTGGCCACGTGGCGTCCGGTGAAGTGGTTGATCAGCTGCGCCAGCGCGGCGGCGGTGGCCGTCGCCCACCCGGTCAGCGGTCGCGAGGTGGTGGCGACCAGCACGGCGACCGCCACGGCGACGATCACGCCCAGCGCCGCGCTGCGCGGCACGCTGTTGAGCAGCCCGGCGATCCGGTACGACGTGGCTTGCCCCTGTGTGTTGACGGTGACCGGCAGGAACAGCGTCACGCCCGCGACCGCGGCTCCGGTGAAGGCCGTGGTCGCGTCGACAATGTCGCCGACCCTGCGCACGGTTGTCGAACATACCCGTGGTGGTGACGTGATCTTGTGATTGCCGACGATTCGCCCGAAAATGTCTCCGGTGCGAAAAAGGCAACAAGAGCCGGATTGCCGGAGATTGTCCGAATCGGGTCGAGCGTGATCTACCCGCGGCTGTCGGCGTAGCGGCGCAGTGTGTCGATCTGCGACGGATCCAGCGAGGGCCGCACCACCGTCTTGGCGGCCAGCACATCGGCGGCGGTGACGTCGGCCGCGTGTACGTCCCGGCGCATCGCCGCGAGCGCGGACTCGCGCAGCAGCGCGGCGCAGTCGGCGGCGGAGTAGCCGTCCAGTTCCTCCGCGAGCGCGTCGAGGTCGACATCGTCGGCCAGCGGCACCGCGCGGCCCGCGGTGCGCAGGATCTCCCGGCGGGCGGCGGCGTCCGGCGGCGGCACGAACACCAGCCGTTCGAGCCTGCCCGGGCGCAGCAGCGCCGGATCGATCAGCTCCGGCCGGTTGGTCGCGCCCAGCACCACCACGTCGCGCAGCGGCTCCACGCCGTCGAGTTCGGTGAGCAGCGCCGCGACCACCCGATCGCCCACGCCCGCGTCGGCGCTCTGGCCGCGGCGCGGGGCCAGCGCGTCCACCTCATCGAGGAAGATCAGCGAGGGTGCGGAATCCCGGGCCCGCTGGAATAATTCGCGCACCGCGCGCTCCGACGAGCCGACCCACCGGTCCAGCAGTTCGGCGCCCTTGACCGCGTGCACGCTGAGCTGACCGGTACCGGCCAGCGCGCGCACCAGGAAGGTCTTGCCGCAGCCGGGCGGGCCGTAGAGCAGCACCCCGCGCGGCGGCTCGATGCCGAGGCGGGCGAAGGAGTCCGGGTGCTTCAGCGGCCACAGCACCGCCTCGGTGAGCGCCTGCTTGGTTTCCGCCATATCGCCGACGTCATCGAGGCTCAGGCTGCCGATGGCGAGTTCCTCCATGCCCGAGCGTGACAGCGGCCGGATCACCTCGAGCGCGCCGAGCAGGTCGGATTGGGTGAGTTGCGGCTCGCCGTGCTCTCTGGCCCGCGACGCCGCACGCAACGCCGCCTCCCGGCACAGCGCCGCCAGATCGGACACCACGAATCCGGGTGTGCGCGAGGCGATCTCGTCGAGTTCCAGCTCCGCGGTCGGCACCCGGCGCAGCAGGTACTCCAGCAGCGCCTTGCGCACGCCCGCGGTGGGCAACGGCAGCGCGAGTTCGCGATCGCACAGGTCGGGGGCGCGCAGGCGCTGGTCGACGCCTGCCGGGTGCGCGGTGGTCGCCAGGAACGCGACGCAGGGACCCGCCATCGCGGCGCGCAGCTGGTCGAGGATGAGTGTGGCGACGGGTTCGGGGTCGGCGGGCAGCAGCGCGTCGATGTCGGTGATCAGCAGGACGCCGCCCCTGCCGCAGCCGATATCGGCCACCGCCTCGGCGACCTCGCGCAGCCGCGCACCGCTCTCGGCCGCGCCGATGCTGGGGCCGTCCAGCTCCACCAGTCGCCGCGATCCCGCGACCGCACGTGCCAGCGTGGCTTTGCCGACGCCGGCCGGGCCGGTGATCAGCACGCCGAGATGAGGTCGTGCGCCCAGCGTGCGCAACAGCTCGGGCTCGTCCAACGCCAGGCTGAGCCACTCCTCGAGCTTCGCGGCCTGGCTGCGCCCGCCCGCCAGGACTTCGACCGAGACGCTCTGCATGTCGACGGCCGCCGTGGCCCGGACCATCGCGGCGCCGTTGTTACCCGCGGCCGTGTCGAACGCGGCGGCTTCGGTGGCGGCCCGCGAGGCCTCGCCCACCGGGATCGGGGTTCCGGCCCAGGCCAGATCGGCGGCGTCCCGCGCGGCGACCGCGCCCGCGCCCCAGCTCACCGCGGTATTCGGTTGCACGCTCACCGGCCCGCGCGGATCGGTGCCGGTGACGGTGAGCAATTCCGTGGTCCAGGCGATGCCGAAGGTGCGCGACAGTGCCTGGGTGGCCGCCGTGGAGCTGATGTCGGGGCCGAGATCGCGCGGCAGCAGGGAGACCGCGTCACCGACGGTGACGACCTTCCCCAACAGCGCCTGCCGCAGTGTCGCGGCCGGGATCGTGCGGGTGGCGTGCACCGAACCGCTCACCGTGATCTGTTTCGCGCCGTAGACGGTCGCGGGGGAGACCACCACCGTCGCGTCCTCGCGCAGCCCGGCGTTGGACAGCGTGACGTCATCGAGCAGGGCTACCCCGGCGGGCGTGCCCTGGCGCGCGACGCCGACCACCGCGGCCGTGCGCCGGGAGCCGACCAGCATGATTCCGTCCCATTCCCGCAACCCCAGCGCGGTCAGCGCCTCCGGATGCAGCCGGACCACCCCGCGCCGGGCATCGGCGGCCGAAGGGTTCAGACGGGCGGTGAGTGCCAGTTCTGCCACTGTGCCATTCTGCCGCGCGGCCCCGCGTTCGGTCACGGTCCGCCGTCCGGGAATGGTGGACGACGACGCTTTCGGCTATTTCTTGACGAGTCCAGCGGCGGTCGCGACCGACTTGTCGGCGACGCTCGGCGCCAGGCACACCAGTTTGGCCGTGCCGAGCGCGACGTTCGGGCTGCCGTCGAACGGGCCGCCCGGGTTCTCCGCCAGGATCTGCTCGATCAGGACCTTCTCTTCGTCGGTGTCGAGCTTGCGGAACTCACCGCAGGTGGTGCTCGACGCCGGACCGAGCGCGGGGTCGCGCTGCTTCGTCGTGGTAGGGGCGTCCGTATCCGCCGGGCCGCTCGGCGTCGCGGTGCCGGGGGCGGTCGTCGTGCGGGCGGCCGAGGCGGCCGCGGTCGCGGTCACGGAGCCCTGGCGCAATCCGTTCGCGTCGGTGGACTCGTCCCCTCCGCCGCAGCCTGCCAGCAGGAAACCCACCGTCCCGGCGATCAGGACGATGGCGGAAGTTCGTTTCATACCGATGCTTTCCCGGGTGGATCGTGGCGCCGGAGGCCCCGGCGTCGGCAGCAGCGTACCGGTTCCGGCGGCATCAGTGGATGTGTGCCTGCCAATCCCCGGGAACCCGCTCGCGCGGGCCGGGGACGCCCTGATCGGCGGGATGACTGTGCGGTGGCGCCAATTCCGGTCCGCCGCTGAACATCTCTTCGGTTTCGAAGTTGTAGTACCAGTCCTCACCCGGCTCGAAGCTCTGGATGAACGGGTGACCGGTGCTCTTGGCGTGCGCGGTGGCGTGCTGCGCGGGGGAGGTGTCACAGCAGCCGATATGCCCGCACTGGGCGCACCGGCGCAGATGCACCCACCAGCCGGAGTGCTGCTCGCACTCCGCGCAACCCGGCCCACTGGGCGGTACCGCGGGATCGATGCCCGCGAGCTGCTCGGTCATGACTGTCCTTCCGTGTCGGTTCCGGCTCGATCCTGTTCTGGGCGGTGCAGCGGCAGCCAGACGGTGAACTTGGTGTCGCCCGGCTCCGAGTCCACCCTGATGTCGCCGTTGTGTTTCTTGACCACGATGCGGAACGAGATGTCCAGCCCCAGTCCGGTGCCCTCGCCCATCGGCTTGGTGGTGAAGAACGGCTCGAAGATCCGGTTGCGGGCCTCCGGCGCGATGCCAGGCCCGGTGTCGCCGATCTCCACGACCGCGCAGTCGTTCTCTTTCCTGGTGCGAATGGTCAGCGTGCCCTCACCGTTCATCGCGTACACCGCGTTGTCGATGAGATTGGTCCACACCTGGTTGAGTTCGGCCGCGTAGCACGGCACTTCCGGCAGCGTCCGGTCGTACTCCTTGACCACGTGCACGCCGTCGCCGATCTTGCGGCTGAGCATCACCAAGGTGCTGTCCAGCAGCTCGTGGATGTCGACCACCTGGAACGGGGCGCGGTCCATCTGCGAGTACTGCTTCGCGGCGCCCACCAGCGCGGAGATGCGCGTCGTCGAGTCGGCGATCTCGTTCATCAGCAGCTCGGTCTCGATGGTGTAGTTCAACCAGCGGATGGCCCCTTGGAACACCTGCTCCGGCGAGCCGTCCAGGGTGGCGGCCACCCGCTCCAGCCAGTCGGTGTCGAACCCGGCCTGCACGAAGTTCGGCGCGAGGTTCCAGCCGTCGGCGATCCCGTGGTCCTCCAGCCATTCGCCGAGCACGTCCTCGCGATCGGCGGCTTCCAGCGGCGTCAGCTCCGGCGCCTTCGCGACCTGGGCGGCGGCCTCCTCCTGCAGGCGCACCAAGGAACCCAAGGACGACGGATCGAACTTGCCCTCCGCCATCATGGCGAGCTTGTGCCGCATGCCCGCGACCCGCTCGCGCAGGCCCGCGGTGGCGCGCACCGCGGCGGCGGCCGGGTTGTTGAGCTCGTGGGTGAGGCCGGCCGACAGCGAACCCAGCGCCAGCAGTCGTTCGCGCTCACCGATGCGCGCGTTGGTGTTGCGGTTGCCGAAGAACACCCCTTCGAGCAGGTGCACGGCCATCGGGAACCACTCGTGCATCATCCGGGCGAAGATCTCGGCGTCCAGCACGAAGAACCGCGCCGGCCGCGTCACCTGCATCGTCCCGCTGTAGGTCTGGTCGACCTTGTCGCCGATGTAGGACATCCAAGCGCCCGCGTAGGCGCCGTGATGCTCGGTGCGTACCAATTCGATCTCCGCGCCGCCGGACTGCTTGGTGAGGATCAGCTCGCCATCCATCAACACGTAGAAACAGGTGGCCGGTTCGCCTTCGCGGAAGACGACACCGGGTTCGATCGTCTCGATCCGGCCGTCGGCGCACAGCCATTCCAGCTGCTCGTCGTTCAGCTTCTCGAACAGGAACAAGGTGCGCAGCTCGGCGGGGTCGCACACCGACCTGCTGCTGCGGTCCGCGGTCTGGTTCGAAGTCATCTGCGGCCTCCTGGTTACGCGAGATAGCGGTGCACGAGCATGACGGCCATGGCGCCCTCGCCGACGGCGGAGGCGACGCGCTTGGCCGACTCGGCGTGCACGTCGCCCGCCACGAACACGCCGGGCACGCTGGTTTCGAGGTGATGCGGTGGCCGGGATAGCTCCCAGCCCGCGGGGCGCGCGCTCTCGACCATCAGGTCGGGCCCGGCGAGCACGTAACCTGCGTCGTCACGGATGACGACGCCGTCGAGCCAATCGGTCTGCGGCGCCGCGCCGATGAACAGGAACAGCCGCTCCGCGTCGGCCTTCTCCTCGGCGCCGGACTTGTTGTTGCGCAGCACGATCTGCTGGAGGTGATCGTCACCGTCGGCGGCGATCACCTCGGTGTTGGTGTGCACCTCGATGTTCGCGATCTGCGCGATCTGCTGGATGAGGTAGTGCGACATGGACTGTTCCAGCGAATCGGCACGGACCACCAGGTGCACGGTGCGCGCGTTGCGGGACAGGAACACCGCGGCCTGACCGGCGGAGTTCGCCCCGCCGACGATGTAGACCTCGTGATCGGCGCACTCGGACGCTTCGGTCATCGCCGATCCGTAGTAGACGCCGCGCCCGGTGAAGTCGTCGACGCCCGGCGCCGGGTGGCGGCGGTAGTCGACGCCGGTCGCGATGATCACGGTGTGCGCGCACAGTCTGCCGCCGTCGGCGAACCGCACGGTGCGCGCGGACCCGTTCACCTCCAGCCCCACCACCTCGCGCGTGGTGATCACTTCGGCGCCGAATTTCGCCGCCTGCCGCCGGGCCCGGTCGGCCAGCTGCGCCCCGGACAAGCCGTCGGGGAAGCCGAGGTAGTTCTCGATGCGCGAACTCTGCCCCGCTTGGCCGCCGGTGGCGGTCCGCTCCACGAGCACGGTGCGCAGACCCTCGGACGCGCCGTAGACCGCCGCACCTAGACCGGCGGGACCGCCGCCCACCACGATCAGGTCGTAGAACTCGCCCGCCGGGTCGACGGTCAGGCCGACGTTCTGGGCCAGTTCGCTGTCGGTGGGCTGCACGAGCGCGTCGCCCGCGGAAGTGATCACCACCGGACAGCGCTCCGGGTCGGCGCCCGCCGCTTCCAGCAGGCGCGCGCCCTCGGGCTCGTCGGCCAGGTACCACCGGTAGGGGAGCTGGTTGCGGGCGAGGAATTCCCGCACCTGCGACGACCGCGGCGACCAGCGATTGCCGACCACCTTGGTCTCGGTGACGGGCCGATGCTCGCTGCTGCGCCAGGCGTCGAGCAGCCCGTCGAGCACGGGATAGAGCTTCTCCTCCGGCGGGTCCCACGGTTTGAGCAGATAGTGGTCGAGGTCGATGACGTTGATCGCGTCGATCGCGGCATTGGTGTCGGCGTAGGCGGTCAGCAGCACGCGGCGCGCGTAGGGGTGCAGGTCCATCGCCTGCTCGAGGAATTCGATGCCGTCCATGCCCGGCATCCGATAGTCGGCGATCAACACGGCGACCGGCTGCCCGCGCAGCTTCATCTCACGCAGCGCGTCCAGGGCCTGCGGACCCGATTCCGCGCGCAGAATCCGGTAATCGGCGCCGTAGCGGCGGCGCAGGTCGCGGACGACCGCCCGGGAGACGCCCGGGTCGTCGTCGACGCTCAGGATGGCCGGTTTCGTGGCAGCGGGTGAAGTCACCTGTCGAGTATGGAGCCTCGCGGCGCGGTCTGTCGTGGGCGTTCGCCGAGGGCTCAGAGCCGATGGTGCAAGACGAAATCGAGCTCACGCGGGGTGAGCAGACGCTCCAGACGTTCTTCCTGCGCGGCCCCGCGAACACTACGTGGCGGAAAGACCGACGCGCCGTGCGCTTTTCGTCCGTCCACCGGCTCGATGGCGGGAAGCAGCGGAACCGGGTCCGCCGGTCGACGATGGAGCAGGGAGCGCAGTTTCACGGCCGATCACCTCACGTTGGGACGCCGAAATGTTGGAGGCGGTGTCTGTGCTTCATGTATCTGTTATTGTGCGCCGATCATTACACCGGCCGGTGCGCGAGTAGCGAAAATGTGACGCAACTGTCGGCGCGTTTAAAATGTGCGCGACTCGTCACATCGCGTTCGGACGGATGGTCGTCGGTCCGTCGCTCGTATCCCGGAGGCAGCGTTGCCGAAAAATCTCGAAGCCAGCATCGACATCTCCGCGCCCCCGGAGCAGGTGTGGGCGGTGATCTCCGATCTGAAGCGGATGCGGGAGTTCAGTCCGCAGTGCGTGCGCATGGTGCCGCTCGGCTCGCTCGCGGCGGGCACCTGGACGTTGAACCTCAATCGCGACGGCAAGAAATTCTGGCCGACCACGTCCCGCATCGTGCGGTTCGAGCCGAACCAGGCGTTCGCGTTCCGGATCACCGAGAACCGGACGGTGTGGAGCTACACCTTGGAGCCGACCGAGTCCGGCACGCGGCTGATCGAGCGGCGGGACGTGCCCAACGGAACCACCTGGTTCTCCCGCAAGGCGATCGAGGCCGCGCTCGGCGGCGAGATCCCGTTCGAGGAGGCGTTGGTGCGCGGCATGAACGAGACGCTGGGCAAGGTCAAGGCGGCGGTCGAAGCCGGCGCCTGAGCGCGGTGCTCGCCGCGGCCGGTGCACGAGATGTCGTGACCCGGCCGCGGCGAGTGGGAGCGGTTACTTCCAGTTCGGCAGGTTCACGACCTGAGCGGCGTAGGACAGGCCCGCGCCGAACGCGATGAGCAGCGCCGTGTCGCCCGGCTTCGACTCACCCTTGCGCAACAACGCCTCCATGGCCAGCGGGATCGAGGCGGCCGAGGTGTTGCCCGCCTCCTCGATGTCGTTGGCGAGCGCGCAGTGCTCGGGCAGCTTCAGCACCCTGGCCATGATCTCGATGATCCGGCCGTTGGCCTGGTGCGGGATCATCGCGTCCAGGTCCTCGGGAGACAGGCCCGCGCGGTCGATGGCGTCGCGGCACACCTTCTCCAGCGAGTGCGCGGCCCACCGGAACACCGCGGTGCCCTCCATGGCCAGATAGGGCCGCACCGCGTCCAGGCCCTTCTCGTCGATCTCGTGGAAGAACTCCATCCAGTCCTTGTCCTGCCGGATGGCGTGGTGCTGGGTGCCGTCCGAGCCCCATACGGTGGGGCCGATGCCCGGCTCGTCGGAGGGGCCGACGATCACCGCGCCCGCGCCGTCGGCGAAGAGGAAGGCGGTGGAACGGTCCTTCGGGTTGACCGTGTTCGTCAGCTTCTCCACGCCGATCACGAGGACGTGCGAAGCGGTGCCCGCCCGGACCAGATCCGACGCCAGCGCGATCGAGTGGCAAAAGCCCGCGCACCCGGCCGAGACGTCGAAGGCGGCGGAGCCGTTCATGCCGAGTTCGGTGGCGATGCGCGGGGCGGCGGCCGGCGTCAGCAACAGGTGGGTGGATGTAGCAACGATCACGCAATCGACTTGGTCGACCGCGATACCGGAGGATT
The DNA here is from genome assembly GCF_044452545.1 of Nocardia sp. NPDC051900. Classification (NCBI taxonomy): domain Bacteria; kingdom Bacillati; phylum Actinomycetota; class Actinomycetes; order Mycobacteriales; family Nocardiaceae; genus Nocardia; species Nocardia sp. NPDC051900. The sequence goes on along the minus strand of NZ_JBITBU010000020.1, from coordinate 147,465 downwards.
CCAGCGCGCCGCGCGCGGCCGCGACGCTCATGCTCTGGATCGTCTCCGACTCGTCGGCGAACCGGCGGGTTCTGATTCCCGACCTGGTCCTGATCCACTCGTCGCTGGAGTTGATCGGGCCGGCCACCTCGTCGTTGGTGACCACTCGAGCAGGGCGGTAAACGCCGAGCCCGAGGATCGCCGTGTGCTCAGCGCCGGTGGTCTGGGCGATTCGAGCAGCCATCTGCGTCTCCTATGTACCTGCGGCGACGCCGCCGGGGGTGCCCCGAAGCATCGAAATCGGTCCCTCATCAGCCACTGTCCATTGGCGAACAGACATGAGGCTTCCTCATATTAGCTTGAAAGTCGCTCATCTGCCGCGCGTATTCCGACAATCGGTGGGTATCACGTCGAAGCACGCCACTGCTGCACGAGGCGTGGCCCAACTGAATGCGAGGACACCATGCTCGGTCTCGGGATTATCGGATGGATCATCATCGGCGGTCTTGCCGGATGGATCGCGAGCAAGTTCATGAAGACGGACGCCCAACAGGGCATCTTGCTCAATATTGTCGTCGGGGTGGTCGGCGGTCTGCTCGGTGGGTTCCTGCTGAAGCTGCTCGGAGTCGACGTCGAGGGTGGCGGCCTTTGGTTCAGCTTCTTCACCTGCCTGGGCGGTGCCGTCATCCTGTTGTTCCTGGTTCGACTGGTCACCGGCGCCCGAGTCAGGTCCTGACCCCGCGTGCCACAGGCTCCTTTCCCGTAAGGTGTGAACGCTTGCGCCGGTCCTATCGTCGATACGGCGCAAACCGTCTGCATCGAGCACGAAAGAGGAGCCTGTGGCCCGCCGTCCCACCCCGCCCGGCACGCCTGAACGCACCGGAGTCGGCCACGTCGTCGATCTGGTCCGCAACGCGATCCCTCCGTTGCATCCCGCCGGGCTTCCGTTCGTCGCCGCACCCTTGGCGGTCGCCGTGGTCGGCGGCAAGCGCAAATGGGTGCGGCGCACCGGACTCTTCGCCGCCGCGGCCTGTGCGACCTTCTTCCGTCACCCGCGTCGCGTGCCGCCGAACCGGCCGGGCGTCGTGGTCGCCCCGGCGGATGGCGAGATCGCCTTGGTCGACACGGCCGCTCCCCCCGCCGAGCTGGGTCTCGGCGACGCGCCGCTGCCGCGCGTGAGCATCTTCCTGTCCGTGCTGGACGTCCACGTGCAGCGCACACCGGTCTCCGGCGTCGTGCGCACCGTGCTGCACCAGCCCGGCCAATTCCGCTCCGCCGACCTGCCCGAGGCGAGCTCGGTGAACGAGCGCAACAGCATGGTGCTCCAGACGCCGGAGGGCGACCAGGTCGTCGTGGTGCAGATCGCCGGGCTGCTCGCGCGCCGGATCGTCTGCGACGCCCAGGTCGGCGACGTGCTGACCATCGCCGACACCTACGGCCTGATCCGCTTCGGCTCGCGGGTCGACACCTACTTCCCGGCGGGCACCGAACTGCTCGTGCAGCCCGGCCAGCGCACCATCGGCGGCGAGACAGTGCTCGCCGTGCTCGGCACATCCGCTGACGCGTGATGGAAGCGGCGGTATCCACCCAGCGGCGCAGGCGGCGGTCCGTCCGCCTGCTGCCGAGCATCGTCACCATCCTGGCGCTGTGCGCCGGTCTGTCGGCGGTGAAGTTCGGCCTCGACGGCAAACTCGGTATCGCGCTGGCCATGATCGGCGCGGCGGCCGTGCTGGACACCCTCGACGGCAGGCTGGCCAGAATGCTCGACGCAACCACGAAGATGGGCGCCGAGCTGGACTCGTTGTCGGATGCCATCTCCTTCGGCGTCGCCCCCGCGTTGGTGCTGTACGTGACTCTGCTCAGCAGCAACAGCGTCGGCTGGATCGTCGCGCTGCTGTTCGCCGTCAGCATCGTGCTGCGCCTGGCCCGGTTCAACACCCTGATGGACGACGACACCCGGCCGGATTGGTCGCGGGAGTACTTCGTCGGTGTGCCCGCTCCGGCGGGCGCGCTCATCGCGATGGTGCCGGTGGCCCTGTTCGTGCAGTTCGGCGACGGCTGGTGGGTCGGCTTCTACGAGGTCGCGGCGTGGACGGTGTTCTCGGCCGCGCTGTGCGTCAGCACCATCCCGACGCTGGCCATGAAATCGGTGTCGGTGGCTCCGCAGGCCGCGGCCGGGCTGCTGGTGCTGGTCGCGCTCGCCGCCGCGGCGCTGGTCACGTATCCGATCGTGCTGCTGCTGGTGCTGGTCGCGTTGTATCTGGGCCACATCCCGTTCGCCTGGCATTCCCAGCGCTGGGTGGCCGCGCGTCCGGAGACCTGGACGCACAAACCCGCCGAGCGGCGTGCGCAACGACGGGCGGACCGGCGGCTGCCCGCCATCCGTCGTCCGGCGATTCCGCGTCCGACCATCCCGCGTCCGGCGATCCGCGGCTCGGCCCGGCTGCGGCTGCGCCGGCCTGGGGCGAAGCAACGCCAGAACGGTGATGGGCCGCCGCGCGCGGGTCTCTCGTAGCTCTTTCGGGCGACAACTGGTTTCGTGAGTACATGGGTAACTCGTCGGGCACGCCCAAACCAGCAGCGGCACTGAACGCAAGACCTGAACGCAAATCTCGCGTCACCCAGCCTGTACGGCCTGAAGACCCGGAGAGGCGGGAATGCGTGCGGGAATTCGAGGGGCATCGACCGCGCTTGTTCGCGCTCGCTTATCGGATGCTCGGCTCGGCGAGTGAGGCCGAGGACGCGGTGCAGGAGACCTATCTGCGCTGGGACGGCGCCGACCGCGGCGGTATCCGCTCCGCCGAGGCCTGGCTGACCACCGCGCTGGTGAATCTGTGCCGCACCTGGCTCGTTTCGGCGCGGGCCCGGCGGGAGAGCTACGTCGGGCCGTGGCTGCCCGAACCGGTGCCGACCGCGCGTGGCGAGCTCGGACCGCTGGAGACCGTCGAGGAGCGCGAACAGGTCTCGCTCGCGCTGCTGACCGCGCTGGAGCGGCTGACCCCGATCGAACGCGCGGTCTTCGTGCTGCGCGAGGCGTTCGGATACGCGCACCGCGAGATCGCCGACATGCTCGATATCACCGAGACGAACTCGCAGCAGATCTTCCGCAGGGCGGCCCTGCGCGTACGAGAGGGCCGCCCCCGCTTCGGTATCACGCCCGACCATGCCCGCGAGTTGATCGAGCGGTTCCTGAAGGCGGCGCGCGACGGCGACGTCGCGTCGCTGGAGCGGATGCTCGCCGCCGACGTGAGCGCGACGGCCGACGGCGGCGGCAAGGTGAACGCGGCGCGCCGTCCCGTGCGAGGTGCGGCGCAGGTGGCGCGGTACCTCGTCGGGCTCATGCGCTGGGAGGTGCCCGGCATGCGGCTGGTCGTGGAGGAGGTCAACGGCGCGCCCGCCGCGGTCGCACGGGTGAACGGTGCGCCGCTGCTCGTGGTCGCGGTGGACGTCGCCGACGGCGCGGTCACCGCGCTGCGGTTGATCGTGAATCCGGACAAGCTCGCCTATTTCGCCGGGGCGAGCGGGTCGGCGGGCGCGGTGGGCACAATGCCGGACCGGCTTCGCCGTCCGCTGTGACGCGCTTCACGGCACCGGTCTGTCAGGGATCGGGGCCCTGTCCGGTCTGAGTGTTGATGGCCGATCGAAAGGAGCCTCAGCAATGACCGGACAGCATCGGATCGTCGTTCTCGGCGCGGGGTACGCGGGACTGGCGGCGGCCCGCAGGCTCGCTCGCACGGCGCGGGACGCTCGGATCACCGTGGTGGATGCGCACGCGTCCTTCGTCGAGCGGGTACGGCTGCATCAGCAGGCGGCCGGGCAGCGGATCGCGGCATGGGATCTGCGGGAATCGCTGGAAAGCAAGGGCATCGGCTTCGTGCAGGCCCTGGCGACGGAGATCGATACGGTCGCGCGTCGGGTGGTGCTCGACACTGCGCCCGCACTCGATTACGACACTTTGATCTACGCCCTCGGTAGCGTCGCCGATCTCGCGAGCGTCCCCGGCGTCGCCGAACACGCCTTTTCGGTCGCCACGCAGGAAGACGTGCGCGGTCTGGCCGTGGCGGGCGGACCGGTGGCGATCGTCGGCGCCGGAGCCACCGGCATCGAGCTGGCGGCGGAACTGGCCGAATCGCATCCGGAGTCCCGGGTGGTGCTGCTCGGGTCGGAGGAGCCGGGCGCCTGGCTGTCGGCGCGGGCGCAGGCGCACATCACGCGGACGCTCGAGCGACTCGGAGTCGAGATCCGGTCCGGCGCCAAGGTGATCGAGGTGACAGCCGAGGGGCCGCGCTTGGCCGACGGCTCACTGGTTGCGGCCGCCGCGACGGTGTGGACCACCGGTTTCCGGGTGCCCGACCTCGCCGCCAGATCCGGTCTGGCGGTGGATCCCGACGGTCGGGTGCTCACCGACGCCACGTTGCGTTCGGTGTCGCACCCGGACGTTTTCGCCGCAGGTGACGCCGCCGTGGTCGCGGGGCCGGGCGGACGCGAACTGCGCATGGCGTGTGCCACGGCGCTGCCGACCGGCAAGCACGCGGCGGACTCCGCCGTCGCCCTGATGCGCGGTCGTGAGCCGAAGGAGCTGCGGTTCCGCTATGTGCTCCAGTGCCTCAGCCTGGGTCGCGGAGACGGGGTCGTCCAAGCGGTGCGCGCCGACGACGCACCGGCCAGGACGGTGCTGACCGGGCGCACGGCCGCGTGGGTGAAGGAACGCATCGTGCGCGGCGCGGCCTGGTCTGCGCGCCCGTGAGTCGCATCGTCAACTAACGGTTGACGGTGGGTCATCGTCAACTTATGGTTGACGCATGACCGAACAATTCCGCCTCGACGACCTGATCGACGGCATCAAGAAAGCCCGTCCCGACAATGTGCTCGAACAACTGTCCGATGCCGTCGTCGTGGCGAATCACCTGGGCGAAGTGGCCGACCACCTGATCGGCCACTTCGTGGACCAGGCCCGGCGCTCCGGCGCCTCGTGGACCGATATCGGCGCCAGCATGGGCGTCACCAAGCAGGCCGCGCAGAAGCGGTTCGTGCCCAAGGTGCCCGATCCGGCCGCCGCGGCGGCCATGGACCCGAACGCGGGCTTCGCCCGTTTCACCCCGCGAGCGCGGGCGGTCGTGATGGCGGCGCAGGAGGCCGCGCGTACCGCGGGCAATCGGGAGATCTCCCTCGGGCACATGGTGCTGGGGTTGCTCACCGAACCCCAAGGTCTCGCGGTGCACGAACTCGTCCACCAGGGCGTGTCCGTCGACGTGATCTCCGCCGCCGCTTCCGCGTCGTTGCCGCAGGCCGAGGGGGACGTCCCCGCGCTGATCCCGTTCGGCGCGGAGGCCAAGAAGGTCCTGGAACTCACCTTCCGTGAGGCGCTTCGGCTGGGGCACAACTACATCGGCACCGAGCACATGCTGCTGGCGCTGCTGGAACAGGAGAACGGCGCCGGTCTGCTCAGTGATCTCGGCGTCGACAAGGCGAGCGCCGAAGCGCATCTGGGCGAGCTGCTCGCGGTTATCAAGACCGAGAAGTCCTGATTCCGATGGGCGACGGGAAGTTCCGTGCGCGGACCGCGCTCGCCCTCGCGGTGCTCTTGCTGGTGATCGGCGTGGCCCGGGGATCGGTTGCCGCGCACGAGATTCGCAACGTCGTCAACGGATTGCGGTGCGCGCACGCCGCGCGGGCGCGCCATCGCAGGGCGCTGCGCACGCGGGGAGCCGGTATCCGCGGACCACGCCCGGCCGTTCCGATCGCACACCGCGCGACGCGGGCGGCGTGATCACCCTCGTCCGGCCAGGCCGCCGCCCCATCGGGGCCAGAGGGCTTGCGGTTTCGGCTCGGGAACCAACGGTTCGCGATGGATGTCGGTGACGAACAGGGGTAGTCGCGGTTCCAGCTCGGCGAGCAGTGCGAGGGCGCGCCCGCCTTGCGCCGCGCGGTATTCCCGCATGGTCAACCCGACGATCTGCAGGAACAACACGCGGCCGTGCGGGCTGTCGATGGCGCCCAGTTCCGGGTCCGTCGTGAAGCAGACCGCGTGATTGGTGCAGTCCGCGTGGCCGGCCGCGATCGGCCCGTTCGTCTTGATGGTGTGCCCCGGTTCGAACCACTTGCCGGACTGGAAGACGTAGTGGGCGAGGTTCTGCATGAAGTTCGTCGGCCACACGGGCGGTTCGGTGTCCTCGGGCCCGCGCGCCAAGCGGAAGGTGAACTCGAAGCCCCAGCCGGACTCCGCCGGGTTGTCCCACTCCTTCTCGTACAGCTCGGTCATCCCATAACTGACGTAGTGCCAGTGCGGCACCGGATCGGTGCGTGAGTAGGCGCTGATCCCGTCGAGAGGGTCGGACCCGCCCAGCGACCACGGGTGGTCGGAGGCCCAATGGAAGGGTTCGATGTCGCCGTACAGCGGCCGCAACGCACCGTCGATGGCATCCCAGCCGGATCTCTCACTCACGCAGCCACCATAGGCAGGGGTGCGTCGGGCCCTATCCGGGGCGTCGGACACCGCGCCGGTCAGGCATCCGGCACGTTGCGGGCGAGCTCGTCCAGCCAGGCGGCCGCGGACGCGTCGCTCGGCGCGCGCCAGTCGCCGCGCGGCGAGAGCGAGCCGCCGGAGCCGACCTTCGGCGCGTTCGGCAGCGTCGAGCGCTTGAACTGGCTGGTCTGCACGAAGCGGCGCAGGAACTCGCCCAGCCAGTGCTTGACGGTGGCGAGGTCGTAGGCGTTGCGCTGGTCGGCGGGGACCAGATCGGGCCAGCGGCCGGTCGCCGGATCGGACCAGGCGTGCCAGGCCAGGTAGGCGATACGGCTGGGCAGGTAGCCGAAGCGCAACAGGTAATAGAGGTGGAAGTCCTGCAATTCGTACGGGCCGACGGTCGCCTCGGAACTCTGGGCCGGCGCGGAGGAGTCCTCGTGCGGAATCAGCTCCGGCGAGATCTCGGTGCGCAGGATCGACGAGAGCACCTCGTTCGCTTCGGCGCCGAACTGCTCGGTGTCCACCGCCCAGGCGATCAGGTACTTGATCAGCGTCTTGGGCACCGACGCGTTCACGCTGTAGTGCGCCATGTGGTCGCCGACGCCGAACGTGCACCAGCCCAGCGCGAGTTCGCTGAGGTCGCCGGTGCCGACCACCAGCGCGCCGTGCATATTGGCCAGCCGGAACAGGTGCGAGGTCCGCTCGCCCGCCTGCACGTTCTCGTAGGTGATGTCGTACACCGGCGCGCCGTCGGCGGCCGGATGGCCGAGGTCGCGCAGCATCTGCGTCGCCGATGGAGTGATGTCGATCTCGCGCGCCGTGACGCCGAGGGCGGCCATCAGGCGGTGCGCGTCGGTCCTGGTCCTGGTGCTGGTCGCGAAGCCGGGCATGGTGTAGGCGAGCACGTTCTCCCGGGGCAGGCCGAGCCGGTCCATTGTCTTGGCCGCCACGATCAGCGCCTGCGTGGAGTCCAAGCCGCCGGAGACCCCGATCACCACGCGCTGCGTGCCGGTGGCGCGCAATCGCGTGCTCAAGCCCTCCACCTGGATGTGGTGCACCTCGGCGCAGCGCTCGTTGCGCAAGGCGGGGTCGGCGGGGACGTAGGGGAAGCGCGCGAGCTCGCGCTCCAGCGCGACCGGGGCCTCGGGGACGGGCAGCCGCACGTCGATGTGCCGCAGCGAGGTCAGCCGGTCGCGGTGGTCGTGCACGTTGTCGGCGAAGCTGGTGGTGCGCAGCCGGTCCGCGGCGAGGCGGCGCAGGTCCAGGTCGGCGGTGACCAGCTGGGGATGATCGGAGAACCGCTCGCCCTCCGCGAGCAGGTCGCCGTTCTCGCAGATCAACGCCTGGCCGTCCCAGGCGAGGTCGGTGGTCGACTCGCCGGTCCCCGCGGCGGAGTACAGGTATGCCGCGAGATAGCGCGCCGAATGCGAGGTGCACAGCGACCGCCGGTAGTCCGCCTTGCCGATCACGATGTTGCTCGCGGACAGGTTGATCAGCACGGTCGCCCCGGCCAGCGCGGCGAAGCCGCTGGGCGGCAACGGAACCCAGCCGTCCTCACAGATCTCCAGGTGGAAGACGAAGTCGTCCAGATTGCTCGCGCGGAACAACAGGTCGGATCCGAACGGCGCCCGGTGCCCGGCGACGGTGACGTGATCCTCCAGCGCCTCCCGCGCCGCCGCGAACTGACGCTTCTCGTAGAACTCCCGATAGTTCGGCAAGTAGCTCTTCGGCGCCACGCCGAGCACGATGCCCCGGCAGATCACGATCGCGCAGTTGAACAACCGGTGGTGCACCCGCAGCGGCGCGCCCACCACGAGCACCGTGTCGATGTCCGTACTCGCCGCGACCACCCTGGCGAGCGCCGCCTCCACCGCCGCGTCCAGCGCGTCCTGGTGGAACAGGTCGTCGGCGGTGTAGGAGGAGAGGCCCAGCTCGGGGAACACCGTGAGCACCGCCCCGGCCGCCGCGGCTTGCGTGGCCAGCTCGACGGTCTGTTCCACGTTGTAGGCGGGGTCGGCCACCCGGATCCGGGGCACCGCGACCGCCACCCGGGCGAAGCCGTGCCGGTAGAGCGAATCGAACGGCAGGTCGTCCACCCGCGTCCCCTTCCGGGCTGAGGTTGATCATGGTCCACCCGGAATCTACGCCGCCCCGGCCGCCTCGGCGCGGTGCCTAGTTCACCCTGTCCCCAGGAGGGGTGCTGTGACCTGCGCTTTCATCGTCGGCGCCGGGCGGCGCGAATCGTCCGGCCGAAGATGTGAACCACTGGCGGCTAAGCTATAGCAATGGCGGATGAAACGGATTCCGACCTAATAGCGGGGGAACGGCGCGCAGATCTGCTGCGCGCGCTTTCGTATGTGTCCACCGAGTCCCAACCGGACGGCAGCTACGTGGTGAACGGCGACCTGCCGCCCGACGTCGCCCCGCCGTTCATTCGCGCGATCATGCGGGTGGAGGCGGAGTTGCTGCTGCACGACGCCGAGCTCGTCACCGTCGAGGACGGCGAGCCCCGCACGCCGGAGGAACGCCGTACCGACGCGTTCGTCGCGCTGGTGCTCCGTGTCGACGACCGCCCCTAGCCCGCGCGGACCTTGCACTCGGCACCCCTGAGTGCTAAAAATGCTTTTGGCACTCTCGACCTGTGAGTGCCAGGTCGGGACGGTGAGACCGGGTTCCCTAGACACCCTCGGTCGTCCGTCGCGGGCACCGAACCTGGCCAGCGTAACTGGGGCGACCCAACCGGCGGTCGTCCTGTGTGTCAGCCATACACATGGAGGATCTCAACAACGCCATGGCCAAGACAATTGCGTATGACGAAGAGGCCCGCCGCGGCCTCGAGCGGGGTCTGAACAGCCTCGCCGACGCGGTCAAGGTGACGCTGGGCCCCAAGGGTCGCAACGTTGTCCTGGAGAAGAAGTGGGGCGCCCCCACGATCACCAACGATGGTGTGTCCATCGCCAAGGAGATCGAGCTGGAGGACCCGTACGAGAAGATCGGCGCCGAGCTGGTCAAGGAAGTCGCCAAGAAGACCGACGACGTCGCGGGCGACGGCACCACCACCGCGACCGTGCTCGCCCAGGCGCTGGTGCGCGAGGGCCTGCGCAACGTCGCGGCCGGCGCGAACCCGCTGGGCCTGAAGCGCGGCATCGAGAAGGCCGTCGAGGCCGTCACCGCCAAGCTGCTCGACACCGCCAAGGAGGTCGAGACCAAGGAGCAGATCGCCGCCACCGCCGGTATCTCGGCAGGCGACGCGTCCATCGGTGAGCTGATCGCCGAGGCCATGGACAAGGTCGGCAAGGAAGGCGTCATCACCGTCGAGGAGAGCAACACCTTCGGTCTCCAGCTGGAGCTCACCGAGGGCATGCGCTTCGACAAGGGCTACATCTCCGGCTACTTCGTCACCGACCCGGAGCGTCAGGAAGCGGTCCTCGAGGACCCGTACATCCTGCTGGTCGGCTCCAAGGTCTCCACCGTCAAGGACCTGCTGCCGCTGCTGGAGAAGGTCATCCAGGCGGGCAAGCCGCTGCTGATCATCGCCGAGGACGTCGAGGGCGAGGCCCTGTCCACCCTGGTGGTCAACAAGATCCGCGGCACCTTCAAGTCGGTCGCCGTGAAGGCTCCCGGCTTCGGTGACCGCCGCAAGGCTCAGCTGGCCGATATCGCCATCCTGACCGGTGGCGAGGTCATCAGCGAAGAGGTCGGCCTGTCGCTGGAGAACGCCGGCGTCGAGCTGCTCGGCCAGGCGCGCAAGGTCGTCGTCACCAAGGACGAGACCACCATCGTCGAGGGCGCGGGCGACGCGGAGGCGATCAAGGGCCGGGTCGCGCAGATCCGTACCGAGATCGAGAACTCCGACTCGGACTACGACCGGGAGAAGCTGCAGGAGCGTCTGGCCAAGCTGGCCGGCGGTGTCGCGGTGATCAAGGCGGGCGCGGCCACCGAGGTGGAGCTCAAGGAGCGCAAGCACCGCATCGAGGACGCCGTCCGCAACGCGAAGGCTGCCGTGGAGGAGGGCATCGTCGCCGGTGGTGGCGTGGCCCTGCTGCAGTCGGCTCCGGCGCTGGAGGAGCTGAAGCTCACCGGTGACGAGGCCACCGGCGCGAACATCGTGAAGGTCGCGCTGTCGGCTCCGCTGAAGCAGATCGCGTTCAACGCGGGCCTCGAGCCCGGCGTGGTCGCCGAGAAGGTCGCCAACCTGCCCGCGGGTCACGGCCTGAACGCCGACTCGGGCGAGTACGAGGACCTGCTGGCCGCCGGTGTCGCCGACCCGGTCAAGGTCACCCGTTCGGCGCTGCAGAACGCGGCCTCGATCGCGGCTCTGTTCCTGACCACGGAGGCCGTTGTCGCCGACAAGCCGGAGAAGGCCGCCGCTCCCGCCGGCGACCCGACCGGTGGCATGGGCGGCATGGACTTCTGAGTCCGGCCACCCGCAACACATTTCGAACCGGAAGCCGGTCCACCGCGAGGTGGGCCGGCTTCCGGCGTTCCGGGTCAGATTCCGTCGAGAGTGACGACGGTGAAAGGCGTCTTCGGGGTGCCGGGGCCCATCGGGCCGCCCTTGTCGAATTGGGAGGAGACGATCAGGATCCGGTCACCGGCACGGGCCAGGGTGGTGGGGATGGACAGGGCTTCGTCGGTGCGTTGCTGCGCGAGCGTGGCCGCGGCGCCGTCGTCGGAGAGGGTCCAGCGGCTGATGGTGTTTGTCGTGTTGTGCGCGGCCCACAGGGTGTCGTCGCGCAGTTCCAGTCCGTCGCCCTGACGCAGATCGCCACCGCGCAAGGCCACCTTGCGGATCGGATTCGGGTCCGGAGTCAACGCGATGCGGTACAAGTCGCCGCGCGGCATGTCGACCGTGAGCAGATAGCGGCCTGCCGGATCGGCGACGATGCCGTTGAGGCTGAAGCCGCCCGGCTCGATCGGCGGCAGCGCGGAGTGCAGGTCGAACCGAGGGGTCAGCTCGGCTCGCCCACCCTGCGCTCTGGCGGCGGCCAGTTGATCAGGTGTCACGCGATAGACGAGCGCACGTGTGCTGTCGGTCAGATACGCCGTGCCGTCCGGGGTGATGGCGAGATCGTTTACGAAGCGGGGCTCGTTTCCGGGCACGGTGAAGTCGGCGAGCAGCGCGCGGGTCGCGATGTCGTACACCGCGACGCCGGTTGTCGAGTCGATCACCCACAGCCGTCCGGCCGCGTCGACTTTCAAGCCGTTGGCGGTCTTGTGGCTGTTCGCGCCTTCGGGCAGGAAAACCTCGGCTCGGTGCGCGTTTTGCGTCGCGCGATAGACGGCGCCGGTGGTGTAGGAGCCGACGTAGCTGTCTCCGGTCCGCGCGTCCACCGCGATGCCCTCGGGGTAGGCCCGGTCGCCCGGCAGCTCGTAGGCGGTGTGGACGGCGGTGTTCGGTTCGTCGCTGGTGCCGCAGGCGACGAGCGGGAGGCAGGCGCTGGCTGCGGCCAGGCTCGACAGCAGGCGGAGGGGTAGTGCGTGGGGCATCGATTACCTCTTAGAGATCATGCATTCAAAAGTGTTCACATCAAAAATCTGGCTCGAATCTAAGTTAGAACTCTAATATCAGTCAAGACTGAAACAAGAAGACGTGCGGATACCATGCGCTTATGACGTCGATGCCCGCCGCCGAACGGATCGGCTCGTACCTCAAACGGGCCGAGCAGTCCCTCAATACGGCCAAGAACGCCGCGTTGAAACCGGCGGGCGTCACCGTGCCCCAATACGCCGCACTGCTGTTCCTCGCCGAGAATCCCGGTATCTCCGCCGCCGCCCTGGCCCGGCTCTGCGGCGTCACCCCGCCCTCGATGAACACCGTGCTCGGCAATCTGCAGGACCGCGGGCTCATCGAGCGCACCCCGCACCCGTGGCACAAGAACGTCCTGGAGACCACGTTGACCGAGAAGGGCGCGGCCGTCATGCGCGACGCGGACGCCCGCGCCGTCCGAGTCGAACGCGCCTTGGCCGAAGAATTCACCGACGCCGAGCGAGCCTCCTTGCAGGACTTGCTGACTCGCTGTGCCGACCGATTGGACTCGATCCGGCCCGGCCCTGCCGCTTAGTCGCCGGTAGCGGGGCACGCGGTATGGCGAGTGCCCCGCCCGATCCCGGCGACGGGTAGCTCATGCCGGAACTGGAGCCCTGGTGGGGGATTGGGTCTTCTGGAGCGCGAGGGCGAGGGCGAGGCATGCGATGAGCGTGGAGGTCCACGGAAGCCACTGGCTGCCGGAGGAATCCAGCACGGTCGCACCGATGATCGATCCGATGCCCGCGCCGAGGTAGATGGCCGATCCGTTCAGGCCGAGGGCGACGGTGGGCGCGTCATGGGCGATGCCGAACAGCCGATGCTGTTGCGGAACCAGGATCGCCGAACCGAACAGCCCGGTGATGGCGAGCACCACGAACACCGCCCACGCGGCATGGACGGCCACGCCGAGCAGTGCGAGGCCGATCAGTGCGCCCGTGAGTCCCACCGTCAGCGTGCGCTGCGGGCCGTAGCGGTCGACCGCCCGCCCGGCCTGCGCGTTGCCGATCACCTGGCCGATGCCCATGGCCAGCAACAGCCAGGCGAGCATGCTCTGCGGCACCGATGCCGCGACCACCACGGGCAGGTAGACGATGGTGGTGTAGACGGCGGTGATCTGCGTTGTCGTCACGATCAGCACCCGCAGCACCGGCGGGCGGGTCAGCACGCCGATCCGGGCGCGCAGTCCCGTGCTCGGCAGTGTCACCCGTGGCAGTAGCAATACCAGCAGCGCGGCGATGGCTCCGCCGAGCGCGATGCCCCACAGCACGCCGCGCCAGCCGATCCAGCGCTCGGCGAAGATGCCGATCGGCACGCCCGCGACGCTGGACAGCGTGATGCCCGCCGTCACGATCGCCAGTGCCCGCCCCCGATGGGCTTCATCGGCGACGACGCCGGCGACGGCGTACGCGTTGGCCTGGAAGGCCGCCGCCCCGATGGCCGCGACGACGCGCGCCGCGGCCATGACGCCGAAGCTCTCCCCGGCGGCCTGCCCGATCATGCCGACCACGAAGAGCGCGGCGCCGCCACCGAGCAGCACGCGGCGATCCCAGGACCCGGTCGCCGCCGCGATCAGCGGTGCGGCGATGGCGTAGGTCCAGGCGAAGATCGTGGTCAGCTGCCCGGCGGTGGACACGGAGACGTGCAGATCGGCGGCGATCAGCGGAAGCAGGCCGCTGAGTACGAAGCCGTCGGTGCCGAGCACGAAAGTGCCCACGGCGAGCGGGAGGAGCGACCGGTAAAGATTATTTGATGGTTGTCGAAACATCATAGAATGAGCGTGAGATACAATTCGATCGTTGTCAAATGATCGGGGAATGGAGATGCGTACGCTGCCGCAGCCGAGTACCGCCGACATCGATCTGGTCCGCGTGCTGAGCGCGCTCGCCGACCCGGTGCGCCTGGAACTGGTGCGCGCGCTCGCCGGGGAACGGGAACCGTTGAGCTGCAATGTCCGAGAGTTCGACGTGGAGATCACGGCGGCCACCGCCTCGCACCACTGGAAGGTGCTGCGGGACGCGGGCGTCACGATGACGTTCGTCTCCGGCCGCAATCGGCTGGTCGCGCTACGGCGCGAAGATCTGAATCAGCGCTTCCCCGGCCTGCTGGACGCGGTCATCAGCGGCGCGCGGCGCTGACGACCGCCGCCGGTCAGCGCAAGATGAAAGCCACGAGAAACCCCGCCGCCGTGGCCATTCCGACCCACCAGCCGCCTTCTCGGTAGGCCTCCGGCATCAGTGAGTCGGCCAGCACCGCGATCGTGGCACCGCCGGCGAACGCTTGCACCGCGCCGATGTGGGTCTCGGACAAGTTGTCCGACAACGCGTTTCCGAGCATCGTGACCAGTACGAGCACCGCGCCGGTCGCCGTCCACAGCCAGAGGGCGCGGTGCCGCGCCACGCCGTGCTGGTCGCGCATCAGCGCGGCTCCGCTGATCGCCTCGGGCACGTTGCCCACGGCCACTGCCACCAGCAGCACCAGTCCGCCGCCACCGGTCAGTGTGACGCCGAGCGCCGTGTTCTCCGGGACACCGTCCAGCACCGCGCCCAGCATCAGCGCCCAGCCGAGCGCGCGGGGACCGAGCTTGTTCTCGATGAGGTGATCGGCCACCACGTAGACCCCCGCGCCCGCGAGCAGCGCGATCGCGGCGATCGTCGCGTTCTGGCGAAAGGCGGGCTCGAACAGCTCGGTGGACACCGCCGCGATCATCGTGCCCGCGCCGAAGGCCATCAGGGAGGCGAGCACCGCCTTGGGCAGTTGCCACCGCGCCCCGATGGCAGCGCCCAAGACCAGCGGCACGGCCGTGCCGAGCCCGTAGAGCAGCGCCTTCGTCATGGGAACACCCTAAGTCGGCATGCCGGGCCATCGGGTCGGTCGTACGCTGAAGCCATGCCTGACCGCGTCCGGATCCGAGGCGTGCTCTACGACATCGACGGCGTCCTGGTGACCTCCTGGCGGGAGATCGCGGGCGCCGCCGCAGCGGTGCGCCGGATCCGGGAGAGCGGACTGCGCCGGGCGTTTCTGACCAACACCACTTCGCGTACCTGTGCCGAGATCGCGGAACGCCTGTGCGGCGCGGGTATCGAGGTCGAACCCGCCGAGATCGTCACCGCCGCAAGACTCACCGCCGAGTTCGTGCGCGGGCGCTACCCCGGCGCCGCCGTCTGGGTGCTCAACCACGGCGACATCGATGCCGACCTCGCCGGTCTCCGGCTCGACGAGGAACGTCCGGACGTGGTCGTGATCGGCGGCGCGGGAGCGGAATTCACCCATGCCGCACTGAGTCGAGTGGCGGAACTGATGCTGGACGGCGTGCCCGTCGTCGCCATGCACAGCGGACTGACCTGGGCGACCGCGGACGGATTGCGTATCGACGCGGGGGCGTATCTGCCCGGCTTGGAGGCGGCGGGCAATGCCCGCATCGAGGTGGTGGGCAAGCCCGCGGCCCCCGGTTTCCGGACCGCCGCGGGGCTGATGCGCCTCGAGCCGGCGGAGGTCGTGATGATCGGTGACGATCTGTACTCGGATGTGCTTGCGGCGCAGGACGTCGGGTTGACCGGCGTGCTGGTGCGCACCGGCAAATTCCGGCCGGGCGTGCTGGCATCGGCCGACCGCGCGCCGGATCACGTCATCGAATCCGTGGTCGATCTGCCGGAATTGCTGGGCGGTTCGGTGGGAGCCGGCGAACTCGCCGTAACCGACGAATCGGAATGAAACAAAAAATTCTACAGTTTCCCTCTAAAATTGCCCGCAAGCGCGACGCTGCTAGGTATCGTCTGTTCCGGCAAATAGCCAGTGACAAGAAATCTCCTACGGCCCAGATCGGAGTTGCCGAATGCTCGATCCGTGGAAAAGAGTGCTTGTGCGCAAGCTACTATGGTCGCCGGGCTTCTGTCCGGCGACCATTTGATGAGGTAGCAACTGCTCAGCCAACTTTCGGCTAACCATAGATTGGTCGAGGGTTGTAACGAAGGGCCCGATCCGTGACGATGAGTTCGGGCCCTTCTGTATTGTCTGCCCCAATGTCACAGGATGCGAATACGGGTCGAATGTATGCCGGGCAACCCGTGGAGGACCGGCAACGTCAGCGGCGTGCGCGTTTTCTGGAGTCAGGCCTGACGGTCTTCGCGCGGGACGGCTACGCCAACAGTTCGGTCGGCGCCATATGCAAGGACGCCGGACTCTCCTCGCGACAGTTCTACGAGGAGTTCACCGGCCGCGAGTCCCTGCTCCTAGAGCTGTACGAGCAGATCGACCGGGAGTCGCGGGACGCCGTGAAGAAGGCGTTGGACGCGAAGTCCGGCGCGAAGGCCCTGGACGTCATCGACGCCGCGGTTCGCGCCTACGTCGAATCCATCGGTTCCGATCCGCGCAAGGCGCGCGTCGCCCTGGTGGAAGTGGTCGGCGCGGGCCCGAAGGTGGAAAAGTTCCGTCTCGCGGTGCGCCGGGAGTGGGGTTCGCTGCTGGCCGGCGCCGCCGAAGACGCCGCCCTGCACGGTGAGATACCCGCGGGCGACTACGAAATGCGGATGCTCGCCATCATCGGCGGTGTCAACTATGTGGTCGACTCGTGGAGCGGCGCGGAGCCGCGCCCGCCGCTCGACGACGTGATCCGGGTGCTCAGCAGGGTGATCATCGGCGCGGTCCGCGCATAGCGTCCCGGCCTGCGGGATCGGGCGCGATGAGCACGGTAACGTGCGGGGATGCAAACAGTTCCGATCCAGATGCCGGACGGCACAACGGTCCCGGTGCGGTTGATCCCCGCCGGGGGCCCGCACCGGCACGCGGTGGGTCCGGACACGCCGCGACCGGTGCTGGTGATCGTGCCCGGGCTCGGCGTTCCGGGGGGCTACTACGAACTGTTCGCCTCGGGACTGGCCGCGCGCGGGTTCGACGTGGCCATCGGCGAGCTGCGCGGCAACGGCGACAGCAGGCCGAAGCCGAGCTCCGCCAGTACTTTCGGCTACCACGAACTGGTCTCGGTGGACTTCCCGGCGATCTTCGAGGTGGTCCGCGAGCAGTTCCCGGACAGCACGCCGTACCTGCTCGGTCACAGCATGGGCGGCCAGCTCGGCGTCATGTACGCCGCGCGCGTCCGTGGCAGGCTCGGCGGGCTGATCCTGGTCGCCTCCGGCACCCCCTATTACCGTGGCTATCGGGGACTTTCGGGTCCGGGCATGCTGGTCGGCACCGCGGCGATCTCGCTGACGGCCAACCTGGCCGGCTTCTGGCCCGGTGACCGTGTCTCGATGGGTTTCGGCCGCCAGTCCAAAGTGCTGATCTCCGACTGGGCCCGGCTGGCGCGCACCGGCAGGTTCGTTCCGGTCGGCGCGGACATCGACTACGAGGAGCGCATCGCGCGGCTGAAACTCCCGGTGCTGTCCATCACGATCACCGGCGACGACCTCACCCCGCCCAGCTCCGCCGAGCACCTGCTGGAGAAACTGCCCAACGCGGAGGTGACGCGCTGGCGCCAGCCGGAACCGTTAGGTCACAACGGTTGGATCCGGCAGTACACCAGCACCGTCGACCAGATCGAGAAGTGGTTGCGCGACCGCTGAGCGTTGCTCCGCGTCGATCCGTCAGCCGCGTCGTTCGATCAGCATCTGGGTGAAGAACTCGTAGATCAGCGCCGCCTGGAAGGCCGACTGCTTGTTGTCGGCCGCGCCGCCGTGGCCGCCTTCGATGTTCTCGTGGTACCAGAACTCGTGGCCCTGCTCCTCGAGCAGGGCGGCCATCTTGCGGGCATGGCCGGGGTGCACCCGGTCGTCCCTGGTCGAGGTAGTGAGCAGGATCGGCGGGTAGGCGCGGTCGGCGCGCGCGTTCTGGTAGGGCGAGTACTTGCCGATGTACTCCCATTCCTCCGGCTTGTCCGGGTCGCCGTACTCGGCCATCCACGAAGCGCCCGCGAGCAGCAGGTGGTAGCGCTTCATGTCCAGCAGCGGCACCTGGCAGACGATGGCGCCGAACAATTCGGGGTAGCGGGTCAGCATCACACCCATGAGCAGTCCGCCGTTGCTGCCGCCCACCGCGCCGAGCTGGTCCGCGGTGGTGATACCGCGCGCGACGAGGTCTTTCGCGATCGAGGAGAAGTCCTCGTAAACCTTGTGCCGGTTCGCTTTCTGCACCGAGGTGTGCCACTGCGGTCCGTACTCGCCGCCGCCACGGATGTTCGTCATCACCCACGTCCCGCCGCGCTCCAACCAGCCCATGCCGGACGCGCCGCTGTATGCGGGGGTTCGGGACACTTCGAAACCGCCGTAGCCGGACATCACCGTCGGCCCCGGCGCGTCCTTCCGGTCGCGATGGCGGATCACGAAGTACGGCACCGGCGTGCCGTCGTCGGATGTGGCGAAGAACTGCTCGGTCTCCACCCCGTCGGCGTCGAAGAATCCGGGTTCCTGTTTGAGCCGCTCGGTGCGCCCACCGACGGCACTGGCCAGCAGCGTCGCCGGGGTGGTGAAGCCGCTGGTGTTGAGCATGAACTCGTCGCCGCTCTCCAGCGGGTCGAGATTGAGGACGCTGGTGGTGGCCATCGGCGGGGTATCGGCAAGCGGCTCGCGGCGCCAGCCGTCGGATCCCGGCGTCAGCACGTAGAGCTTGGTCTGCACGTCCTCGAGCGTGACCAGCAGCAGATGGTTCTCGGTCCAGCCGTAGCCGTGCAGCGAGGTGTGCGCGTCCGGGGTGAAGATCACCTCGAATTCCCGTGCGCCGGAGAGGAACTTCTCGAAGTCGATGGCCAGCAGCGCGCCCGCGGGATAACTCCTGCCGCCGACCTCCCACGGCGACTTCAGCCGCACCAGCAGCCAGTCCTTGTACCAGGACTCACTGGCGTCGGTGGGGATGTCGAGGTGCCGCAGGGCGCCGTCGTCCTCCAACAGGTAGACCTCTTCGTTGAAGAAGTCGGTGGCGCGGCCGACGTAGTGCCGTTCGTAACCCGGCGTGCGGTCGTAACCCGCCGAGACGGCGACATCGCCGCTCTCGCCCTCGAAGACGGTGGTCGCCTCCTCCAGCGCGGTACCGCGCCGCCAGCGTTTCGCGATGCGCGGATATCCCGAATCGGTCAGTGTGCCGGGGCCGAAGTCGGTGCCCACGTACACCGAGTCGATGTCGATCCAGCGGATCTCCGACTTGGCCTCGGGCAGGAAGAACCCGCCATCGGCCGGATCGAGGAACACCCTGCGCTCCATGTCGAACTCGCGGACCACCTTCGCGTCCGCGCCGCCGCGCGACAGGCTGATCAGCGCGCGGGACTGTTCCGGGCGCAGCACCGCCGCGCCGCCCCACACCCAGTTCTCGTCCTCGTCGGCGGCCACCGCGTCCAGGTCGATCAGCACGTCCCAGTCCGGCGCGTCCTCGGCGTACTCGGCGAACGTGGTGCGCCGCCAGAGGCCGCGCGGGTGCTGGGCGTCCCGCCAGAAGTTGTAGAGCCAGGGGCCGCGGCGGGACGGGTAGGCGATCTTGGTGTCGGTGTCGAGCATGTCGAGGATGCGCCGCTCCAGGTCGCGGAAGCGATCGGAGTCGGCGAACCGGGCGTGCACGACCGTGTTGTGCGCGCGAGCCCAGTCCAGAGCGCGCTCGCCGGTCACTTCTTCCAGCCAGAGGTAGGGATCGGTCACATTCCGCTCAACGCCGCTCATCCCCACATTGTTGCCGAGCCGCGCGGCGCGGGGTCACCAGGAGTGCGCTACATCGATCACGATGCGCGATCCGCTGCCCGGCCCGGCCAGGGTGGACACCTGGAACGGCAATCGCGCGCGCGTGCCCAATCCGACGGTGGTCTGACCTTCGAAGGAACCGGCCCAGGCCACCTGGCGGAAGGTCCGGTAGTCCCGCACGTCGGCGAGTTCGGCCCGATTCGCGGGGGTGTAGGTGGGGCTGAACGCGTCGTCGTAGGCCGGGGCGTAGACGGCGATGCTCAGGAACGCGCCGCCGCGCAGCGCGACGGGTGCGCCCGAGCCATCCATGACCACTCGCTCGACGTAGCCGACGTGATAACCGGTCACCGGACCGGCGATGTCGAGTACCAAGCGGTCGAAGCAGTCGTGCCGTCCGGCGCGGATCCCGGTCAGCGGCGTGAGCGTCCGGGCTCGGCTCACCTTGGGTATCGAACCCCAGCCGGAGGCGCACTCCGGGGCGGCGGAAGCCGGGGCGGGGGCGACGAAAAGACCGGCGAGGGTCACGAAGGAGACGAACAGGAGAAGCAAGCGACGCATGGTCGCACCGCCTTCGGGCACAGGAGGGATTGATGTATAACATGCATCGGTCCAGGTGGATGCCTCGTTACCGGCGGATGAGGGCGAAAAGTGTTGGCGGTCGCGGCAACTCGGTCACGGCGCGGCGGCACGGCGGCTCGGCGTTCGCTGCGCGCCTGTGCTCGCTCGGCGCCAACAGTAGGATCGCTGCTCCGAGGCTGGATCCGACCAGGAGGTTCGAGGTTGCCACCCTTTCTCTGGGAACAGCACTGCTGTCTGCCGCTGTCGCCCGCCGCGCGCATCGGCGACCTCGCGCGCTACCCGGCCGGATCGTATCTGTCGGTGAACGTCGGCTACTCCCGGCAATCGACCGCGGACTCCATGGCGCTGCTGGATCGATTCCGCCGGGATGCCATGGCGGACGGTCGGTTCCGCCTCGTCGAGACCGTGGCGGACATCGGGGCCGCGGACACCATCGCGCTGGCCTTCGATCTGGAGGATGCCGGGCCGCTGGGCGGCGACCTGGACAACGTCGCTCGCTTCTACGACCTCGGCGTGCGGTCGTTGCTGCCCGCCTACAACCACGCCAACGCCGCGGGCTGCGGCTGCCTGGACACCGAGGACACCGGGCTCACCGGTTACGGGCGCGATCTCGTTCACGCGTTGAACGAAGTCGGCATGTTCGCCGACGGTTCGCACTGTTCCCGGCGCACCGGGCTGGAGCTGGCCGAGCTGAGCGTCGTCCCGATGATCTACAGCCACTCCAATTTCGCCGCGCTGTGGGACCATCCGCGCAACATCACCGACGACCAAGCGCGCGCCTGCGCCGCGACCGGCGGTGTCATCGGCATCAACGGCGTCGGCATCTTCCTCGGCCGCAACGCGCCCCACGAGCGCGCCGAGCGGATCGCGGCGATGGCCCGCCACATCGAGTACGGCGTCGAGCTCGTCGGGATCGAACACATCGGCATAGGTTCGGACTACTCCTTCGACGCCGACGACTTCAACGCCGAACTACAGCAGAACCCCGAGGCCTTCTCCGAGGCGTACACCCAATGGGGGCCCCTCCACTGGACTCCACCCGAAGACCTCCTCGGCCCCTCCGAAGTCCCCACCCTCGACGCGGCCCTCTCCCGGCGCGGCTTCACCTCCGCCGACCGAGCCGCGATCTTCGGTGAAAACTTCCGCCGCGTCGCCCGTCAGGTCTGGCGTAGCTGATGGGTGTGGCCCACGCCTCACTGTGGTGGGGGATGGGTGGGTGAACTACCCGCTGCGGAGTTAGGCTCGGGTCGTGACTTCCCACTACGATGTCGTCGTTCTCGGCGCTGGTCCCGGCGGATACGTCGCCGCGATCCGCGCCGCTCAACTCGGCCTGCGAACAGCGATCGTCGAGCAGAAATACTGGGGTGGTGTGTGCCTCAACGTCGGCTGCATCCCGTCCAAGGCGCTGCTGCGCAACGCCGAGCTCGCCCACATCTTCACCAAGGAGGCGAAGACCTTCGGCATCTCCGGTGAGGTGAACTTCGACTTCGGGGTCGCCTTCGACCGCAGCCGCAAGGTCGCCGACGGCCGGGTCAAGGGCGTCCACTTCCTGATGAAGAAGAACAAGATCGACGAGTTCGACGGCAAGGGCACCTTCACCGGCCCGAACTCGCTCTCGGTCGAGCTCACCAAGGGCGGCACCGAGTCGATCACCTTCGACAACGCGATCATCGCGGCGGGTACCGTCACCAAGCTGCTGCCCGGCACTCAGCTCAGCGCCAACGTGGTCACCTACGAGGAGCAGATCCTCACCCGTGACCTGCCCGGCTCGATCCTCATCGTCGGCGCCGGCGCGATCGGCATGGAGTTCGGCTACGTCCTGAAGAACTACGGCGTCGACGTGCGCATCGTGGAGTTCCTCGATCGCGCGTTGCCGAACGAGGACGCGGACGTCTCCAAGGAGATCACCAAGCAGTACAAGAAGCTCGGCATCACCATCACCACCGGTGCGGCCGTGCAGTCCATCGAGGACGACGGCGCCAAGGTCACCGTCGCGATCAAGGACAACAAGACCGGGTCGATCGAGACCGTCACCGTGGACAAGGTGCTGCAGGCCGTCGGCTTCGCCCCGCGCGTCGACGGCTACGGCCTGGAGACCACGGGCGTCGTGGTCACCGACCGGGGCGCGATCGGGATCGACGACTACATGCGCACCAACGTGCCGCACATCTACGCGATCGGCGACGTCACCGGGAAACTGCAGCTCGCGCACGTCGCGGAGGCCCAAGGCGTGGTCGCGGCCGAGACCATCGCGGGTGCGGAGACCGTTCCCCTCGGCGACTACCGGATGATGCCGCGCGCCACCTTCTGCCAGCCGCAGGTCGCCAGCTTCGGCCTGACCGAGCAGCAGGCCCGTGACGAGGGCTACGACGTGAAGGTCGCGACCTTCCCGTTCACCGCGAACGGCAAGGCCCACGGCCTCGGCGACCCGACCGGTTTCGTCAAGCTCGTCGCCGACGCCAAGTACGGCGAGCTGATCGGCGGGCACCTCATCGGCCCGGACGTCTCCGAACTGCTGCCCGAACTCACCCTCGCGCAGAAGTGGGACCTGACGGTCAACGAGCTGACCCGCAACGTCCACACTCACCCGACGCTCAGCGAGGCCCTCCAGGAAGCCTTCCACGGCTTGGCCGGCCACATGATCAACTTCTGATCCCTTCGCGTCGAAAGGGCGTGCGGTCGATGATCGCACGCCCTTTTTCGCTGTCCGGCAAAGGTTTCCGCGCAGGTAGGGCCGTCGGCGGTCGGCATCGGTGCGAGCGTTCTGCTATACAGCGTGCATGTTTCGCAGGTGGCTGATCGGAAGTGTGCCGGTGCTCGTCGTGGTGGTGCTGCTGGGGACGGGCACCTTCTACCTGATGAAGGCGCGCACCTTCCAGTTGGCCGGTCACGTGGTCAGCCGGGTGGATACCGACGCGCGGGTAGTCGCGCTGACCTTGGACGACGGGCCGTCCGATCGCGCGCCCGAGGTGCTGAAAGTCCTCGCCGACGCGCAGGTTCCGGCGACCTTCTACCTGAACGGGCGTGATCTCGCCGAACACCCGGAGTACGGCCGGGCGATCGCCGCGGCGGGCCACGAGATCGGCAATCACACCTATTCGCATCGGCGGATGGTCTTCGTGACGCCCGGCACGGTCCGTGACGAAGTGGAGCGCACGGACGCCGAGATCATGCAGACGGGCTACGTGGGCCCGATCACCTTCCGTCCGCCTTACGGCAAGAAGTTGTGGGTGCTGCCGCATTACCTCGCCGAGCACGACCGCGTCACCGTGACCTGGGACGTCGAGCCCGATTCCGGCCGGGCCGGCGTTACCGCGGACGACATCGTCGCCGAGACGCTCGGCAAGGTCCGCCCCGGGTCGATCGTTCTGCTGCATGTCATGCACGGCAACGCCGAGCCCTCGATCGCCGCCATCCCGCGCATCGTCACCGAATTGCGTGCCGCGGGATACCAATTCGTCACGGTGTCCGATCTCATGTCCCGCTGATCCGAACGGCCCGGCGCACGGCCGTCGTCGACGGCGGTCGGAGCGCGGGGCTGCTGGGCGACGGCGGATTTCGCAGCCCGCGCCGACCGGGAGCCGGGGCCGATCGGTCGGCGCGGCGAGGTCCGGTCGGCGGTGCGCATCAGCCGCCGCGAGGTGGGGCGGGGCACGGCGTATCCGCTACTGCTACGCGCGCCCACGCCCCGATCCGGCGTCTGTTCTGGCCACCCAGTCGTGGGCGCTCTCGGCCCGGCTCTCAGCCGGACGGGCCGCCGTGCTTCGCCTTGTGCGGGGCAAGTGGGCTATGCCCGCGCGGCCGCAGGCGCCGACGGAGGCGATGCGCCGGAGCGTCGGTGTTCGTGGCGCAGGATTCGTTCGGCTACCCGGCGGCCGGGAGCATGCCGTAGGCGTGAGTCGGGGTGAACAGCACCAAGGCGCGGCGGTCGGTGACCATCGCGTTGCGGTATTCGTCCCAGTCCGGGTGCTCGCCGGTGGCGGTGCGGTAGTAGTCGACGAGTGCGTCGACGGTGGGGTCGTCCGGCTCGGCGGCGACGGGGGTGAGTTCGACCGTGCCTTCGAGGACGGCATACGCGAAGAAATCGTCGCGGGTCACGTGCAGCGCCGCCCACGGGTCCCGGACGAGGTTGTAGTACTTCGCCCGGTCGGCGGTGATGGAGATGCGAATGCGGCCATCCGCGCCCACGACGTGCAGCACGTTGGACAGTTGCGGTCGTCCGTTGCGGCGGATCGTGGTGAGCACGGACCTGCGGTGGTCGCGGGCGAAATCGACTGCGGCGGCGAGTTCCATGCCCGTGTAACCCGCGGTGACGCTGGTCTCTTCCCGTCAGTCGCGGTGGTAGGCGGCCTGCGCCTCGCGCACGCGCGGCATGTTGGTTTCCAGTACCCGGATGAGCGCCTCCAAGCGGTCGGCCACCTCGACACCCAGGTCGGTGAGGGTGTACTCGACCCGGGGCGGAATGGTTTCCTGCACCTCGCGGTGCACCATGCCGTCGCGTTCCAGGGCCTGCAGGGTCTGCGACAGCATGCGCTCGCTGACGCCGTCGACCCGCCGCCGCAAGGCGCTGAACCGGTACGGCCCCTCGCGCAGCGCGACCAGCGCCAGCGTGCCCCAACGACTGGCGACGTTCTGCAGGACCGGCCGCGACGTGCAGTTCCGGGCGAAGACGTCGGCTTCCAGCGTGGGATCGTCGGCGTCCGCCGAGGCAATGCGCTGGGTGGACATACTTCGATAGTACCCAACTTGACCATAGTGGCTACAAGGTGCATAGTGCTTACGAATAGTTAGTGCTATTCGAACATGCCGAACTTGGAGGTAGTCATGACCGTCGCGGTGACCGGGGCCAGTGGACAGCTCGGCCGGCTCGTAGTGGACGCGCTGTTGAAGGTGGGATCGACACCGGTCGTGGCGATCGTGCGCGACCCGGCGAAGGTGGCCGACCTGGCCGAACGTGGCGTGGACGTCCGGCAGGCCGACTACGACGACGCGGCCGCGCTGGACCGGGCGCTCGCGGGTGTCGACCGGGTGCTGCTGGTCTCCGGTAACGAGTTCGGCGCGCGCGTGGCGCAGCACACCAACGTCATTCGCGCCGCTGAGCGGGCCGGTGTGGAATTGCTCGCCTACACCAGCATTCCCGGCGCGACCGACAATCCGCTCATTCTCGCGCAGGAACACAAGGGCACCGAAGCGGTGCTCGCCGAATCGGCTGTGCCACACACAGTGCTGCGCAACGGGTGGTACTGGGAGAACTACCTGGGCGGTCTGGCGCACGCGGTGGAGTCCGGCGTGCTGCACGGCGCGGCGGGTGAAGGTCGCGTGGCGGGCGCGGCGCGGGCAGACTACGCCGAAGCCGCCGCCCGGGTGCTGACCACCGACGGCCACGCGGGCCGGGTATACGAACTCGGCGGCGACGAACGGCTCACCTATGCCGAACTGGCCGAGGCGATCTCGGAGGCATCGGGCAAGCCGGTGCGCTACGAGAACCTTCCGCAGGCCGACTATGCGGCCGGTTTGACCGGGGCGGGACTGCCCGCCCAGTTCGCCGAGGCACTCGCCGACGCCGACGCCGGTATCGCACAAGGCATCCTCGACGTCCGCTCCGGCGACCTGGCGCGACTGCTCGGCCGCCCGGCGACTCCCGCCGTCGACGTCTTCCGCGCTGCGCTCGCCTGACGCCATCCGAGCCGCTCCGGGCAGGAGCGAAGCGAGACCGGGCATGAGCTGTTCGCGGCCCGGCTCGCATCCGAATGACCGCCGCGTCCGCGGCGAAGTCGCCAGCGGCGGTCGCTCGGACGCGAGCCACAACGGGGCCGCGAACACCCAGCGCCGAAGGCCTGGAAAACCAACTCAGACCCACTGCACCAATTGGATGATGATCCCGTTCGGATCGCTCATCTGGAAGTACCGCTCGCCCCACTCCTCGGTTTCGATGGGCGTCACGATCGGCACGCCCTCGGCTCGCAGCCGGGCGTATTCGGCATCGATGTCGTCGACGACGAAGACGACGAGCAGGCCTTCGCCCGCGCTGCCCGCCGCGCTCCGCGGTTTGAAGCTCGCCAGTCCGGTGCGCAGGTAGATGACATTCAGTCCGGCGTCGCCGCGGTCAAGCGAGACGAACCCGTCGGCCGACATCTTCTCCTCGAAGCCGAGGTGCTCGACGAGGAACCGCGCCGAGGCGGCCGGGTCGCGGACGTTGAGCGAGATGGCGGAAGCGGTGATGTGCATGGGCCCTCCTCGGCGAAAAACTCCGTACTAAGTACACTGTACTTTGTACGGAGTTGATGGGCGGCGCGCATTATGAGGTGCGTCACATCGATACCATCGGGAAGCGAGGCGGTTGAGGAGGCGAGCGATGAGACAGCCGAAGGAGCGCAGCGGCGCCGGTGACCCGGTGCGCACGCTGGAATTGCTGTGGCGGATTCCGTCGGAG
Source organism: Nocardia sp. NPDC051900 (assembly GCF_044452545.1). Taxonomy (NCBI): domain Bacteria; kingdom Bacillati; phylum Actinomycetota; class Actinomycetes; order Mycobacteriales; family Nocardiaceae; genus Nocardia; species Nocardia sp. NPDC051900. The sequence continues at coordinate 120,823 of NZ_JBITBU010000020.1, read as the reverse complement.
CCGGGCACCGGCCGGGGGCCGAAACAGCGCAGCAGCGTCGATGCGGTCGTCGCCGCCGCGATCGAGATCGCCGACGTGGAGGGAATCGCAGCGGTCACGATGCGTGCGGTCGCCAACCGGCTCGGCCTGACCCCCATGGCCACCTACACCTATGTGCCGGGCAAATCCGAACTGATCGACCTGATGCTGGACACGGTGTACGCGCGGATGGAGCGCGCCGACCTCACCGGTCTGCCCTGGCGCGAGCGGGTCGCCCGGATCGCCGCCGAGAACCGCGCCCTGCTGGCCCGTCATCCGTGGGTGGCGTATCTGCCGACCACCCGGCCACCACTCGGGCCTGGCCTCGCCGCGAAATACGACCACGAGCTGGAGGCCTTCGCGGACCTCGGCCTCGACGACCTGGCGATGGACGCCGCTCTGACCTTCGTGCTCGGCTTCGTCACGTCCGTCGCCCGCATCGCCATCGACAGCGCGCGGGCGGCGGCCGACAGCGCCATGTCCGACGGTCAGTGGTGGGAGCGGGCCGCGCCGGTGCTGGCGCAGGTCTTCGACGCGCGGCGGTACCCGCTCGCCGCGCGCGTCGGGACGGCCGCGGGCCAGGCGCACGACGCCGCCTACAGCGCCGACCATGCCTACGAGTTCGGGTTGACGCTGGTGCTGGACGGTCTGGCCCGCCGTATCGAGGGCCCGTCCGACTAGAGGCCGTCGCGTTGGATGCGCAGGGCGGTGATCGTGGCGGCCAGCCCGTCGTATTGGTTGATCAGCAGGACGATCTCGATCAGGCTGCGCTCGTCGTAGTGCTTCGCCAGCTCGGCCCAGGTGTCGTCGTCGAGGTCACGGGTCTCCACCAGCTGATCCACGGCGGCCAGCAGCGCGCGGTGCTTGTCCGACCACTCCGCCGCCTCGGGGCCTTTGCGCAGCCGCTCCAGGATTTCGCTCGTCACCCCGGCGCGCCGGCCGAGCCGGATGTGATGGTCCATCTCGTACTCGCACCCGCGCAGGTGTGCGACCCGGATGATGACCAGCTCGGACTCGTGGCGGGGCAGCCGCCCGCCTGGCATGAGCTTGCCCGAGAAGTGCAGCCAACCGCGGAACAGGCCGCGGGTGCGGCCCAGCGTGCTGAACAAATGGGCGTCGTGGGTGCCCGCGGCGCGGGAGAGCACCTGCCAGACAACCCAATTGAGCGCCCCGAGTTCCCGGAGCCGTCCGGGCGAGATGCGTGGTTGCAGCGCTGAAACCATGCCGGTTGCCACCTCCGCGTGGTCTGTGCGGCCGGCGTCGGTGCCGACCGAGATGAGAGCCTACTTGGCAGTATCCCGCCCGGCGCGCCACCATTCTTTTGCTTTCCAGTGGTTTTCAGCGGGGTACCCCGTCATCATCAGTACCGGTGCGGGTCGCCGCGGCCGCAGCGCGTTTCCGCGGCGTCAGGTGTGGACAACAGGTCGTCAGGGGAAAAGATGCTGGTGAGGATCAGGCCGGGAGCGGAGCTGTCCGGCGCTGAGCGGGAATTCGTCGCGTGCCTGCGGTCGTATCCGACGACCGGCCTCGCCGTGATAGATCTCGAGGCGGACAACCGGCGTGTCGACGCGGTGGTGTGGACCCCGCGCGGGTTGACCGTGCTGGAGGTGCACGGGTTCCAGCGCAGGCAGAGCGGCATCCTGAGCACACCGGCCGAAGGGCCGTGGACGATCAGCGACGCGCCGGTGGAGCTGGACGACCCGGAGAACGGAAGCCCCGCCGAGCGCGTGGAACACGGCATCTACGCGGTCAAGCACATGCTCCAGCGCGCGTTGCAGGACCCGGGACACATCAGCGGCGCCGTCGTGCTCGTCCCCTTCCGCGGCGCCGTGGTGCGCCCGGCGCGCACGAATCTGCGTCCGGGGTTGGACGTGGTCGTCGGGAATGTCACCGACGCGACCGAACTACGCATCTACCTGGAGGGTTTCTCCGCGGGACCGCGCGACTGGACCGCGGACCGGGTGATCGGCGCGTGCGGCGCGCTCGGCCTGGCGGAAATCGCGCCGTCCCGCGCGGAGCTCCTCGAGGCGGGCTTCGAGGAGAACGCGCCGGAACCGGTCACCACCATCCCGCGCACACCGAAGCCGCGAGTCGAGCCGACGGCGGGCGTCGCGACGAAAAGCCAGGCCTATGCGGGCTGGTCCGTCATCGTGATCGCCGTTGTCGGGGTCCTGTTCGTGCTCGGCGTGATCGCCACCGCGTTGGCGCACGATTCGGCCCAGCCGATCCCGGCGACCGGCACGACGAGCCCGACGCCGTCGCCGCCGGCGTACCGGCCCACCCAGTGCTACCCCTTCCAGCAGCACTGCTGAACGGTCAATCCCGCACGGCACGGCCCAGTTTGGTCAGGCGCATGGCGTACTGCGCTCGGGCCAGCACGTGCGTTCGCGAGGTGTCGATATGGGCGGTGAGCGTCGCCAACGCCGCGTCCACCGCACCGGACACCAGGTGTTCGGCGATCGCGATGTGCTCGGCGGTCATCGTGGCGATGCGTTCCGGAGTCGGCATGTCCAGCGTGCGCACCGGACGCACCCGGACGTGCACGGCGGTGAGCGCGTCGGCGAGCGCGGCGTTGCCCGCGGCTGCGAGCAGGGTGGTGTGGAAGTGTTCGTCGGCGGCCACCAGCGCGGGGCCCGGTTCGGGTGGGGCGTCGCGCAGTGCGCGCCAGGTGTCGAGTTCCGTGCGCACGAGATCCAGATCGTGCGTGGGCGCCTCGCCGGGCGGGGCCACGCGTTGCATGCCCCTGGCTTCCAGTACGAGCCGCAACTCGTAGAGGTGATCGAGTTCGTCGAGCCGGGGACGGTACGGGTAGAGGCCGTCGGCGAGCCGCTCGACCAGTCCGTCCGCTTGCAGTCGCGCCAGCGCCTCGCGCACCGGCGTGCGCGACACGCCGTACGCCTCGGCGAGGCGTTCTTCGCCGAGCCGTTCGGTCGGCACGATGGCTCCGGTGGCCAGATCCCGGCGCAACGAGTCGTACACCTGCTCGCGCAACGGAATCCGGCCCCTGTCGCGGGCCACGGCGGCGCTCAGATCGCCATCGCCGAGCGGACTTCGCGCTCGGCGCCCGCCCCACCCGCGCCCGTGGAGGTCACCCGGCCCGATCGCAGCACGTAGTAGCGCTGCGCCGCCTGCAATGCGAAGCCGATGTGCTGTTCGACCAGCAGCACGCTCAGCCCGCCGCGCCGGGTGAGATCGATGATGGTGCGCTCGATCTCGGCGACCACCGACGGCTGGATGCCCTCGGTCGGCTCGTCCAGGATGAGCAGCTTCGGCTCGGTGATCAGCGCCCGCGCGATGGCGAGTTGCTGGCGCTGGCCACCGGACAGCAGGCCCGCTTTCCGGGTGAGCAGCTCGCGCAGCGCGGGAAACAGATCCAGCGATTCATCGATCAACGCCTTGCCCCGTTTGCGGCCGTCGGCGACCACTTGCAGATTCTCCGCCGTGGTCAATTGCGGGAAACTTTGCTGTCCCTGCGGCACATACGCGATCCCGCGGCGCACCCGGCGCGACGGCGACAGTTTGGTGATGGTCTCCCCGTCGAACTCGATCCGGCCCGCCTTCGTGCCGATCAGCCCGACGGCGGTGCGCAGCAACGTGGTCTTCCCCGCCCCGTTGTGCCCCATGATGGCGACCACGCTGTCGTCCGGGACGGTCACCGAGACGCCGTGGATCACCTCGGTGCGGCCGTAACCGGAGTGGATATCCGTGAGTTCAAGCATCACTGTCCCCTTTCTGGGGTGACTCCGGGCTCGGCGCGATCGACGCGTCCTCCAGCTCGGTCCCGACGGCCGCTGCGGTGCCGAGGTAGACCTCCTGGACTTTCGGGTCCGCCTGCACCTGTTCGACGGTTCCCTCGCTGAGCACCTTGCCGCCGGCCAGGACGGTGACCGAGGTGGCGAAGGCGCGCATGAAATCCATGTCGTGCTCGACCACGACGACCACCCGGTCGCCGCCGATGCGGCGCAACAGATTGCCGGTTTCCTCGCGCTCCTCGGCGCTCATCCCGGCCACCGGTTCGTCCAACAGCAGCACCGACGCGTTCTGCACCAGAAGCATGCCGATCTCCAGCCATTGCTTCTGCCCGTGTGCGAGCACCCCTGCGGGTTTGTCGCGCAGGTCGGCAAGGCCGGTGGTCTCCAGCGCCTCCTCGATCGCGGGCAGCACCGTCTTGCGGCGGCGCAGCATGGTGAGCGCCGAACGGCCGGCGCCCGCGGCGATGTCGAGGTTCTGCAGCACGCTGAGCTGCTCGAACACGCTCGCGGTCTGGAACGTTCGTCCGACACCGAGCCTGGCGATCCGGTGTACCTTCTGGCCGAGCAGTTCCACGCCGGTCTTCTGCGCGGAGCCGGTCGCCGGGACCAGTCCGGTGATCGCGTCGATGAGCGTCGTCTTGCCCGCCCCGTTGGGGCCGATGAGGAAGCGCAGATCGCCCTGCAACACCGTCAGATCGACGTCGGTGACGGCCTTGAAACCGTCGAAACTCACGGAGAGACCGCGGATCTCGAGGTACTCGCTGGACATGCCTGCGTTGCCGCCGAGCTTCGGTTCGTGCGTCGTCTCGGTCATCGCGATTCCACCTTCTCCGTCGCGGGTTCCGGCAGCGCCTCGACTACCACCGTCGCGGGTGCCGGCGCGGAACGCCTGTTGTCCAGCAGGCCTTTCAGCATCGGCCACAATCCGGCCAGACCCGCCGGAACGAAACCGACCACCACGATGAACAGCACGCCTTGCAGATACGTCCACCCCGAGGGGAACTCCTCCGACAGCGCCGTCTGCGCCCACGCCACGCCGATCGCGCCCAGCACCGGCCCGAGCAGCGTGGTCCGGCCGCCGATCGCGACGCCGATGAGGAACGCGATGGACGGGACGACGCCGATGTCGGCGGGGGAGATGATGCCGACGATCGGGGTGAACAGCGCGCCTGCGATGCCCGCGAAGAACGCGGCGACCACGTAGGCGACGATCTTGACGTTCGCCGGATCGTAGCCCAGGAAACGTACCCGTTCCTCCTGATCGCGCACCGCGACGAGCAACTCGCCGTAGCGGCTGTGCATCAACTGCCGCACCAGCGCGACCACCACCAGCAGCGCGGCCGCGGCGAAGAAGAACAGCATGCGCCGGTTGACCGGGTCGGACAGCTTGAACCCGAAGAACGCGCGGAAATCCGACAGGCCGGTGAACCCGCCGATGCTCTGCTGACCGGTCAGCAGGATGGCCAGCGCGGCGGCCAGCGCCTGGCTGAGGATGGCGAAGTAGGCGCCCTTCACGCGGCGCTTGAAGACGCCGTAGCCCAGCACCGCGGCGATCAGAGCGGGCAGCACGAGGATGCCGATCAGCGCAACCGGAGCCGACGCGAACGGCTTCCAGAACGAGGGCAATTCGCGAATGCCCGCGATCTCCATGAACTCCGGCACGTCGTTGCCCAGCCGGGCGGCGTCGGCCATCTGCAGGTGCATGGCCATGATGTAGGCGCCGATGCCGAAGAACACACCTTGTCCCAGGGTGAGCATTCCGCCTCGGCCCCAAGCCAATCCGATGCCGACCGCGACGATCGCGAAGCACAGGAACTTCGCAAGCAGGTTGAGCCGGAAATCGCTGAGCAGGGCGGGCGCGACCGCGAACAACAGAACGGCGGCGACGGCGAATCCGGCCAGCGCGCCGAGCGAGGAGTGTGCGCGCCACCGTTGTATCAGCGTGGTCATGCCAGGCTCCTTGTCCGGACGGTGAACAGACCCTGCGGGCGAGCCTGCAGGAAGATCACGATGACGACGAAGACGATGACCTTCGCGATGGACGCGGTGGTCGAGTATTCGATGTAGGAATTGAGCAGCCCGAGCGCGAACGCCGCGATCACCGTGCCTTTGATCTGACCGAGCCCGCCGATGACCACCACGAGGAACGCGTCGATCAGGTAACTCTGGCCGATGGTCGGGCTGGTGGAGCCGATCAGCGTCAGCGCCACACCGGCCACGCCCGCCAGGCCCGAGCCGATGAAGAACGTGCTGATATCCGTGAAACGACTGGATACGCCGGAGGTTTCGGCCAGGCCGCGATTCTGCACCACCGCTCGGATACGGCGGCCCAGCGGCGTCGTCTTGAGCACCGCGGCCAGCGCGGTCACCGCGACCACCGCGAGGACCAGGATGAAGATGCGCGTCTTCGGCACCACCGCGCCCAGGATCGTGACGCCGCCGCTGAGCCATTCCGGCGCGATCACGTTCTTGGCGGGTGCGCCGAAGATGTCGCGGGCCAATTGTTGCAGCACCAACCCGACACCGAAGGTGACCAGCAGGGTGTCCAGCGGCCGGTCGTACATCCAGCGGATCAGGCCCATCTCCAATGCGGCGCCCAACAGTCCGCCGACGAGGAAACCGATCAGCAAGGAGACGACGAGCGAGACGCCCGCCGACGAGATCACCTTCTGCACAACATAAGTGGTGTAACAACCGGCCATGATGAACTCGCCGTGCGCCATGTTGATCACGCCCATCTGACCGAACGTCAGCGAGAGACCGAGTGCGGCGAGCAAGAGAATGGATCCCAGACTCAGCCCGGTGAAGAGCTGTCCGATCACAACATCCATGGGAAGGCTCCTGTGTTGGATTTGCCGCGACTGCGTCGCGGCGTGTTGCCGCAGGGCCTGCGATGCCTGCGCCGGTCCGATGCTGTCCGCGGCCCCCCTCATTACGCGCTCCGCGTGACCGCCGTCGCGACTGTGTCGCCGGGCGGGCACCGGTAGCTGGGCCGCGGACAGCCGCGGACTACTTCAGGCCCTTGGCCCAGTCGTAGGACTTCAGGTAGGGGTCCGGCGTCACGGCCTTGCCGGAGTCCCACACGGTGTAGATCAGTCCGTCGGGGCGGATCTCGCCGATACGGGCGGTCTTGGTGATGTGGTGGTTGGCGCCGTTGATGGTGACCAGGCCCTCGGGCGCGTCGAACGTCACGCCTTCGGCGGCGGCCTGGATGTCCTCGACCTTGAACGACTTCGCCTTCTCGACGGTGTTCTTCCACAGGTAGACCGACGCGTAGGCGGCTTCCATCGGGTCCGAGGTCGGCTTGTCGGCGCCGAAGGCGGCCTTGTAGTCGGCGACGAACTTCCGGTTCACCGGGCTGTCGACGGTCTGGTAGTAGTTCCACGCGGTGAGCTGGCCGGCGATGTTCTGCGCGCCGATGCCCGCCACTTCCTCTTCTGCGATCGAGACCGAGACCACCGGCATCTCGGCGGCTTTCAGGCCCGCGTTGGTGTACTCGCGGAAGAACGCGACGTTGGAATCACCGTTGAGGGTGTTGAACACCGCGCCCGCCTTCGCGGCGCGAACCTTGTTCACGATGGTGGAGAAATCGGTGGAGCCGAGCGGGGTGTAGTCCTCGCCCTTGATCTCGATGCCGTTGGCGGCGGCGTACGCCTTGATCTCGCGATTGGCGGTCTGCGGGAAGACGTAGTCACTGCCCACCAGGTAGAGGGAGGTGATGCCCTTCTGCTTCAAGTAGTCCAGGGCCGGGACGATCTGCTGGTTGGTGGTGGCGCCGGTGTAGAAGATGTTCTTGCTGTCCTCCAGGCCCTCGTACTGCACCGGGTAGTAGAGCAGCGAGTTCAGGCTCTCGAACTTCGGCTTCATCGCCTTGCGGCTCGATGAGGTCCAGCCACCGAACACCGCGGCGACGCAGTCGGAGCTGATCAGCTTCTCGGCCTTCTCCGCGAAGGTCTTCGGGTCCGAGGCGCCGTCCTCGAGCACCAGGTCGATCTTCTTGCCGAGCACGCCGCCCGCGGCGTTGATCTGGTCGACCGCGAGCTTGGTCGAGTTGGCGACGGTGACCTCGGAGATGGCCATCGTGCCGGACAGGGAGTGCAGTGAACCGACCTTGATCGTGTCCTTCGACGTGTCGACGCAGGACGCGGCGCCCGAGCCGGTGGTCGAGGCGTCGTCCTTCGCGCCGCAGGCGGTCAGCAACAGGCCGGCGAGCGCGACCGCGGTGGGTACCGCCATCGCTCGAACCAAACGCCCGGAGCGATGGGTGGCACGGAAACTTGGCATGGGGCGAGCCCTTTCCTCATCAGGTATCGCGGCGGCGTCGGCAGGACGCCGCGTCGAACACCGCCGTCTTCGCCCCGCTCACGGCTGTAGACGGGGCTGTATACAACGGCTGTATTCGTGAAGGAACGGTAGACAGGAGTTGTTGCGCCGGAATATCTCTCGATGACAAGTCCGTTTCGTCTGTTTCGCCGATGTGAACCTTTCCTGTGAACGGATGGTGAACAGTTGTGAGATCCCGGCAAACCCGCTGGCCGGGGCGGATGTGGCTACGGTTGCGTAGCGTCGCCGCGATACGGCACGCTTCGATTCGTACGACGTCTGAACCGTCCCATGCCGCGGCGGCGGGCCGCGGACTCGAGTCGAGGAGGACCAGGTGGGCCACTACAAGGCGAACCTGAGGGATATCGAGTTCAACCTGTTCGAAGTCCTCGAGCTGGACAAGCTGCTCGATACCGGGGCCTACGGCGACCTCGATTCCGACACCGTCCGGGAGATCCTGTCCGAGGTGAAGCGCTTGGCCGAGGGGCCGGTAGCGGACTCCTTCGCGGCGGCCGACCGCGATCCGGTCGTCTACGACGCCGCCACTTTCTCGATCTCTGTTCCGGAGCCGCTCCGTAGGACCGTCGCCGCCGTGCGCGACGCGGACTGGAGCAGGCTCGGCATGCCGGAGGGCATGGGCGGCACCCCGGCCCCCGCCACGCTGGTCTGGTCGGTCGCCGAGATGATCACCTGCGCCAATCCGTCGGCGTCGTTCTTCAACATGGGCCCGGTCATGTCGTCCGTGCTGTTCGAGGTCGGCACCGAGCAGCAGCGGCACTGGGCGACGCTCGGTTTCGAAAAGGGCTGGCAGGGCACCATGGTGCTGACCGAGCCCGACGCCGGTTCCGACGTCGGAGCCGGTCGCACCAAAGCGATCCGGCAAGAGGACGGCTCCTGGCACATCGAGGGTGTCAAGCGCTTCATCTCCGGCGCGGAAGTCGGTGACACCGCCGAGAACGTCTTCCATCTGGTGCTGGCCCGTCCCGAGGGCGCTGGGCCGGGCACCAAGGGGCTGTCGCTGTTCTACGTGCCCAAGTTCCTCTTCGACCCCGAGACTTTGGCACTCGGCGACCGCAACGGCGTGTACGTCACCGGGGTCGAGCACAAGATGGGCCTGAAGTCCTCGCCCACCTGCGAGTTGACCTTCGGCGGCCACGGCACGCCCGCCAAGGGCTGGCTGGTCGGTGACGTGCACAACGGCATCGCGCAGATGTTCCAGGTGATCGAGAACGCGCGCATGATGGTCGGCGTCAAATCCTCCGGCACCCTGTCGACCGGTTACCTCAACGCGCTGGCCTACGCCAAGGAGCGCGTCCAGGGCGCGGATCTGACGCAGATGACCGACAAGGCCGCGCCGCGTGTGGCCATCACCCAGCACCCGGACGTCCGACGTTCGCTGGCCATGCAGAAGGCGTACGCGGAGGGTTTGCGGGCGGTGTATCTGTACACCGCCGCCCATCAGAACGCCGATGTGGCGCAGCTCGTTTCGGGCGCCGACCCCGAGCTGGCGCACCGGGTGAGCGATCTGCTGCTGCCGATCGTCAAAGGAGTCGGTTCGGAGCGGGCCTACCAGTACCTGACGGAATCGTTGCAGACCTTGGGCGGATCCGGTTATCTCCAGGACTACCCGATCGAGCAGTACATCCGGGACGCGAAGATCGACTCGCTGTACGAGGGCACCACCGCCATCCAGGCGCAGGACTTCTTCTTCCGCAAGGTCATTCGCGACCAAGGTGTGGCGCTCGGCCACGTCAACGCGCGGATCGCGGCGTTCCTGGACGCCAAGACCGGGCGGTTCGACACCGAACGCGAACTACTGCGCACGGCCGCCGAGGACGTACAGGCCATGGCCGCCTCGCTCACCGGTTTCCTGATGGCCGCCCAGCAGCAGCCCACCGAGTTGTACAAGGTGGGTCTGGGTTCGGTGCGTTTCCTGCTGGCGGTCGGCGATCTGCTCATCGGCTGGCGGCTGCTGGTCCAGGCGGAGATCGCGGCCGCCGCGCTGGCCGCCGACGCACCGGAGAAGGACCGCGCTTTCTACGCCGGAAAGGTCGCCGTCGCGAGCTTTTTCGTCAAGAACGCGCTGCCGACGCTGAGCGCGGTGCGCGGAATCGTCGCGACGTTGGACAACGACATCATGAACCTCGAAGAAAGTGCGTTCTAGAGGCGCGGCGGGTTCAGGGTTCGGGCTGGGACAGGAGTTTGAGCACCACGGGACGGGACAGGGTGCCGGAGACCTGACGGGCGAGGTGGTTGGCGCTCGCGCCCGCGGCGTGGGCGGCGCGTAGGGCGATAGCGAGTTCTTCGCGGGCGGCGTCGGCGGCGGCTTGGGCGTCGCGGAGACGCTGGGCGGCTCGGTCGACTCCGGACGGCTCGTCGTCGGCGGTCAAGTCGTTGACCAGCTCGACCTCGGGCAGGCGTGCTTGCCGTTCGCCGGCGGCCGTGTCGCGGCGCATCGCCGCTCTGGCGAACTCCATCAGGAACGCGCGGGTGGCGTTCCCATCCTCCGCGGCGGCCTCGCCGAGCAGCAGTTTGGTGGTCTGCGGAACGGCGAGTGACCAATTGGCCAGGCCGCACAGGGCAAGCAGCAGGCGGCCCGCGTTCGCGGAGTCCACGTCGAACTGTTCCTGCGCGCGATCGAATTTGCGCACGTAGTGCGCGGCGCGCCAGCCGTCTATGTCGTGCGCGTCGGCGCCGCGATGCAGTGCCTCCCAGAGCATCAGGCGCAGTAGCTGGGGGTTGTCCCGGTGGTAGTCGTACAGCTTGCCGACGTACGCGCCGGGTTCGGTGTCGGCCAGCGGCTTCACCACGTCGATGAACTCGCGCAGGGTGTCGATCAGGATGACGTCGAACAGCTTGTCCTTGCTGCCGAACAGTCCGTAGATGCGTTCCTTGTTGACACCCGCCGCGTCCGCGATCCGGTCGACCCGCGCGCCGGCCAGCCCGTGCTGCGCGAACTCGTCGCGGGCGGCGCGCAACAGGGCGTGCCTGGTCGCGTCACTGCGTTTCATCGTGGCGGTCATGACGGACACTTTACCATTCCATTAAACCAACTATTTGGTTGACAACGCGGCTCGCCAGGGCCTACCTTCGACCCATGGCAATGCCAACTCTTCAGTCCGTGGCTCCGGTCCGGACGCGCACCCGAGTCGTATCGTCGCGTGCCCACACCGGGCGCACCCTGCCCTTCTTCGTCTTGTCCGCACTGCTGGCGACCGGCCAGATGTACGTTCCGATCCCACTTTTCACCGCTATGCGGGCCGACTGGAGCGTCGGTCCCGCCGTGATGACCTGGATCATCAGCGCGTTCGCCTTCGGCTACGCCGGCGGCTTCGTCCTGTTCGGGCCGCTGTCGGATCGCTATGGTCACCGCCGGGTGCTCGTCACCGGGATGCTGGTGGCCGCAGCGGTCACACTGTTGACCGGTTTGGCGTTCAGCGCTCCACTGGCCGTCGGCCTGCGGGTGGCGCAGGGGCTGGTGGTGGGCTCGATCCCGCCCGCGATCATGGCCTACGTGGCGACCCGCATCGCTCCCGCACACCGTGCCGTGGCCACCATGTCCGTGGCCACGTCGTTCCTCGCGGCGACGGTGGTCGCGCAGATCGTGTCGCAGTGGATGGTGGCCGCATTGCCGTGGCGCACCGTGTTCGTCGCCTCCGCGGTCGCTTTCGCCGTGCTCGCGCTGGTGTTGCGGTCCGCGCTGCTGGCCGACGCGCCCACCGGCCGGGACAAGCCGCTGCGGCACAGCTACGCCGCCATTCCGGCGGTGCTGCGCATCCGGGCGCTGGTGCCGATGCTGATCGCGGGCGCGATGAGCATGGCGGTGATGGTCGGGGTGTACACCGGCCTCGAACTGACCGGAGTGGTTCGAGGCGCGGGCGAACTGCTCGCGCTGCGTGCAGGCGCGCTGCCGGTGATGGTGGCGCTTCCCCTGCTCGCGGTGCCGCTGGCCCGGCTGTCCAAGCACGGTCAGATCGCGCTGGGCGTACTGATCGCCGCCGCGGCGATGGTGGTCGCGACCTTCGAGGGAACTCACCCGGCCGTGCTGGCCGTGCTGCTCGCCGTTCTGGTCGGCGGACTGGGCATCATCGCGCCGGCCGTGCTGCAGAGCGCGGGTGAACTGGGCGGCGAATCCCGCGCGGCCGCAATGTCCGTCGCGATGTTCTCCTTCTACGTGGGCGCGACCATCGGCCCGCTGGTCGCCGCCGCCGCGGCGCCCCGCGGCTTCGCGACCCTCGCCTGGACGCTGGCCCTGTTGCTCGTCACCGCACTGGGTATGACGGGGATCGGTCTCCGCATGCGGAGGTCGACGGCCGCCTGAGCGAACAGGATGTCCGGCCGGTATCGGTGCTCCGATACCGGCCGGATGTTCGTTCAGGGACGGTGCCGCAACGAAATCACCTGAGCTGTCAGCATTTCTTCGGGCTCCGGACCATTCCAGATCACTTCGATTTCGGTGTCGTGATATTCCCGGGCCACGTCGCGCAGCATCGCGACCGCCGCGGCGCGCGCCTGCTCCGGTGCGGCGTCAGCGGCGATCTGCGCCAGCCGACCGCAGAGCATCCCGCCCCGCGTGTCCAGGACGCTGTGCCGCCAACCTTCCGGCGTCGCGATCAGCACGATCGACGCGGGCATGGGGTACCGCGAATCACCGGCCATAGCGACAACCTACGGAACCGGTGGGACTACTTCAGCACGTACGGCGATACGGAGCTGCGGTGTTCGCTGATGTCGAGCACTTTGCCCAGGGGCGGGAAGGCGCGCTGCGGGCAATTGGCGCGTTCGCAGACTCGGCAGCCCGCACCGATCGGCGTCGGCTGCACTTCGTCGAGATCGATGCCGTCGGCGTAGATCACGCGGGCCGCGTGCCGCAATTCGCAGCCGAGACCGATGGCGAAGGTCTTGCTCGGCTGGCCGAAGCGGGTGGCGCGGCGTTCCACCGTGCGCGCCACCCAGAGGTATTTGCGGCCGTCGGGCATCTGCGCGATCTGGGTCATGATCTTGCCCGGGTAGGCGAAGGTCTCGTAGACGTTCCACAGCGGGCACGTGCCGCCGCTGGCGGAGAAGTGGAAACCGGTGGCGGACTGGCGCTTGGACATGTTGCCCGCACGGTCCACCCGCACGAACGAGAACGGCACGCCGCGCAGCGACGGCCGTTGCAGCGTGGAAAGCCGGTGGCAGATGGTCTCGTAGCTCTGCGTGAAGAACGCCGACAGCCGCTCGATGTCGTAGCGGAAGTCCTCGGCGACCTCGTGGAAATGCGTGTACGGCAGCACCGTTGCCGCGGCGAAGTAGTTGGCCAGCCCAAGCATGGCCAGCTTGCGGGCGTCCTCGGAGGCGAAATTGCCTTCCTCGACCAGCTTCTCCAGCAGCTCGCCGCACTCGAAGTAGGCCAGCTCGGCGGCCAGTTTGAAGGTTCGCTGCCCGCCGGACAGGTGCGGCGCGATCTCCAGGGTGCGGGTCTGCGGGTCGTAGCGGTGCAGCACGCCTTCGCCGAGGTCGATGCGCTCGATGATCCGTACGTCGTGGGCGCGCAGGATCCTGGCGATCTCGCTGTTCACGTCGCCGCCGTGGAAACGGATGCGGGCGGTGAGATCCTCGGCGGCGGTGTCCAGCTCGTGGATGTAGTTCTGGCGTTGGTAGAAGTAGTCGCGCACCTCCTCGTGCGGCTTGCTGATCGCGCCGCTGCCCGCGCCGTCGGCGAACCGGTCCTCGGTGGCGGCGGCCAGCTGGGCGGAAGTGTTGCGGTAGCGGTTGTGCATGTTGACCAGCGCGCGGGCCATGCTCGGGTGCGCCGAGACGATGTCCGCGATCTCCTGCGCGTCGGCCTCGATGCCCAGCTCCTCGTCCATCACGACCTCTTGCAGTTCCGCGATGAGCCGGGTGTCGTCCTGAGCGGAGAAGAAGGTCGTGTCGACGCCGAACACGTCACTGATCCTCAGCAACACCGGCACGGTGAGCGGGCGCACGTCGTGCTCGATCTGGTTCAGGTAACTCGCCGAGATCTCCAGCTGCTGGGCCAGCGAGACCTGGCTCAGTCCGCGTTCGGTCCGCAGTTGACGCAGCCGAGCGCCGACGTAAGTCTTGGCCATGCGTCCAGTTTATGGCTGCTTTCGCATCCGTGCCAATTTTCGATTAACACTCCTCGCAGACAGGTGTCGTACCCGGCGGCTACCGTCGGCAAGGTGTTGTTCTCGGATGTCGTGCTGGCCTCGGAGACCGTGCGGGCGACCAGGTCACGCAAGACGAAGATCGCGACGCTCGCCGCGCTGCTGACCGCGGCCGCGCCGGAGGAGCTCGTGCCCGTGGTCGCCTGGGCGTCCGGCGAACTGGCGCAGGGGCGGATCGGTACGGGGTGGCGCACGCTCACCACGCTCGACCACGCGCCCGCGCCGGTGCCCACGCTGACCGTGTCGGCGGTGCACGCGGCGCTCAGCGAGCTGGCCGTTGTCTCCGGCGCCGGTTCCGCGGCCAGGCGCAAGGAGCTGCTCGCGGCGCTGTGGTCCGCGGCGACGGCGAACGAGCAGGGCTTCCTGGTGCGCCTGCTCACCGGGGAACTGCGCCAAGGAGCGCTCACCGCCCTGGTCGCCGAAGCCGTGGCGGTCGCCGCGGACGTGCCGCCCGATGCGGTGCGCCGGGCATATATGTTGTCGGGCCGCCTGCCGGTCACCGCCGTCGCGGCGCTCACCGGCGGCGCCGCGGCGCTCGCGGAGTTCCGGCTCGAAGTCGGCCGTCCGATCCAGCCCATGCTCGCCTCGCCCGGTGCGACGCTGGACGAGGCGCTGCTCGAGTTCCAGGGCGAGGTGAGCGTCGAGCACAAACTGGACGGCGCGCGCATTCAGGTGCACCGGGACGGCGACCGGGTCCGGATCTTCACCAGGACGCTGCGCGAGATCACCGCCGGCGTTCCGGAACTCGTCGAGCTGGTCGCGGGCCTGGACTGCACGAGCGTCGTGCTGGACGGGGAGACGCTGGCGCTCACCGACGCCGGACGACCGCGTCCGTTCCAGGAGACCATGAGCCGGTTCGCCGAGGTGAGCTCCACCAGGGAGTTGCTGCTGCATCCGTACTTCTTCGACTGTCTGCACCTGGACGGGCAGGACCTGCTCGACGCTCCGCTGTCCGAGCGGCGCGCCGCGCTGACGAAGGTGGCCGCCGAGCACACCATCCCGGCGCTGCTGCGGCCGGATGCCGATGCGGCCGCGGAATACTTCGACGCCGCGCTGGCAGCGGGGCACGAGGGCGTCATGGTCAAGTCGTTGACCGCGCCGTACGCGGCGGGCAGGCGGGGCCGGGCCTGGCAGAAGATCAAGCCGACGCACACCCTCGACCTGGTCGTGCTCGGCGCGGAATGGGGCTACGGCCGCCGCACGGGCTATCTGTCGAACCTCCATCTCGGCGCGCGCGACCCGGAGGGCGGGGAGCCGGTCATGGTGGGCAAGACCTTCAAAGGACTCACCGACGCGCTGTTGCGGTGGCAGACCGACGAATTCCCCCGCCACGAGCGCTCGCGCGATCAGCACACCGTGTACCTGTGGCCGGAACTCGTCGTCGAGATCGCGCTGGACGGCGTGCAGGTCAGTTCCCGCTACCCCGGCGGTGTCGCTCTGCGTTTCGCTCGTGTGGTGCGGTATCGCCCCGACAAAGAACCCGCCGACGCGGACACCATCGATACCATTCGGGCGCTACTGCCGTGATGTGAAGCGCGGTCGCTCCCGCGCCGGGTGCGTGTCGGGCGTGCCGAGCACGTCGAGCCACTGTAAGTATGGGCAGCGCAAGGTTCCGGATGGCCCCCACAATTCAGTGGTCCGGCCGGTTCGTGCTTCCGGACAAGGAATCGGCGGGCGGGTGGGATGATGCGGAAATCGCTGTGCGGACGGTATGTCCTGCTGTTGGCGGCACTCCTGGGCGCCTTGGCGGTGAGTGCGGTCGGTACGCCCGTGCGGGCGAATCCGATCGAGCAGTTCCTCACGCCGTCGCGCGAGTATCCGGGAATCCTGCCCACGCCGCTGGACGATCCCTTCTACACGCCGCCGCCGGGCTTCGAGAGCCTGCCTCCGGGAGCGATTCTCGCGTCCCGTGCGGGCGGAACGGGCCTGACCGCGTTCCCGTTGCGGTCGACCGAACTGTTGATCCGGTCCACCGATTCGAAGGACCTGCCGGTGCCTGTGGTCGCGACATTGCTCGTGCCGCAGGCCCCGTGGACCGGACCGGGGCCGCGTCCGGTGCTGTCGTTCAATGCCGCGATCGACTCGCTCGGGCATCGGTGCGCACCGTCCTACAAACTCAGGAACGAGCCGACAGCCGAGTTCTGGGCCGCCCAGATTCCGCTGTCCAAGGGCTACGCCGTGCTCGTGCCCGACCATCAGGGCCCGCGGCAGGCGTACGCGGCGGGACTGATGGCCGGGCACGCGGTGCTCGACTCGATCCGGGCGGTGGTGAACACGCCGGAGTTCGGGTTGCGACCGGAAGCGCCGACCGTGGTCACCGGATACTCCGGCGGCGCCATCGCGAGCGGATGGGCCGCACAACTGGCCCCGCGATACGCGCCCGAGCTGAATCTGGTGGGTGCGGCGTTCGGCGGTGTCCCCGCCGACTTCGACATGCTGCTGTCCACCATGAACGGACGCAACGCCGCGTCCGGAGTCTTCCTGGCCGCCACCCTCGGACTGGCGCGAGAGTACCCCGAGCTGCTCGGCCTGATGAACGACGACGGCTGGCGGCTGGCTCAGGTCGGCAAGGACCTGTGCATGACCGCGGAGGAGTTCGGCGGCGCCGTGGCGCCCATTCCGGTGCAGGCGCTCACCCATGCCGCCGCGCCCACCGACCTGCCGATGGTCAGGGAGATCCTGGCCGCCAATCGGCTGGGTGCGAGCGCGCCGACGGTGCCGGTGTTCCTGTATCACGCCACGCACGATCCGTGGGTGCCGCTGGCCGGCGCGGAGAAGCTCTACGCGGACTGGTGTGGCGCCGGAACGCAGGTGGATTTCCAGGTCCATTTCGGCGAACACTTCCTCGTCGGACTCAGCGGCATCCCCGGCGCCAACTCGTGGATCGATGACCGGTTCGCCGGTCGGCCCGTCGCCCCACACTGCACCCGGACCGGCTGACCTGGACGGATCAGACTAGTGCACGGAGGCCGGACGAAGTTCCGGTAACCGGCATGACTGTGCCGTCCGGGGGTGCAGCACACTGGAGGCGTGACCGTCGAATTACTGGTTCTCCTGATCGTCATCGTCACGGCGCTCGCATTCGATTTCACCAACGGCTTCCACGACACCGCCAACGCGATGGCGACCTCGATCGCCACCGGCGCGCTCCGGCCGCGGGTGGCGGTCGCGCTCTCGGCGGCGCTGAACCTGGTCGGCGCGTTCCTGTCGGTGGCCGTCGCCGCCACCGTGGCGAAGGGCATCGTGCGACTCGACGCCGTCGGAGGCCAGGACCTGATCGTCATCGTGTTCGCCGGCCTCGTCGGCGGAATCCTGTGGAATCTGCTCACCTGGCTGTTCGGCCTGCCGTCGAGTTCGTCGCACGCGCTGTTCGGCGGTCTGATCGGGGCGACGCTGGCCGCGCTCGGCTGGAGCGGGGTGATCTGGGCGTCCGGGTCGGACGGCGTGGTCACCAAGATCATCCTGCCCGCGGTGCTCGCGCCCATCGTCGCCGCGCTGATCTCGGCGATCGGCACGTGGCTGGTGTACCGGATCACGCGTGACGCCGAGGAGGACAAGGTCACCGAGGGATTCCGCTGGGGCCAGATCGGCTCCGCCTCGCTGGTCTCGCTGGCGCACGGCACGAACGACGCGCAGAAGACGATGGGCGTGATCTTCCTCGCGCTCGTGGCGCACGGGACCCTCACCAAGGACGACGACCTGCCGCTGTGGGTGATGGCCGCGTGCGCCCTCGCCATCGCGGCGGGCACCTACCTCGGCGGCTGGCGGATCATCCGGACGCTTGGCAAGGGCTTGGTGGAGATCGACTCGCCGCAGGGGCTCGCGGCGGAATCCGCCTCGGCCGCGATCATCCTGACCTCCGCCCACTTCGGGTTACCGCTGTCCACCACGCAGACCGCGACCGGCTCCATCCTCGGCACCGGCCTGGGCAAGGGCGCCGAGGTGCGCTGGGCCGTGATGGGGCGCATGGTGGTCGCATGGCTGCTCACGTTGCCGCTGGCGGCGGTCGCCGGGGCGATCTGCTGGGGCATCGCCCACGTCATCGGCGGACTGGCCGGGGTGCTGGTGGTCTTCGCCCTGCTGGTCGGGTTGTCGACGCTGATGTACCTGCGGTCGCGGCGCGATCCGGTGCACACCGGCAACGTCAACGAGTGGCCGGGCGAGGGGGCCGACCCGTCCGCGGTCACGCCGGTCACGGACGATCAAGCCGCACCGCCCACAAGCGATCGGACCGTGCCGCCCGCGGGCGGCCGGACCACGTCGGCGGACTCGAACCGCTCCGCCCAGGTGTAGGAGGACCAGGCGTGCACACTCTCGTCACCAATCTGAACGCCCTGTGGAAAGTCATCGTGGCCGGGCTGGTGCTTGGCGCCGGGCTGCCGATGATCTTCGCGATCGGGGTGCGGTTCTGGTCGATGACCGCGACCACCGACGCGGGCACGGTGCGGCGTAACTATCCGGCCCTCGCGGTCGCGCTTGCGTGCTTCGTGCTGGTCGTCGTTGCGATCGTCACCGGCATCCTGTACACGGCGAAGGCGTTCCTGGCGGCCAAATTCGGCATCCATCTGTTCGGGCAGGCTTAAGGAGTGCCAGCGTGACCGATCCAGTGAAACCAGTCCCGGTTCGGCCGAAACTGCTCGGCAAAGTCGTGGGCTGGCTGCGCGCGGGCTACCCGCAGGGCGTGCCGCAGTCGGACTACGTGGCCTTGTTCGCCGTGCTGCACCGGCACCTCACCGACTACGAGGTGGTCGCGATCGCCGAGGAACTGGTCGCTTCGAATTCGGGCAGCGAGATCACGCACACCGAGATCGAGGAGGCCATCGCGCGGCTCGCCAAGGAGCAGCCGGACGAGCATGACGTGGCTCGCGTCGCGTCCCATCTGGCCGCCGGCGGCTGGCCGCTGGCCGATCCGCCCGCCGATTCCGACTGACCCGAGCCGCCGCCGATGCCTCCCTTCCTGCACGCGATCATCAGCTGGCTGCGGGCGGGATACCCGGACGGGGTCCCGGAAGCCGACTACATCCCGCTGCTCGCCCTGCTGCGCCGCCGTCTGTCCGACGCGGAGGTGGCCCGGATCGCCGCCGAGCTGGCCGGCTCCGGCGGCGCGGACATCGACCAGACCGACATCCAGGTGATGATCACCAAGATCACCAACGACATGCCGTCCGAAGCCGACGTGGCGCGGGTGCGCGCCCGGGTCGAGGCCAATGCGTGGCCGGACGAGGACTGATCACGGGTGTTCGCGCGGGCCGCTGAGATAGGGGAGGCGGCGCACGCCCGCCGCGACCTCGTAGGCGAGATCTTCATAGCCCAGCGACAGTTCGGCGAGGCGCTCCCAGGCGTTGTGCACGGCCCATTCCGGCGCGCCGGAGAGGATGTCGTACGCGCTGGCGGAGAACTGCGCGAGCCGATCGACCACCATGCCCACGGTTTCGGTGTGCATGTGTGCGCCGCCGTGCGGCGGTGACGTCTCGGTGGCGACCCAGCGGTCGATGACGAGCACGAGGCGGGCGCGGTGCTGGTCGATCTCGTTCGTCCCGCCCGGTGCACAGCGCAGGCGGCGCTGGTGTAATCCCGCGAGTAGGTGAGCCGACTCCAGGACTGGGTGCGCGCGATGCGGCGCGATGCGGCAAGCCTTCAGGACGAGCTCTTTGGTGGGCAGCGGTTCCACTGCGTCAACCCCCTGGATCGAATTTTCGCGCCGGGCGTCACCTGAAGGATCATCGGCGATGCCGCCCGCCCGGACGCGGCAATCTGAACCGAGTGCGCAACGGCGCGGTGTCCCACGGCGATTCGAGGACGACGAGGCCGACCGCTTCCAGCGCGGTGAGCCCGACGGGGCGCACCAACTCCTCCGTCAGCGAAACCATCTCCGCCGCTTGGATAGCCGCCGTCGCCTGCTCGGTGTTCACCATCCGGCCACGCAGATAGGACACCACCCACGCGTCGTCACTGACCCGCCGCGCCTGATGCGGCGTCCGATCGCTCACGATCCACATGCGGTCGACGACGTGCACGGACATCAGAACCCCCTCCCCGCCGGAGCGGGTTCTGTCGAAAGCCCCCGCTGTGATGCGCAACACTCGAATCGTAAACTATACAACTCACTTTACGAAAGTGATTGCGCGGCATTGTCCGCTGTATCGTGCTGACATGGCGCTGTCACCTGCGGTTGCGCGTTGGGAGCTCGCGCTCCGGCTCCGGCAGCGACGGCTGGAGCTGGGTATCGGTGCCGCGTCGATCACCAGAGCGCTCGATGTCTCGGCCGCGTACTGGTCGCACATCGAAAACGAGCGCAACCTGCTCCCCAAGGACAAACTGGAACGGCTACTGAGCATCCTCGAGATCGATGCCGACGAACAGCGTGAACTGCTCGCCCTCAGGGAAGCCGCGAGAGGCCGCGGCTGGTGGAGCCGCTATTCCGCACTGTTCGGGGAAGACATCCTCCGTTACTACGGAATGGAGTGGGGCGCCGAATCGATCCGGACGTATGAGAGCCTCATGATGCCGGGCCTGCTACAAGGCGAGGAATACATTCGGGCACTGATGCTTTCGTCGGGAGCGACAGTGCGGGCGATCGAAGTCGATCAGCGTGTCGAAGCGAGGTTGCATCGGCAGCGACGGCTGACGGGGGAGAGTCCTGTTTCGCTGCGGGTGGTTGTCGGCGAGGCGGCGCTCCGGCAGCAGATCGGGGGACCGGACGTACTGCGGCGTCAACTGATCCATCTGGCCGACGTCCTCGAGTCGCATGACGAGTGCGTCGAACTACAGGTCATTCCGTTCACTGCCGCAGACAGTGTCCCGGCGAGCTCCACCTACCATCTCCTCGACTTCGCCAGTCCGCGATTGCCGACGCTCGCGTGGCATGAATCGGCGGTATTCGGCCAGATCATCGTCGATGACGAGAGCCGAAAGGAAACCAAAGTGCGCGACCTGGGTTTCGTGTTCGAGCGGGCGCGAACAATCGCGCTGTCCCGAGACGAGTCTCTGGCGCTCATCCGCGCGACCGCTGCTGAATTACAGTCGATCGAGTGAGCGGTACCGGGTGGTTCAAATCCTCGTATTCCAATGACAGCCAGACCTGCGTAGAAGTGTGCTTCGACGGTGGTCGGGTCCTGGTTCGGGACAGCAAATTCGAGGGCCCATCGGACGCATCGCCCACGCTGGCGTTCACGCCGACCCAGTGGGCGGGATTCACCTCCGCGATCCGCACCGCCGACCTCACCTGACACGTCTCCCAGCAGACTCTCAGGTTCACGACACCCATAACACAGCTCCATCCGGAAGAGTGTTCCCGTCGATGCGAAGCGATCCATCGACAGCTTCACCGGTGGGCAACTGCCCTGCCCACCACTGGAACCGGCCGGCGGCGCAGCCCCCTCGCATGCGTCGCCGGCCGCTCAGGTCCGCGGGTGGCACATGGCTGCGGCAAAACGCGAGAAGGCCTCTCGATGGTGTGCCACTCGTCAGATGTCGGCGCCGTGCCGGCGGAGGGCGTCCAGGGCCCGGGCGGTGATGGTTCGGGGGCGGTGGGTCAGGAGGGCGGCGCTTACTCGGATGAGGGTCCAGCCGAGGGATTCCAGGGCGGCGCTGCGGTCGATGTCCCAGGCGCGCTGGTCGCGGTCGGTCCAGTGGTGGGCTCCGTCGTATTCGACGGCGACTCGCCATTTGCGCCAGCCCATGTCGAGGCGTGCGAGGGTCATTCCGTCCGGGCCATGGATACGGATCTGGGTTTCCGGCGCGGGCAGTCCTGCTTGCCGCAGCAGCAAGCGCGTACGCGTCTCCTGGATGGACTCGGCGCCGCCGTCGATGTAGGGCAGAACTCGGCGCAAGCTCGTGGCGCCGCGTGCGCGCGGGTGCCGTTCGGCCAGCCGTTCGATGTCCGCGGTGGTCAGCCGGGTCGCGTTGCATAGGGCGTCGACGACTTCGACCGCCTCGTCGAAGTCGAGGCGTCGGGCCAGGTCGAACGCGGTCCGCGCCGGTGTGGTGCACCGGAATCCGCCGACGCTGCATACTTCGTCCGCCGGTATGGCGTCCCGATAGACCAGCACGTGCCGTGGCGGCCGGGCACGAGTCGACAGCGCGATCTCGGCGGGCTTATCGTCCAGCCACTGTGTCCCATGCATAGCCGCCGCGGAGAACCCGACCAGAATCCCGGTGCCCTTGACCCAATGCGCGACCGCCTGCGCGCGCCCCCGCGCATCCAGCCGAATCCCCTTCCGGACATAAACATCCGGAAACACACGCTCGAAGTCCTTCCGCAACTCCCAAGCGCTTACCACCCCCGCGCGTACCGCCCAACTCCCCGGAAAAACCTCCCCGATCTCCCCCATACCCCCATCCTCCCCACCACCCCCGACAAATCTCGCGAGTGGCACATGGCTGTGGCAAAACGCGAGAGGAGGCCTCGATGGTGTGCCACTCGTGGCGGTCAACCGGCGAGGAGGTGGAGGAAGTGTTCGACTTCGGACTGGATGGCGGTGCGGGCGGGGGTGAGGTATTCGCGTGGGTCGGAGAGGTCGGGGGCTGCGGCTAGGCGGGCGCGGATGGCGGTGGTCATCCGGATGTTGAGGCGGGTGGCGATGTTGATCTTCGTCATGCCGTGTTCGACGGCGGCGCGCAGGCCGTGATCGGGGACGCCGGATGAGCCGTGTAGCACCAGGGGGACCGGGACCTTCGCGGCCAAGTGGGCGATGAGGTCGTTGTCGAGTTCGGCGGTGCGGGTGTGCATGGCGTGCGAGGAGCCGACGGCGACCGCGAGTGCGTCGACGCCGGTAGCGCTCACGAATTCGACCGCCTCGTCGGGATCGGTGCGTGCGCCGGGCGCGTGGGCGCCGTCCTTGCCGCCCACCTCGCCGAGCTCGGCTTCGATGTGCACACCGCGCTCGTGGCACCAAGCGGTGATCGCGGCGGTGGCGGCGCGGTTGTCGGCGTAGTCGAGAGCCGAGCCGTCGTACATCACCGAGCGGATGCCGAGATCGACGGCGGCATGGATCAATTCGGTGCTGGTGGCGTGGTCGAGATGCACCGCGATCGCGGCCTCACTGTCGGCGGCGATGCGCAGGCAGGCCAGTGCCAGCGGGGCGATGCCGCGGTGATGGCGCGCGGTGTTCTCCGACAGTTGCAGCACCACCGGCTTTCTCGCCGATTCCGCGGCGGCCGCGATCGCCTCGGCATGCTCGAGGGTTATCACGTTGAAGGCGCCGAGTCCGCCGGGGCGGGCCGTGGCGATCAGATCCGGTATCGAGGTCAGCGGCATGGTTGCGTGCTTTCAAGGGCGAGCGGCGTACAGGGTTTACGGCGGAGGCGCGACCGGATGCGTTGTGGACCGGCTGGTGCGTCCGTGACCGGCTCGCCGCATGCCGAGGTCGTCGGCGGGTGAACGCGGCATGTGGTTCGCCATGCGAGCCGCGTAAGCGACCAGGGTCGCGGGATCGCCCGGCTCGCCCGCATCGCGGGAGCGTTCCGCACGTTCGCGCGCAGCGGCGAACCGGCTCGGCCGTCATGGAGAAGTCTTCTGCGGTGTGGAGATGTCCAGTTCCCGAACCTGAACGGTCGGGGTGAGGCGGGTGCGCAGGGAGCGGTCGATCTCGCCGGCCACCGGAACCACCACGGCGGCCGCGGAGGTCGCGACCACGTCGGCGAGCAGGGCGGCCCAGTCCGGGCGCGATTCGGAGGAAAGGGCGGCGATCACCGCCGCCACCGCGGCATCGCCCGCGCCGGTGGGATTTCCGGCGAGCGGTTCGGCGAGCGCTCCGGTCCACGCGCCTTCGGCGGTCACCGCGACGATCCCATCGGGACCGCGGGTCGCGATCAGGGCGCGCACTCCGTTGTCGATCAGCGGCTTCGCGGCGATGACGATGTCGTCGGCGGTCGTCGGCCGGGTGCCGATGAGGCGCTGTAATTCGGTCTCGTCCGGAGTGAGCACGATGCCGGGCACCTGGGCGGCCAAGCGCAGCGCTTCGCCGTCGACGTCGCAGATGGTGGGCACATCCGCCGCGATGGCGGTGCGGGCGATCTCGGCGGGCAGGGAGGGTTCGATGCCGCCGGGCAGCGACCCGGAGATGACCAATCCGGCGATTTCCGGGAGCAGTCCCGCCACTCGGACCGACAACTGTTCGGCGGCATGCGGATTGGAGACTCGCGCACCCGGCTCCCAGAGCGCGGTGGCCGTGCCGTCCTCGGATTCGCTGATCACCACGGTGCGGCGCACCCAGGGCAGCGCGTGCACGAAGTCGACCGGCATCTCCAGTTCGGCGGCGGCCGCGAAGGCGTGGTCGGAGAACCCGGTGGCCCTGGCGTACTTGCCGAGCTGATTCAGCACCCGGGTCACGTTGATGCCCTTGCCGCCGATGCGCTGCTCCACCGACCGGACTCGGTGGGCCTGCCCGCGTTCGAAGCGTTCGACGCGATAGGTCATGTCGTACGCGGGATTCATTGTCACGGTGAGGATCACTTCAACCACTGTCCACGTCTGAGCACCCCACGCAAGTGGAGATTGTCACGGACTGTCAATATGTCGGCGAAATAGCCGGGCCGCAGGTCACCGACGTCGGCGAGCCCGAGCGCGGCGGCCGGAACCGAGGTGGCCGCCAGGACCGCCGCGCGCAGCGGGACGCCGGAGTCGCGCACGGCCCGCGCGACGCATTCCAGCAGGGTGCTGACGCCGCCCGCGATCGACCCGTCGGCGATGCGCGCCACGCCGGCACGGACCGTCACCGGCTGCGGACCGAGCTGGTACTCGCCGTCGCCGAGTCCCGCGGCCTGCATGGCATCGGTGACCAGCGCGACTCGCCCCGGCGCGGTCGCGAACACCAGCGCGGCGAAGCCCGGATCCACGTGCACGCCGTCGCCGATCAGCTCCACCGTCACGTCACCGCCCGCGGCGGCCGCCAGCGCCGCGGCGACCGGGCCCGGGTTCCGGTGATGCAGCGGTGGCATGCCGTTCGCCAAGTGCGTCACGAGGCTTCCTGATCCTTTGGGGGCCAGCGCGTTCCGGAACGACGCGTAGTCGGTGTCGCTGTGGCCGAGCGCGACCACCACGCCGTTGTCGGTCAGCCGCCGCGCGACGGCCGCGTAGCCGGGACGTTCCGGCGCGAGCGTCATCGCGCGCAGGTGCGCGCCACCCGCTTCCAGCAGCCGGTCGGTCAACCCGAGATCGGGGTCGCACAGATATCGCGGGTCCTGCGCCCCGCAGCGCGCCTCGGACAGGAAGGGTCCCTCGACGTGGATACCGCCGAGCGCGCCTTCCTCGGCGAGTTCGCGCAAGGTGGCGGTCTGCGCCACCATTTCCGCGGCGGGGCCGGTGACCACGCTCGCCACCACGGTGGTCGAGCCGCGCTCATGGTGCGATTGCGCCGCCGCGCGGGCCTGCTCACCGCGCACGGTATCGAACCGGTACCCGAACCCGCCGTGATTGTGAATGTCCACAAGCCCCGGCAGCACGGTTCCCGAAAATGGCGGCTCAGGTAAATCGCGATGCGTCGCGCGCCACTGCGCGAACGACCGCACCGCGTCGATCCGATCCCCGGACACCATCACTACGCCGTCGTCCACCGTGACGCTCGCCGAGACGATGCGCCCCCGGATGAGCTGTGTGTGTGCTGTCATTCGAGTGCCCCTCGGCTCGCGCGGACCGGCTGCTGGATAGGGATGTCCACTGTGCTGGCTGAAGTTTGTGGTGCGCCTCGGTTCGCAGGCCGCGCGGGTGACGTCATGTCAACGCTCCGCTGCGGGCGTAGAGGGCAGCGCCTGCCAAGCCCGCGCGTGCGCCGAACCGGCCGAGGACGACTCGGGGAGCGGGGACCAGGCGGAGCCGGTCGGACAGGGCGCGGTGCAGTGGGTCGGTGAGCGCCGCGCCCGCTCCGGCGAGCCCGCCGCCGAGCACGACGAGTTCGGGGCAGGCCGCGTGGACGATGCCGACCAGACCGTCGGCGAGCGCGTCGACCGCGTCCGCGACGACGGCGGCGGCGTCGGGGTCGGTGGACATGAGTGCGAAAACTTCCGCCGCGCCGCCGGTCTCGCGTCCGGTGCGCCGGGTGTAGGCCCGCGCGATGGCCGCGCCCGAGGCGACCGTCTCGACGCATCCGGTATTGCCGCAGGGGCAGGGCAATCCGCCCGCGCGCCGCACCGGCACGTGCCCGTACTCGCCGACCTGGCCGTAGCTGCTGCGCACCAGCCTCCCGCCGACCGACAGCGTGCCCGAGATACCGGTGCCGAGAATGACGACGCACACATTCTCGTGGCCCCGCCCTGCGCCGTACCGCCATTCCGCCCAACCGGCCACGGCGACATCGTGTTCGATCAGCGTCGGTACCCCCCAGCGCTCGGGGAAGCGGTCGCCCACATGCACGTCCCGCCAGCCGACGTTGCTGCTGAACACGGCGACCGACCGGGCGGTGTCGACGATGCCGGGCAGCACGACGGCGGCGCGACGTACCCGGCGGCGGTCGGATTCCGGGAGTCCCCCGAGTAACCGATCGCCCAGCTCGCCCATGGCATCGAACGCGGCCGGACCATGCGGTGTAGCCACGGTGCCCACGGCCAGCGCAGCGCCCCCCGCGTCGGTGATCTCGCCTTTGATGGTGGTGCCGCCGACATCCATGCCGAGCACGAGCGCGTCGTCCGGCAGCGCCCGCGCCGCTGCGCCGAGTATGTCCGTGGGCTGCCCGGCCGAACCTCGCCGCGCGGTCGGCCGGTCGCCGGGGCATGCGCGGTCCGTCCCCGCGCCGCGCGATCCGGACACAGACGCACCCGACGGCGCACGCGGCTGCTCGGTTCCCATCCTCGGCACAGTAGTTCGTGGTGGCTCCCGCGACGGTGCGCATGCGGCCTGTGGTGATGTCACGAGTTCGAGTCGACTCGAGGCCGACGGTGTGGCTGCGGGCGCGACGATGCCGTCCGTACCCGGCGCGGTACGGCGAATGCTCACCGCAGGCCCTCGGTCACGACTTCAAAACCACCGAGCGATTCAGGCCGCGCGGGTGGTCGGGGTCCAATCCCAGGTCGGCGGAACGCAGGAGGCAGAGCCGATGCACTCGGACCAGGTCCGCCATCGGGTCGATGTCGCGATGCTCCAGGTGGGCGCCGGTGGCGGCGACGTCGTCGGCGAAGCCCGGCTCGAGTGGGCCGAACGCCCAGACCGCCCGGCCGGGCGCCGAGATGGCGATCGGGCCGTGGCGGTACTCCGTCGCCGGATACGCCTCCGTCCAGGACTGGCAGGATTCGCGAAGCTTGAGGGCCGCCTCCTCGGCGATGGCCGCCGCGAATCCCATACCCACGAAACTGATCTGCTCTGCGTGGCGCACCGCGGCCAGCGACTCGGCGGGATCCTCGGCGAGCACCGCGCGCGCTCGGGCGATCACCGGGGCGAGGTCTTCGCCGAGGTGGTTGCGCAGGATGGCGAGGGTGGTCGTCGCGAAGCGGGTCTGCACCACCGACCGCTCATCGACCTGGTCGATGAGGATCGGGTCGCCCAGTTCGAGGACGGGCGTGCCGGGACTGGAGCAGATCACCGTCCGAGGGACGTGCGCCGGGATGTCCCGCATCGCGCGCACCACTTCGGTGGTGGTGCCGGAGCGGCAGATCACCAGGTAGCGGTCGTACTCGCGAGCGCGGACCGCGCTGGCGGGCCAGGCGTCGGTGAGGCCATGACCCGCGCCCTCGCGCAGTGCCGCGATGGCGCGCGCCATGAAATACGACGTGCCGCAACCGATCACCGCGATGCGCTCGCCCGGTTTCGGCAGTACGGCGCGATGTTCCGCCGCGACGGCGGCGGCGTGCGTCCAATCGTCCGGCTGGGTGGCCACTTCGGTGACCAGATGCGGCTGCGGCGTGTGGTCGGCAGGCGTAGGCACGCCACCAGCTTCACTCCGGATGATCGTTTATGTCAAATTTCAGACGAAAACGGTCACATATGATCACAATTCGGGCTAGATTGAGGTGCACCGACGGTGTGTCCTCCCATCATCGGCGGCTCCGCTGGCGCCGGGTGGGTAAATCTGAAAGGTTCTGCTCGTGAAAAGACCATTCCACCGCGTGCTTGCCGGAGTCGCGATGGTCACCGGCGTCGCGCTGGCCCTGTCGTCCTGTGGGTTCGGTGCGAAAAGTGGTGCGGACTCGGCTACCACGATCAATTTCCTCGCTCCCGCCTACAGCGACGGCGCCACGGGCACCAAGGCGCTGTGGGACGGCATCATCGCCGAATTCCAGAAGCAGAACCCGGGCATCACCGTCGATCTGCAGATGGAGTCGTGGAACTCGATCAACGACGTGGTGCGCACCAAGCTCCAGTCGCAGTCGACCACCCCGGACATCCTCAACATCGACGCCTACGCCAGCTTCGCGGGCGACGGCCTGCTCTACCCGGTGACCGACATCGTCTCCGCGCCGGTGCTGGCCGACATCCAGCCCGCTTTCGCGCAGAACGCGGCGCTGAACGGCACGCAATACGCGCTGCCGCTGTTCGCCTCCACCCGAACCCTGTTCTACAACACCGAACTGTTCGAGAAAGCGGGCATCGTCCGGCCGCCGAAGACCTGGGCCGAGCTCACCGACGCGGCGAAGAAGATCCAGGCGCTCGGCGGCGGCGTCTCCGGGTACGGGCTCCCGCTGGGCAGCGAGGAGGCGCAGGGCGAAACCTCCATCTGGACCTTCGGCGCGGGTGGCTCGTGGGCCGACGGCGACCGGGTCACCGTGGACACCCCGGCGAACCTGGAAGGGGTGCGGGCCATGCGTGAGCTGATCGACGCCGGTGCGACGCAGCCGAATCCGGGCGCGACCGACCGCAAGGACGTGATCAACGCCTTCATCCAGGGCAAGATCGGCATGATCGAAGCGCTGCCGCCCACCATCGGTCAGATCGCCGCGAAGAATCCGGGTCTGCGGTACGCGACCGCGCCTTCGCCGACCAAGACCGGGAACCCGGTCACGCTCGGGGTGGCCGATCATCTGATGGCGTTCAAGAAGGACGGCGCCAAGGCCGAGTCGATCAAGAAGTTCCTCGACTACTTCTATTCGGCGGCGGTATACGCGGACTTCGTCAAGCACGAGGGCTTCATCCCGATCACCCACAGTGCCGCCACCGCCCTCGCCGAGGACCCGGTGACGAAGGCGTTCGCCGCCACGCTTCCGGTCGCGAGGTTCTATCCGAGCAACAATCCGAAATGGGCCGTGGCGCAAGGGGTGATCCGCCAGCAGATGGGCACCATCGCACAGGGCGCCGACCCCGCTCAGGTGTTGCAACGGATCCAGGAAGCAACGAAATAGCGTGCGGCGCAGAGGAGTACTGGCGGCACTGCCGTGGATCGGGCCGTCACTGGTCCTGATCGCGGCCGTTGTCGCCTTCCCGGCCTGCTACATGCTGTGGACCAGCACCAGGGACCTCAGCGCCTACGGCCAGGACCGCGGCGCCGCCGGACTGGCCAATTACCGGGCGCTGTTCGACATCTCGGAACTCGGCTCGGTGCTGGTCCACACGGTGGTCTGGGTGGTCGGCGTCGTGCTGGTCACGCTGGCGTTGTCCGCGGCGCTGGCCCAATTCCTGAACAAGGAGTTCCCCGGCCGCGCCGTGGTACGGATGGCGATCCTGGTGCCGTGGGCGGCGTCGGTCGTGATGACGACCACGATCTTCTACTACATGCTCGATCCGGACGTGGGCATCGCCAATCGGTTCCTGGTGGACATCGGCCTGCTCGACCGCGGATACGGGTTCACCAAGCAGCCGACGCAGGCGTTCCTCGTGGCGATGGGCGTCGCGGTGTTCGTCTCGGTGCCGTTCACCACCTACACGATTCTGGCCGGACTGCAAGCCATTCCGGCGGAGATCGAGGAGGCGGGGCGGGTCGACGGCGCGAGCGCCTGGCAGCGCTACCGCCATCTCACATTGCCGCAGCTGCGTCCGGCGATCGCGGTGGCGACCATCATCAACATCATCAACGTGTTCAACTCGCTGCCGATCCTTCAAGTGATCACCGGAAGCATCGCAGGCTTCTCGGCGGACACCACGACGACGCTGACCTTCAAGCTGATCCGGCAGAACCAGCAGGTCGACACCGCCGCGGCGATGAGCGTGCTGAACTTCGCTCTGATCGTCGTCGTCATCGCGATCTACGTGAAGCTGGTTCGTCCGACCGCGGAGATCGACCGATGACGACGCGGGTGGAGGTACGCGAGCAGGCCACGGCGACGCCACCCGCCCCGGCGGCGCCCGCGCGCCGCGCACGACGCCGCTGGGAGCTCACCGCCGTCGGCGTGGTGCTCGCCGCGGTGTTCCTGCTGCCGTTCGTGGTGATGGTGCTCGGTTCGCTGAAGAGCAGAGCCGAGATCCTGCGCATCCCGCCGACGTATCTGCCGCAGTCCTGGCATCCGGACAACTACGCGACGATGTGGGACACCCCCGAGACGCCGCTGCCGTTCAACCTGGCCAGCACGATCATCATCGCGGTCTGCGCCACCGTTTTGGTGCTGGCCGTGGCGATTCCGGCCGGGTATTACACGGCGCGGCACCGTTTTCCGGGGCGCCTGGTGTTTCTCGGCGTGGTGCTGGTGACCCAGATGTTGCAGCCGACGGTGCTGGTCACCGGGTTGATCCGGGAGTTCTTCGCGCTCGGCATCAACGACACCTGGCTGGCGATGATCATGGTGAACGCCGCGTTCAACCTGTCGTTCGCGGTGTGGATCCTGCACAGTTTCTTCGCCGCGATCCCGGTGGAGATCGAGGAAGCCGCGATGCTCGACGGGCTCGGGCGCGGGCAGATCCTGGTCCGGGTGAGCCTGCCGCTGGTGTGGCCCGGCATCGTGACGGCGACGATCTTCGTCGTGGTGGCGTGCTGGAACGAGTTCGCCGCCAGCCTGGTCGTGCTCACCACGCCGGAGAACCAACCGCTGTCGGTGGCGCTGACCAAGTTCGTCGGCCAGTACGACACCGCGTGGCAATACGTGTTCGCGATCTCCACCGTCGGCATCGTCCCGGTGGTGCTGCTGTTCGCTCTCATCGAGAAGCGTCTGGTGGCGGGGTTGACCGCGGGAAGCGTGAAATAGCCTGCGAGAACTGGCGCACCGGGATGACGGAATCGCCGCGCCGCCACCGTTCGGCGCGCTGATGGAAGGTAGCCGCGCGGTAGCATCGAGAGGTGACACGGCGGGATCACGGACCCAAGGACGGTCGCAGCTACGGCGGGCTGTCCAAGGAACAGCGGGTTGCCCAGCGGCAGACCCGCCTGATCGATGCCGCTCTCGAACTATTCGGCACCCAGGGATACGCGGCCACCTCGATCGAGCGCCTCTGCGCCGTGGCGAACGTCTCCACGCGCAGCTTCTACGAGGACATGGGCAGCCGCGAAGCGCTGCTCATCGCCCTGGCGAATCGCATCACCTCCCGTGCGCTGGAACGCGCGCTGACCGCACTGGCGGCCACCGAGAACGAGCCCTTGCCCACCCGCGTGGTAGCGAGTTTCCGCGCTTATCTGAGCGTCACGTGCGCCGACGCCCGGTCCGCGCGGGTCTGTTATGTCGAGGTGGTCGGGGTGAGCACGGCGGTGGAGGAGTGGCGCAGGCAGCAGCGTGGCCTGCTGTCGGCGCTGCTGATCAGCGAGGCCGAACGCGCTGTCGGCCGTGGCGAGACCGGTCCGCGGCGTTTCGATCTCTTCGCGCTGGCCGTGATCGGCGCGGTCACCTCACTCGCCCAGGAATTGGTGCAGGGTACGGCGCCGGGTTCGGCGGTGAGTCTGGACGAGATCTGCGAAGAGAT
Source organism: Nocardia sp. NPDC051900 (assembly GCF_044452545.1). NCBI lineage: Bacteria > Bacillati > Actinomycetota > Actinomycetes > Mycobacteriales > Nocardiaceae > Nocardia > Nocardia sp. NPDC051900. The sequence continues at coordinate 88,811 of NZ_JBITBU010000020.1, read as the reverse complement.
CGCCTACTTCGTGAATTCCGGCCTTTCCCAGGCGCGCGATCCGGGTGCGGAAGACGGGCGTCTTCCCGCTACCGCGGCGCTTCCGGCCCGGCCCACCGTCGAGGCCGATGTGTTCTGAGCGGGGCCGGTGTCGGCCGTGCGGATTTCCGCGGTCGGTGGGTGCGTGTGTTCATATTGTTCGCGTGTTCGCCGAAACAGCAGGTTGCCCGCGCGAGCGGGGCGGTGTGAGATGACCGGGCCGTCGGATCGTCCGCAACGGTGGAACCGGTTGCTGGAATTGCTCGCCGAATCCGGGCGGCTTTCGGTGGAGGAGGCCGCCGAGCGGCTCGGTGTGTCCGCCGCTACGGTGCGTCGCGATTTCACCGCGCTCGCCGAACAGCAACTGGCCACCAGGACGCACGGCGGTGTGGTGGCGACCTCGGTGGCCTACGACCTGCCCGCGCGTTACCGGCAGAGTGCGGGCGAGGCCAAGCAGCGCATCGCCGAACACGCCGCGTCGCTGGTCGATCCGTGCGCGGTGGTCGGGATGAACGGCGGCACCACCACCACGGCGGTGGCCAGGGCGCTGGCCGTGCGCACGGATCTCGGATCGGCCGGTGACGAGCAGCTCACTCTCGTCACCAACGCGCTGAACATCGCGGGGGAGATGGTGCTGCGGCCACACGTGCGCACGATCGTTCTCGGCGGCGTGGCCCGGCGCGAGTCCTATGAGCTGCACGGGCCGCTGGCCGAACGGGCGCTGGCCGAACTGCGGCTCGACGATCTCGTGCTCGGCGTGAACGCGATCTCCGTCGAGGGGGGCGCACAGTGCAGGCACATCGACGAGGCCGGGGTGACCACCGAGATGGTGCGGCGTTCCGGCCGGGTACTGGTGGTGGCCACCGCGGACAAGCTCGAGCGCACCGCACTGGCCCGCATCTGCGGCATCGAGCAGGTGCAGGTGCTGGTCACCGATACCGGCGCGGATCCGGCCGCGGTGCAGGCGATCCGGGCGGCGGGCGTGCGGGTCGACGTGGTGTAGCCCGCCGTCGGGCAAGCTCGTGCGGCCGGCTGAAGGCCGTTCGACCCGACGTCGCTACACGCTGTCGTCGGGTCTGTCCAATTCCTGAGCGAACTCTCGTTGGGCTCTCGCGATGAGTTCATCACTGGCTGCCGGGTAGGCCAGCGCTATCGCGGTCAACGTGTCCTCGACACGAGGCCCGAGACCTGAATGAGATCCTGGAGCCAGCCCCTCTTTCGCACGTGCCAGGTTCGTATCGAAGTTGCGTCGAAGCTGATCGGCTGACAAACCTCTGCCCCTCACATCAATCCTTCTCTCCGCCACTGCGACTCTGCCGTATCCACCAGTAGCCTATGCATAACTTGTGCGGGTTCGCTGGCACGGGCGCCATTCAGCTCGACGTCGGCGAACGCCTCAGCCAGGGCCTCGACCGGATGGAACTCCCCACCTTTCCAGAAGCTGTAGCCGCTCAGCTGATCACGCCATTTTTCGTAGGATTCGTCCGTGTCGCTTCCAGAGCCCTTGTGGCCGTACGTCTTTCGATAATGATCCAACAAAGCCGAGTCGGCCTTGCCCAGAGCCGCCGAGCGACCTGCGTAAGTTAGCGCATGGCCGAATTCATGAACAATGGTGCTATATGCTGGGCCCTGGGATCTCGGGACGAAATGTCGTCTCTGCACCGCTTTCGATACGTCTGTGGAGAGCAGTCCCGGGTCGGTGGCGTACTTGGTGGAGAATGTTATCCTGGTCGCTCTGAGATCGGTATGGCCGACTCTGTCTTCGAGCGCCCTGGCGATATCTCCCTCGACGTCGCCGATCTCTATCGACAAAATTCTGGTGTGCGGATACTTGGCGAGCATATCGTCCAAGGCTGCGGCGATGCCGCGGACCGTATCTGTACTGACGCCCGGTGTGCCGAACCCGTACGCCTCGATGCCATGCCGTTCTAGTAGTCCCTCGCCAATCTGCCTGTTGATACGCTCGGTTCCGCCGGGCCGCCGACGAACGGGAAGTTGCGAACCCGCATTGCTCGTCGGTGAAAATTCGGCTCTGGACGAATTATTTTGCAGACCGCCTGCGGCGGCGATATTCCGGCTGCCTTGTTCGTCGGTCGCCCTCGCTCGGTCGGCAAAGCGACGAATCTCCGCGCTCCGAGACTTAATCGCGCCACCCTCGTGTGCCGCGTATCGGCTCAATGCCCGAACTATGTCTTCGGCACCTCCGAGGATTGCTCGGGAAACCCCATGCAAGCGCTCGGGAAACATACGCCGGACCTCGAAAACAAACTCACGTTCGAATTGACGATCCGATGACGCATGGTGCGTGCTACGGACCGTTTGCTGTGAACCGTATCATCCGATCTTCTCGTCGGCCGGATTCGGCGGACAGAGGGGGCCGTCGGGCAATGTCCCCCATCGATACGATTTGTTACAGGTATGTGAGAATGGTTGTGTGGCACGAGGTTCGGCGTAGTTGGCGATCCCCGGGCGCCGTGATTGTTCCCACTAATGGGAATTGATGTGGTGTGGAGCGGATTCTGGACGGTAGCGACGAGGTTACCGATATGTGAACCGGGAACATGCGGTTATTCGCCCGCGGCGGTGGCCGCCACTCGATCGAGCGCCGCATCGCTGCCGGTGCCTCGGCGCAAGGTCCGCACCCAGACGAGGAAGCCCCACACGACGAATCCCGCGTAGACCAGATACAGCGTCGCCGACGGATAGTAGCCCGCTCGGATCAGTAGCGGGATCCCGACCAGGTCGACCGCGATCCAGATCAACCAGAACTCGGCCAGCCCCCTGGCCATGCCGTAGGTGGCCAGCGCCGAGCCGGTGAAGATCCACGCCTCGGCCCACGGACCGTAGGAACCTAGCCATTCGAAGAGCTGGGCGAAAACGGCCGTGCCCGCGAGCATCGCCACCACCAGGACGACGCGCTCGCGCGTGCTCGCCCAGCGCGGGTCGACGCCGCGGTGCTCGAGCGCGGTCCCGCGTGCCGCGTGCCGGTACCAGCTCCACCAGCCGTACACGCTGACCGCGATGAACATCAGCTGGCGTCCGGCCTGTCCGGCCATGTTCAGCTGCTGCGGAGTGTGGAACACCCCACCGACGAATACGGTGAACAGCAGGGCGTTCCCGGCGATGCCGACGGGCCAGGCCCAGACCCGCCGCCGCATGCCGCCGATCGCGGAAGCCAAGCCGAAGCCGTTGCCGATCACTTCGCGCCAGAGGATCTCCGAGCCCGCGATGTGCAGCTTGGCGTCGAGCAGCGTGAGGATCGGGTTCACCTGTCGTGTAACCCGCGGCGGGGCATATCTCATCCGTTCAGATCGCCGCGATCCGAAATGCGCGGTGCGGACCGTAACGATTGCGCAATCTGGCGACGCCATTCGCAATGTCCGTGCAACGGGGTGCTCCTATGGTGGCCGTCATGAGCACGGAGAGCGATACCGCCGGGGGGACCGGAATTCATCTCAGCGGACTGACCAAGACCTTCCGGGTCGGGCGGAAAACCGTGCAGGCGCTGGCGAGCGTCGATCTGCACACCGAGCAGGGCGCGTTCCTGTCGCTGCTCGGTCCGTCCGGCTGCGGCAAGTCGACGGTGCTGCGCATTCTCGCGGGCCTGGAGACGCCGACGGCGGGCAAGGCGCTGATCGACGGCGCGACGCCCGCCGAACTGCGCGGCAAGCACGCGTTCGGCATCGCGTTCCAGGATTCGGCGCTGCTGCCGTGGCGATCGGTGGCGTCGAATATCGCGCTGCCGCTCCAGGTCGCGGGCATCACGCCGGAGCCGGGGCAGATCGATGACCTGATCCGCCTGGTCGGGCTGGACGGCTTCGAGAAGGCCAAGCCCGCGCAGCTCTCCGGCGGCATGCGCCAGCGCGTCTCCATCGCGCGCGCACTGGTGGTGAAGCCCACCGTGCTGCTGCTGGACGAACCGTTCGGAGCGCTGGACGACATGACCAGGCAGCGGCTCAATCTGGAGTTGCTGCGGATCTGGACCGAGAAGCCCGCGACGACGTTGATGGTGACCCACGGCATCGCGGAGGCGGTGTTCCTGTCCGACGTGGTGGCCGTGATGAGCCCGCGGCCGGGGCGGGTGCTGGAACTGGTCGAGATCGATCTGCCGCGTCCACGGCTGCCCGAGATGATGCGGACACCGGAATTCCACAAGCTGCACGACTATCTGTCCGAGCTGCTGTTCGGGACCGCGGGAAAAGGAGGCGTCGCATGAACGAGCACCAACCGGAACGCTGTCTGCGGCACCGTAAGCCGGGCTGGCAGCGGGCGAGCGTGCGCACTCGGCCGCTGCGGCGGCAGCCGTGCGTCCGGCGGACAGGGGATACGGCGTGAAGCGCTTCGGCGGCGTGCTCGGCGTGCTGGGGCTGGTCGCGGTGTGGTGGGCGCTCGCGGCGTTCGAGGTAGCGGGCGGCACCATACCGAGTCCCTGGCAGGTGCTGCACACCATGTACTCCGACGGATGGGGCCTGTACGGCCCTAATTTCCGGATCACCGCGCTCGGCGCGCTGCAGGGATTCGTCTGGGGCAACGGCCTGGCCATCGCCCTGGCCGTCCTGATCGTGCTGGTCCCGCCGATCGAGTCGCTGGCGACCCAGTTGGCGATCCTGAGCTATTGCACTCCGCTGCTCGCGCTGGGCCCGATCATCCTTGTGGTGTTCGGCGGACGCACCCCGACAGTCTTCCTGGCCGCGATGTACTGCTTCTTCACCACTATGGTCGGCACCGTCGCCGGGTTGCGCTCGGCCGACCGGACCAGCCTGGAACTGGTGCGCGCCTACGGCGGCGGACGCTGGCAGCAGTTGTACCGGGTGCAGGCGATCTCTGCGCTGCCGAGCACGTTCGCGGCGTTGAAGATCGCCGCGCCGTCGGCCGTGCTCGGCGCGATCATCGGCGAGTACCTCGGTGGCGTGGACAGCGGGATCGGGGTGGCGCTGACCGCCGCCCAGACCTCCTACAACGTGCCACGCACCTGGGGCATGGCGCTGGCCGCCGCCGCGCTGGCCGGACTCGGCTACGCGCTGGTGGCGCTGGCCGCCCGCCTGGCCGCGCCCTGGACCGTCCGGGAGGCGCGATGAAGATCTCCACGCGCGTTGCGCTGCACCAGGTCACAGGGGAGGCCCGATGAATCTGCTGCGACGGATCGGGATCTTCCTTTTCCCGCTGTGCACATCGCTGGTGCTGATGCTGGTGATCTGGTACGTCTTCCTGAAAGCGTTTCCGCAGGTCGGCCCGCGGGTGGGCAAGACGCCCGGCGATATCTGGACCTACTTGGTGACGGCGCCCAACGCCGCGTCCGCGCGGCAGGCGATCCTGGACGACCTGCAGATCACGCTGCGTGACGCGGCGCTCGGGTTCGGCGCGGGCATGCTCGCCGCATTGGTGGTCGCCGCGCTGTTCGTGTCGTTCGCCGCGATCGAGCAGACCTTCCTGCCGGTGGCGATGCTGCTGCGCTCGGTACCGCTGGTGGCGCTCACGCCGATCATCGTGCTGGTGTTCGGCCGCGGCCAGGCCGGGGTCGCGGTGCTCGCCGCGATCGTGGTGTTCTTCCCCGCGCTGGTCATGATCATGGCGGGATTGCGCAACGCGCCGCGGCAGGCGCTGGAACTGGTGGCCGCGTACGGCGGATCGCGCTGGACCGGGCTGCGCATGGTGGCCGTGCCCGCGGCGCTGCCCTCGGTGTTCGCCGCCGCGCGGATCTCGGTGCCGGGTGCGCTGATCGGCGCGTTGCTCGGTGAGTGGCTCGGCAGCGGCACCGGCCTGGGCGCCGGCTTGATCCGGGCGATCCCCACGTTCCAGTACAGCAAGTTGTGGGCATCGATCGTCATCGTCACGCTGGTCTCGGTGGCGCTCTACGCGATCGTCGGTGTCGTGGAGAACCTGGTGCTGGCCCGGTTCGGACCGGAAGCGGGACGACTCTGACCGAACCGAATTCCTCGCTCGGAACGCCAAAGTAAAGAAAATGAAACGCGCTGCGCTTAGATTCGGCCCATGACACCCGCGCACCGCTCCACGTTCGGGCACCTGAACCGACGCTCCTTCCTCCGTTACTCCGCATTCGCCGGCGCCGCGCTCGGCGGTGCGGGCGCACTGGCCGCCTGCGGAGGGAGCTCCGGTGATTCGCCGGGCGGCACCACCGCGGACGGATCGAAATACGGCGGCGTCGCGGTGCAGCTTTCCTGGCTGAAGAACATCGAATTCGCGGGCGAATACTTCGCCGACTCGAAAGGCTATTTCAAGGAGGCGGGTTTCGGCTCGGTCGACTTGATCGCGGGCGGCGCGGCCAGCACGTCGGTAGAGGCCGGATTGGATACCGGCAAGGTGTGGCTGGGCCTGTCCGCGCCGCAGACCACCGCACCCGCGATCCTGGAGGGCCTGCCCGCCAAGATCGTCGCCACCACGTATCAGAAGAACCCGTTCGCGATCGTGTCCTCCGCGGCGAAACCGATCAAGACGCCCGAGGACATGAAGGGCCGCAAGATCGGTGTGCAGGACACCAACCAGTTGATCTTCAACGCGCTGCTCACCGCCAACGGGTTGAAGCCGGGCGATGTCACCGTCGTGCCCGCCCAATTCGACCCGACCCCACTGGCCAACGGGGAGGTCGACGGATGGGTCAGCTACGTGACGAACGAACCGATCACGCTGGCGGCCAAGGGCTTCCAGAACACACACTTCTTGTTCGCCGACTTCAACCTGCCGCTGGTCGCCGAGACGCTCACGGTCGCGCAGTCCACCATCGACAAAGAGCGCGATAAGTTGAAGGCGTTTCTGGCCGCCGAGATCAAGGGCTGGAAGGACGCGGTGGCCGATCCGGCCGAAGCGGCCCGGCTCGCGGTCGAGGTGTACGGCAAGGATCAGAAGCTCGATCTCGCCGAGCAGACGAAAGAGGCTGTCGCGCAGAACGATCTAGTGGTTTCGGCGGATACCGCAACGGGCGGACTGCTCTCGATGACCGACGCCCTGATCGAACAGAACATCGCCGCGCTGCGTGCCGCGAAAATAGACATCAAGGCCGCGCAACTGTTCGACCTATCCGTATTGCGCGAGGTGTATGCCGAGCACCCCGGCCTGAAATGATCAGAGACCCACAGCGGTTTTCGGCGTGATCGGGATTTCGCCGCTGTACGGATCGACCGCTCGCACCGGCTGCGCGGCGCGGGCGGCCAGCAGTTCGGCCGCGATCGCGACGGCCATCTCGGGCGCGGTGCGCGCGCCGATGTCGAATCCCGCGGGCGAGTGCAGCCGCGACAGCGTCTCCTCGCCGAAACCGCCTGCGCGCAGGTCCTCCATGCGCCGGATGTGCACCTGGCGTGACCCCATGGCGCCGAGATAGCCGACCTCGGGTAGTCGCAGCGCCACGGTGAGTAGTGGAATTTCGAAGGTGGGATCGTGCGACAGCACGACTATGGCCGTGCTGCTGTCGATTTCACCTGCCGAGGAGAGGATGTTGAGGTAGCGGTGCGGCCAGTCGACCACGACCTCGGCGCCGGGAAACGATTCCGGCGTAGCGAAATTGGGGCGAGAGTCGCATATGGTCACTCGGTAACCGAGCAACCTTGCCTGCACGGTGAGTGCGGCGGCGAAGGAATTGGCGCCGAAGATGATCAGGCGCGGCGGCGGAGCGAACGAGGCGACGAAGACATCGGAATCGGGTAGCGCGACCAATTCGGTGGCGTGCCGCTTGTCGGTGATCAGGTGCTGGCCGATCAGGTCGGCATCGGAGTTCCACACCACCGTGAAGACGGTGACCCTGCGGTGCGCCGCGATCTCGGCGGCGACCTCCGGGAACTCCGGGAAGTGTCTTCGAGAGAACGGTTCGGTGAAGACGTCCATCATCCCCTCGCCGTGCGCGCCCCCGTCCACGCCGCCGGCCACGCCGAAACGGTGCATCGCGCGGCGGCCGGTCCGCGCGGCCTGGAGCACGGACTCGTAGGCGATGTCCTCCAGCCCGCCCGCGGCGACCGATCCGTAGACGCCCCCGTCCGGGTCGACCAGCATCGCCGAGCCCACCGGTAAGGGCGCGGCGCCCACGGTGCGCACGATGGTGCCGAGTCCGCCGGTCCGGCCCGAGTACCACACCCGCAACAGGTCGTCGACGATGTCCCGCATCAGCTAGCTCCGATCACCGTGCGGTCGTGGCCGGGAAGTCACGATCGACGCCCGTCGCCAAATCGTCGCACGTGACGCACACCATATCGTTTCTGCCGGTCAAATAGGTGCGGGCGCCGGAATCTCCTGCAGCCGACCCACAAACCGCATTCCAGTGCTTGTGGGCTATAACAACAGGGTGTCCAGGTGTGTCGTGGAACACAGCGCGTGCCAGACCGCTGGGTGCCGCGAGCGCGGCGGCGAGCACCCGGGCGACCGCGTCGGCGCCGACATCGGGGGTGTCCACCGGCATGATCGCGGCGTAGCGCGCGGGGGTGCAGGCCGCGGCGATCAGGCCCGCCCGTAGCGATGCGCTCAGTCCGGTCGCCCAGTCCGCCGCCCAGACGTGCCGTACGCCCGGCGGCAGGTCGACGATCCCCGGCGTCGGGCCGGTCGCGCCGAGGACCACGATGACCGGGTCGCAACCTCCGCCGCGCAGCGCGGCGACCGTGGACCGCAGCCAGGCGCCGTCCTCGGCGAGCACTTTGGGTTTTCCGTAGCGGGTTCCGGCGCCCGCGGCGAGCACGACGCCCGCGCAGGGTGCGACGGCGGGGCGATCAGGGTCGGCCATGCCTCAAAGGTAATACCGGCCGGTCTGCGCCGCATGATGGGAAACCGGTGCTCAGGCGTGGTTCCGGAGCGACACGCCGAAGGCGATCCCTCCGCTTCCGGTGGCGGCTCGTCCGGTCGTATTCGATGCTGGTGCGATGACGGATCAGCGACGCGGTATCGCGGCGTTCGACGCGCTGTCCGCCGACGCGGCCTACCGGGCGGCGCTCGGCTGCTGCTCGTCGCCGGAGTTCGCGCGGTCGCTGGTCGCGGGCCGTCCGTACCGGAGCGTCGAGGCGCTGCTCGAGGCGGCGGACGGAGCGTTGGCACGGCTGCCGGAGTCCGAGCTCGACTCGGCCCTGGCAGGTCACCCCAGGATCGGCGAACGACCGCATTCCGCCGCTTCGGCGCGGGAGCAGGCCGGAGTGGCGGGTGCGGCCGACGCGGTACGCGCGGCGCTCGCCGAGGGCAACCGCGCTTATGAGGAACGGTTCGGGCACATCTACCTGGTGTGTGCGAGCGGAAAGTCGGGTGAGGAGCTGCTCGCGCTGCTCACTGCCCGGTTACGCAATGATCCCGAGACCGAAAGGCAGGTCGTGCGAACAGAATTGGGCAAGATCAATCGGATCCGGCTGCGTGCGCTGCTGGCGGAGCTGTCATGAGCACGCTGAGCACGCATGTGCTGGACGCGGTGCGCGGCGTGCCCGCCGCGGGCGTCACGGTGACGTTGTACCAGCAGGAGCGGCAGCTCGATTCGGGCGAAACGGGCGCGGACGGGCGAATCCGGGCATTGGGCGAAGCGCTCGAAGCCGGAACCTATCGGCTGGTCTTCGACACCGGCGCCTACTTCGCGGGTCAGGGGGTGGAAACCTTCTATCCCGAGGTGAGCATCGCGTTCGCCGTGACGGGGGAACGGCGCTATCACGTCCCATTGCTGTTGTCGCCCTTCGCCTTTTCCACCTATCGAGGGAGCTGAGCATGGAACTGACCGGGCCCATCGTGCTGACCGACCACCGATACGGCAAGGCGGAGAACCGGGTCGTCCGGATCCACCGGCAGAGCGCACGGCACGAGATTCGCGACGTGAACGTGTCCACGGTGCTGCGCGGTGATTTCGCCGACGCGTACGTCGCGGGCGACCAGGCGAAGGTCCTGCCCACCGACTCACAGAAGCAGACGGCCTATGCCTTCGCGAAACGGCCCGGGCTGCGGGCCATCGAGGACTACGCGCTCGCGCTGGCCGATCATTTCGTCGCCGAGATCGAACCGGTGCGCAGCGCGCGTATCGAGGTCGACGAATACGCCTGGCAGCGCGTGACGGTCGACGGTGTGGAACATGATCACACCTGGGTGCGGCAGGGACCGGAAGTGCGCACCGCGGCGGTCACCGTGGCGGGGAAAGGCGCCGAGCGGCGGGCCTGGGTCGTCGGCGGGGTGAAGGACCTGACCATCCTCAAGTCGACCGGCTCGGAGTTCGCCGACTTCCTGAACGACGAGTTCACCGTGCTCGCGCCGACCCGTGATCGAATGCTGGCCACATCACTGATCGCCGAATGGCGTTTCGCGAGCAGCGCGGGCATCGACTGGGACGAGGTCTACACCGGCGTGCGGGCGCGGCTGGTCGAGACCTTCGCGACGCTGCATTCGAAGGCGTTGCAGCAGACGCTGTTCGAGATGGGCAAGGCCGCGCTGACCGCGTACCCGGTGCTGGCCGAGATCCGGCTCGCGGCGCCGAACAAGCATCACTTCGACTACGACCTCGGACGCTTCGGCATCGAGAACCACGGGGAGGTCTACCACGCCGACGACCGCCCCTACGGGCTGATCCACGCCACCGTTGCGCGGGCCGACGCGCCGGAAGCGGGTCCCGCGTGGAGCAGGTGACCGTCATCGCGGACTGCGCCGTCGCGACCGTCGACGCCCAGGGGACCGAGTACGCCCGCGGGTACGTCGTCGTGCGGGGCAACCGGATCGACGCGGTCGGCGCGGGGGATCCGCCGGACCTCGGCGCGGACGCGCGGCGCGTCGACGGGCGCGGCTGCCTGCTGACGCCCGGGTTGGTGAACACCCACCAGCACCTCTACCAATGGATCACCCGCGGCCTGGCCACCGACCACACGCTGTTCGAATGGCTCACCACGCTCTACCCGGTCTGGGCGGGTATCGACGAGGACGGGGTGCGCGTGGCCGCCACCGGTGCGCTCGCCACTCTCGCGCGCACCGGGTGCACCACCACCACCGATCACCACTACGTGTTCCCGCGCGACGGCGGTGACCCGCTCGCCGCCGAGATCACCGCGGCGGCGCGGGTGGGCCTGCGGTTCCATCCCTGTCGCGGCTCGATGGATCTGGGCGCGAGCGCGGGCGGCCTGCCGCCCGATCACCTGGTGGAACGCCTGGACGACATCCTCGCCGCGAGCGCGGAGGCCGTCGCGCGGTGGCACGACCCGTCGCCCGACGCCATGCTGCGGATCGCGCTCGCGCCGTGTTCGCCCTTCTCGGTCACCCCCGACCTGCTGCGCGAGTCGGCGGCGCTGGCCCGCGAACTCGGGGTCCGGCTGCACACCCACCTCGCCGAGACCATCGACGAGCAGGACTATTGCCTGGCGACTTTCGGCTGTACGCCCGCGCGGTACCTGCAGCGGCTGGACTGGTTCGGTCCGGACGTCTGGTACGCGCACGCCGTCCACCTGGACGACGACGCGCTCGCCGCCCTCGCGGAGACCGGTACCGGCGTGGCGCACTGCCCCACGTCGAACGCGCGGCTCGGCGCGGGCATCGCCCGCGTCGCCGACCTGGTCCGCGCGGGCGTTGCGGTGGGGCTCGGCGTGGACGGCGCGGCGAGCAACGAGGCCGGTTCGATGATCGAGGAGCCGCGCCACGCCTTGCTGTGGGCGCGCAATCGGGGCGGCCCGCACGCGATGACCGTGCGCACCGCGCTGGAACTGGCCACCATGGGCGGCGCGCGGGTGCTCGGCCGCGCCGCCGACATCGGTTCGATCGAGGTCGGCAAGCTGGCGGACCTGGCGCTGTGGCGGCTGGACACCGCCGCGCACGCCGGGATCGCGGATCCGGTGACCGCACTGGTGCTCGGCTCGCCTCCACCGCTGGCGGCGCTGCTGGTGAACGGGCGCGAGGTGGTGCGCGACGGCGAGGTGCGGACGGTCGACACCGACGTGGTCGCCGCCGAGGTGGCACGGGCGCAGGCGAAGCTGCTCGCGAAGGCGGGGTGAGCGACTCGCGCGGAGCAGCCGTCGGCGGCCCTGCCGGAGCGCGGGATCGGCCTACCGGCAGCGGGTGCTGTCGCCGTACGGCCTGTGCCGGTCGAAGCGGGGGACGTGGCCCGGCCGGTACAGGTCGCCCACCTGCTCGACTGCGCAGGCGAGCAGCACCGGGAACCAGGCGGCGCGGTCGGTGCGGCGAGGCCGGGAGGATGCTGTCGGCTCCTTGGGTGCACGGAGTGCGGATCTCCGTCGCCAAGGCGCTCGAAGTCGATCGCGCACCGCAACACCGGGTACGGCCGTGCGGCACTCTTCGCCATAGCCGCGCGGTGGTCGGGAATGCCGGGTGCGGTGACGGTGGTGTCGCGTCACCTTCGCCCAAGTGAGAATCGCCGCGCTGATCTGGGCGGGGTGTCGTGCCTGGTCAGGCCGGACGAGCAATACTGAAGCAGTGTCGGCTCGGACGGCCGGTAGGCGGGCGCGAGCCGTGGTGTCGCGGACGGCACGCCCGCGTAAGCGCGCGGCCGGGGCGGTTCCCGGGCGCGGGCGCCCGTCGCGCGGCGAGGTAACGGCCGCGCAATCTGACGTGCGTCGCGCGCAATACGGCGGCAACCGACTGGCTCTACGGTGACGGAGAGGCAGGAACGAGGTGAGACGTGGACCTGGACACGATTCGCGAGGTGGTGGTCGCTCGCGAGCGCGAAGACCTGGCCGTGCTCGGTGCGTCCACCGCGGTGCTCGCCGGAGGAACCTTCCTGTTCTCCGAGCCGCAGGATCAGCTGCTGCGCCTGGTCGACATCACAGGCCTGGGGTGGCCCGCGTTCGAGATCGTGGACGGCGGACTGGACATCGCCGCGACTTGCACCCTGGCCGAGTTCGCCGGAGCCGCGCCGGGCCGTGAGTTGGGGACGGGGGTGTTGCGCGACCCGTGGCCGGGGACCGCGCTGTTCGCCCGGTCCTGCCGGGCGCTGCTGGCCTCGCACAAGATCTGGCGCACCGCGACCGTCGGGGGCAACGTCTGCCTGGCGTTGCCCGCGGGTGCGGTGCTCGGCGCGCTGGTGGCGCTCGACGGAACGGCGCTGGTGTGGGCCGCGGACGGCGCCGATCGGGAGATTCCGATGCGGGAGTTCGTCCTCGGTCCGGGTCGTACGGCGCTGCGCCCCGGCGACGTGCTGCGCTCCATTCGCCTGCCGCGCTCGAGTCTGTTGGCCCGCACCAGCTTTCGAAAGATCGCGCTCGCCCCGCTCGGCCGCTCCGGCGCCGTCGTGATGGGGCGGAGGGAAGGCAGTGGCCGTAGCGCGGTCACGATCACGGCCGCCACGAGCAGGCCCGTCGTGCTGGACTTCGCCGCCCCGCCCTCCGAGGGCGAGATGCGCGATGCCATGCACACGATCGACTCGCCGTTGTGGTTCGACGATCCGCACGGGTCGCCGGAGTGGCGCAGGCATGTCTCGGGAGTGCTCGCCGACGAGGTCGCCGCGGAACTGCGGGGAAGCTGATGCGATTCGAAGTGGACGGCAGGACCGTCGACATCGCGGCGCGGCCGGGTCAGTGCCTGCGGACGGCGCTGCGCGACAGCGGCAACCTGGCGGTGAAGAAGGGCTGTGACACGGGAGATTGCGGGGCCTGCTCGGTGCTGGTCGACGGAATGACGGTGCACTCCTGCGTCTTTCCCGCGTTTCGCGCCGCCGGACGCGCTGTCACCACCGCCGCCGGACTCGGAACGCCCGAGCATCCGCACCCGGTGCAGCGCCGGTTCGTCGCCGACGCCGCGTTCCAATGCGGGTTCTGCACCGCGGGCATGGTGGTCACGGCCGCGGGTCTCGGGTGTGCCGCCGACGAGCAGGCCGGCGTGTCGGGCGACGAACTCGCCGAGCTGATGAAGGGCAACCTCTGCCGCTGCACGGGTTACCGCGCCATCCGCGCCGCGCTGGGCGAGCAGCTCACTCCGGACGATCCTGCCGCCGTGGCACCGGATCCGGCCGCGCCGATCGTGGGAGCGGGCGCCCCGGCCGGGCCGCGCATCGTCTCCGGACGCGAACCGTACACCTTCGACTTGCCGCGACCGGGCGACGCCGACACCGCGCCACCGTCCGCGCCGCTGCACATCGCGGTGCTGCGAAGCCCGCACCCGCATGCGCGAATCCGCTCGATCGGCACCACCGCCGCCGAGGCACTACCCGGCGTGTACGCGGTGCTCACCCATGCCGACGCGCCGGACGTGCCGTTCTCCACCGCGCGGCACGAGCTGCGCACCGACGACCCCGACGACACCTACGTGCTCGACCGCACGGTTCGCTTCGTGGGGCAGCGGGTGGCCGCGGTGGTGGCCGACAGCGTCGCGATCGCCCGCGAGGGATGCCGTCTGCTGGAGGTCGACTACGAGGTCCTGCCCGCGGTGTTCGAACCGCAGGACGCGCTGCGCCCCGACGCGCCGAAACTGCACGGCGACAAGCCCCCCTCGGCCCGGATCGTCGATCCCGGCCGCAACCTGGTCGCCGAACTGCACGGCGAGGTGGGTGACGTCGCCGCGGGTCTGGCTGCCGCGGCGCATGTCGTACGCGGCGTCTGGGATTCGCCGCGGGGTCAGCATGTGCACTTGGAGACACACGGCGGCGTCGGCTGGCTGGACGACGCCGGACGCCTGGTCATCCGGTGCAGCACCCAGGTCCCGTTCCTGGTCCGCGACGAATTGTGCCGCCTGTTCGGCCGGTCGTCCGCGCAGGTGCGGGTATTCGCGGCCAGGGTCGGCGGCGGGTTCGGCGCGAAACAGGAGATGCTGGCCGAGGACCTGATCGCGCTGGCCGTGCTGCGCACCGGCAGACCGGTGCAATACGAGTTCACGCGCTCCGACGAATTCACCGCCGCGACCTGCCGCCATCCCATGCGGGTCGCGGTGACGGCGGGGGCCGACGCGCGCGGTGTGCTGACCGCCTTGGCGGTCGACGTGCTCGCCGACACCGGCGCGTACGGCAATCACAGCGGCGGGGTGATGTATCACGGCGTCGGTGAGTCGGTGGAGCTGTACCGCTGTGCCAACAAGCGGGTCGACGCGCAGGCGGTGTACACCAACAACGTTCCCTCCGGCGCGTTCCGCGGATACGGCCTCGGGCAGGTGATCTTCGCGGTGGAGTCGGCTCTCGACGAACTCGCGCACGCGCTCGGCATGGACCCGTTCGAACTGCGCCGCACCAACGCGGTAGTGCCGGGCGACCGGTTCGTCGGCGCCGCGGTGAACGAGAGCGACCTCATGTTCGGCAGCTACGGCCTGGACCAATGCCTCGACCTCGCCGAACGAGCGCTGCTGCGCGGCAACGACGTGCACGCGCCCGGCCCGGAGTGGCGGGTGGGCACGGGCATGGCCGCCGCGATGATCGCGACCGTCCCGCCGCGCGGTCACCGGTCGACCGCGACGGCCGCGCTGCTGCCCGACGGCCGCTACGAGATCCGGGTCGGCACGGCGGAATTCGGCAACGGAACGACGACGGTGCACGCGCAGCTCGCCGCTACCGCGCTGGACACCGAGGTGGACCGCATCGTGGTCCGGCACGGCGACACCGACTTGGTGGACCACGACACCGGCGCGTTCGGCTCCACCGGCATCGTGGTCGCGGGCAAGGCCGTGTACGCGGCGGCGTGCGCGTTGCGCGGGCGCCTGCTGGCGAGGGCGGCGGAACTGACCGGCGTCGTGGAGCGGGACTGCGCGCTGAACTCCGGCGGCGTGCACTGCGGCGACCGGCTGCTCACCGCCGCCGAACTGCTGACCGGAGGCGACCTCACCGCGCGCGCCGAGCACGACGGCAGTCCCAGGTCGGTGAGCTTCAACGTGCACGCTTTCCGCGTCGCCGTGCACCCGGACACCGGGGCGGTGCGCATCCTCCAATCGATCCAGGCCGCCGACGCGGGGACGGTGCTCAACCCGGTGCAGTGCCGCGGGCAGATCGAGGGCGGCGCGGCTCAGGCCATCGGCACGGCGCTGTACGAGGACATGCGCAGCGCGCACGGTGTGGTGGGTGCGCAGACCCTGCGGCACTACCACATACCGCAATTCGCCGACGTGCCGCGCACGGAGGTCTACTTCGCCGAGACGTCCGACGCGCTCGGTCCGTTGGGGGCCAAGTCGATGAGCGAATCGCCGTACAACCCGGTCGCGCCCGCGCTGGCCAACGCGATCCGCGACGCGGTCGGCGTGCGGCTGTACGGGCTGCCGATGACCGCGGACCGGGTCTGGGCCGCCCTGCGGGAGAAGGGATCACGATGACGAAGGTGCCGGAGAACGTCCGCGCCCGGATCGAGGCGATGCTCGACGCGGTCGACACCGAGCTGCGCCGCCGATACCCCGGCTCGAACGGTCGCTCGCAACCGATCCACACCGTGTACGTCCCGGCCGACCGGGTCACCGAGGAGACTCCCGGGGAATGGGGCGCGACCGCGGTCGAACTACTCGACCGCCACCACGATCTGCTGACCACTCTCGACGGCACCGATTCGCTTCCCGACGTGCGCAAACGGCTGGAAGCCGACCCGGTCCAGGATCTGCGCATCGACTTCGAGGACGGCTACGGCCTGCGCGCCGACGCCGAGGAGGACCACGCGGCCACGGCGGCGGGCGCGGTGCTGGCTGCCTGGGCACGACGCCCCGGAGGCCCGGCGAGCAGCGGCATCCGGATGAAGGGTTTGGGCGGCGGCGAGCGTCGCCGCGCGCTGCGCACGCTCGGCCTCGTGTTGGAGGGCGCGGGCGGCGTGCCCGACGGGTTCGTCTTCACGGTGCCGAAGATCCGTGCGGCGCAGCAGGTTCCCGCCCTGGTGCAGCTGTGCGTAGGGCTGGAACGCGGGTACGGCATCGCCGAGGGCAGCCTGTGCTTCGAACTACAGATCGAGAGCCCGCAGGCGATCCTGGCCGCGGATGGCACCGCGCCGGTGGCCGCCATGCTCACCCTCTCCGAAGGACGATGCAGCGCATTGCATTTCGGTACGTACGACTACACCGCCGCCTGTGGGGTGGCCGCACCGGATCAGGCGCTCGACCACCCGGCCGCCGATTACGCCAAGGCGGTCATGCAAGTCGCGGCCGCGCAGACCGGGGTGTGGGTATGCGATGGTTCCACCCAGATCGTGCCCGACGCCGACCCGGAGGCCGCGCTGCGCAACCACCACCGATTGGTTGCCCGGGCGTTGCGGCGCGGGTACTACCAGGGCTGGGACATGCATCCGGGTCACTTGGTCACCCGCTGGCTCGCCACCTACGACTTCTTCCGCCGGGCGATCGACGTCGCGGTGCCGCGCCTGCGGGACTACCTCGCTCGACGCGGCGGCGACATCGTCGACGAGCCCGCCACCGCGGAAGCGCTGGCCGCCACGGTGCTGCGTGGCATCGATTGCGGTGCCCGCCCGGACGCGGGGACTCCGGAACTCACCGAGACGGTTCTGCGAGCCCTGGCGGCACGCGCGCCGATACCGGAGGCGCCGTGATCGGCCATCCGAACGGGACGATCCCGCACGACACAGGAGACGCGATGCGTGACCGGGGCGAAGACGAAGAATTCACGCTGCTGCCGGACCTGGCGGTCCGGCCGCTGGGCGGTTCGGTGATCTGGGCGAACGACGAATTCTTCGCGGAGAAAGAGAATCTGATCAACCCGGGGCCAGCCCAGTACCGGCCGTCCGACTTCGGGCACAAAGGACAGATCTACGACGGCTGGGAGACCCGCCGACACCGCGGGCAGCCGGGCGACGACGCCGCGATCGTGCGGCTCGGCGTGCCCGGCGTGATCCGCGGCATCGTGGTGGACACGGCGTGGTTCAAGGGCAACTACCCGCCCGCTGTCTCGGTATCCGCGTTGGAGGTCGAGGACTATCCGCCCGCGGAAACCATCGCCGCACGCGACGATTGGGTGATGCTGGTCGATCGCTCGCCGATTGCGGGCGACCACCGCAATCCTTTCGCCGTCGAGAACGAGAAGCGCTGGACGCATGTGAAACTCACCATGCACCCCGACGGCGGCGTCGCCAGGCTGCGGGTGCACGGCGAAGGACGGCCCGACCCGCGCCTGCTCGGCCTCGGCCCGCTGGACCTGGCCGCGCTGGAGAACGGCGCGCTGGTGCTGGACTGCTCCAATCGCTTCTACAGCTCGCCGAACCAGTTGCTGTATCCCGGCCGGGCCCGGTCCATGGGTGAGGGCTGGGAGACCGCCCGCCGCAGGGACGACGGCAACGACTGGGTGCGCATCCGCCTGGCCGGGCCGGGACTGATCCGGCTCGCCGAGCTGGACACGTCCTACTTCCTGGGCAACAGTCCGGGCGCCGCCCGGCTGACCGGTCGCACCAACGACGGCACCGAGTTGGAGTTGTTGCCGCGCACCCCGCTTCAACCCGACACCAGGCACCGGTTCCCGATCGCGCCGATGGCGGCGTCGGTGGAGGAGGTGCGGCTGGACATCTACCCGGACGGAGGGCTGGCGCGGCTGCGCCTGTACGGAGAGCTCGGCGCATGAGCGGGCGAACGTCGGCAGTGTGTCGGGCTGCGCCTGCTCGGCGTTTGTACGCGTGGGCGTCCGCACGGAGTGAAGCTGCGCCTGCGGGGCGAGCTCGGCACATGAACACGCGGGCATCGGCAGCGCGTACCGAGTCGTGTTTTCGTGAGGCGCGCTGATGAGGGATTTCGTCGGCTACGGCCCGCGTCCGCCGGACCCGCAGTGGCCGGGAGAGGCGCGGATCGCGGTCCAGTTCGTGCTCAACTACGAGGAGGGCGGCGAGAACAACGTCCTCGACGGTGACGAGTTCTCCGAGACGTTCCTGTCGGAAATGACTCCCGCCGAAGCCTTTCCGAACCGCCACATGAGCATGGAGTCGCTCTACGAGTACGGCTCACGCGCCGGGTTGTGGCGAGTGCTGCGCGTCTTCGAACGGCGCGGGTTGCCGCTGACGATCTTCGCGGTCGCCCGAGCTCTGCAACGCAACCCGGAGGCGGTGGCCGCCTTCGGCGAATTGGGCCATGAGATCGCCTGCCATGGTCTGCGCTGGAAGTCCTACCAGCTCACCGACCGCGACACCGAGCGTGCGCACATGGCCGAGGCGGTGCGCGTCCTCACCGAACTGACCGGCTCCGCGCCGCTGGGCTGGTACACCGGCCGCGATTCGCCGAACACCAGGGAGCTGGTGGTCGAGCACGGCGGCTTCGCCTACGACGCCGATTCCTACGCCGACGACCTGCCCTATTGGGTGCGCGTGCTCGACCGCGACCACTTGGTGGTGCCCTACACCTTGGACACCAACGACATGCGATTCGCCTCGCCCGCCGGTTTCCCCACCGGCGAACAATTCTTCGCACATGTCCGCGACGCCTTCGACGTCCTCTACCGCGAAGGGGCGGAAGGTAATCCGAAAATGCTGTCCATCGGCCTGCACTGCCGCCTCATCGGCCGCCCCGCCCGCACCGCCGCCTTGGAACGCCTACTCGACCACATCCAGTCCTACGACCAGGTCTGGATCACCCGCCGCATCGACATAGCGCGACATTGGCGCGCGGTGCACCCGCCACCCGTCTCAAGGTGAAGGACTAGTAACCCACAAACCGGCGAGCGCATCCGAGCGGCAGGCATTTTCGTGAACCGTCGATTCCGTCGGAGACGAAGGAACTCCTGCTGCGCTGCTGTCGTCTGATGATTCTGCCCAGATGTACTTGCTGAGCCAGTTCTGAATTCGGTACCGTCGGTGCGGGGTTCGCCTGTTCCAAGAGGGGGAGGGCCATTATGACTTCGGGTCCGGATGAGTCTGGCCGAGATTTCGCTGTGGTGCCTGCCGAGGTCGCTGACGCAGGCAAGTATGTGCAGCGGGTGGCTGAGTCCTTAGTGGACGGATTGAGATCCCTGGATTCCGATATCACCACTCTGCTGGAGTCGTGGAAGGGCATCTCTGCAGACGCGTACTCGGCGGGTTGGCTCGAAACCAAGCAAGGTGCGGACACGGTGTTGGCCGCGTTGGCAGCGATGGCAGACCTACTCGGCGTGACCAGCCAGGTCGTCGCCGACGAGGACTCCTTCCGCGCATCGGTCACAGCGTCGTTGACCAGTTCGCTCGACCTCCCGGAGCTGTGATGGTGGACAACGCCCAACCTTTCCGAGTAAAGCTGTCCGAACTCGAACAGATCAACGCACGCCTAGGTGCATTCGTCGGGTTTCTCAACGACAGCCTCGCCGGACTTCAGCAGCGCATCGACACGGTCCAGCAGAACTGGAACGGCGTGGCCGCCGACGCCCAAGCCGACGCGTTCCGCCAGTGGGTCACTGGTGCCACCGATGTCGCCGAAGGCATTCAGGCCATGCAGGAAGCCGCCCAAGCTGCCCACGACCGATACGCCGCGGCGATCGCCGCGAATCTTCAAATGCTCGGACGCGGGTGAGGCCCAACGCCGATGTCGGAACTTGTCGTGGATCCGCTGGTGTATTCGTCGGCGGCGGCCAGCCTCAACAGTTACGCTTGCACATTTCAAAAGATTTTCGCCGATCAGATGGCCGCTCTGCGCGGTACAGACGCTATGGGCGGCAACGTCGGGGCGTCCAAGGATTGGGCAACCTCATGCGACAAAACCGTCACCGAGGCTACGACCTTGACGCAGTCCCTCATCGAGGCGATGGGTAACTATGCCAACGTATTGCAGGCTTCCGGCTACAACTACGCCCTCGCCGATCATGAGGAAGGAAGCGGCCGCGCCGCACCGGTCGAACCGACACAGTTTCCTCCGGCCTGGGCCTCCTGCGTAGTTCCGCCTCCATCCGCCGGCGGCCCTGGCAGCGGACTCTTCGACGATGTCGGTTTCGCGGTTTCCGCACTGGAGAATTTCGGTGTATCGATCCCGGACGGTGAACCCGATAAACTGCAAAACGCCGCTGATGTCTGGTCGAGGTTCGCATCCGCTGATGGGGCGGGTAATCTTCCTGCTCTTCTCGAAGGTCTCGCAAACGATTTCGAAACCGAGACGGCGCCCGACTTGGAGTACGTCGACGAAGATATTCGTGAGATGAAGTCGTCGGCCGAAAGCATCCTCGGCCTTTATGCGGAGATCGCGCAATCCTGCCGTGACCACAAAGCGGCGATCGACAGCCTCCGTGAGAAACTCAAAGAACTCCTCAGGGAACTCGCCGAGGAGATCGCCCTCGAGATTGCGACAAGTGTTGCCTTCAGTATTGTCGCCGGAGCACTGACGGCAGGTTTCGGTGCTGCAGCGGTTGCTGCGGCGAAGGCAGGGAAGATCGCGCTCAAGGTGAAGAACTATGCTTCCCGAGTCGGGACCGTCCTCGCCGGCATCGGCTTCAAGGTACTGAAGGCTCTCGAGAAACTCCCTGTCAACATTCGGTCGGTCCTGCAACGGCTCCGGGAACTAGGCAAGAAGATCATCGGCGCGGGAACACCGAAGCGGCCGAATCACGTTCCCGAGGGATGGGAGGTCAGGCGAGCGGACAACGGAAAGGGTTGGGTCTGGCAGAAGCCGGGGTCCAAGGGGAATGCGAATATGTTCCGCGATGCGGAGCCGACCGCGCAATACCCGAACGGATATGTTCGATTCTACAATGAACACGGCCAACCAATCGGACTCGACGGAAAACCTGGAAGCAAAGCTGCAACCCACATACCGAAGAATCCGGACGGATCATTCCCGACGCCCCAAGGATGGTGAGAATGGAAATTTCATTGGTGGATCATCGCGTATCCGAAGTTCTGATAGGATATGCGGTGACAATTCGATTCGGTCCGAACTCGGAGTTTGAACTCCAAATCGAGGGCGACATCGAGTTCACCACTGCGGACGGCGTGACGTCGAGTGTGTCATCCGAGGACTACGAGAGTATCGCGACCGATCTGAAGGCGCTGGTCGGGAGTGCTGTCACGTCCTCCAGCGCTGAAGACGGGTCCGGTTTGACGGTTGTTCTCGAATCCGGAGCGAGAATTTACGTCCCGGTCGATGAAGAATACGAGGCATGGGGAGTCGTCGGGCCGGGTGGCTATCGCGTGATCTGTATGCCGGGCGGAGAACTGGCTATTTGGTCTGCGCGCGGGGCACACTGAGCCGACACGCTCGGTTCGCGACCACAGGTGACCGATCGACTGACATAAGGCTGCCGCGAAACGTTAGAAGACTTCCCTTGTGGGTATGGGCGCTCGCCGGCTCGCGCTGCGCTCGGTGGCAGTCTGTGCGCGTCTAGGGCATCGCTCATGCGACGTTCGCAGCTTTGGTCGTCGCCGGGCGCACCGAACTCGGCTCCAACAACGTCCTTTCGAGCGCGGCCGGCAGCGACCTCGACTACGGAGTCGAATGTTTGTACGAGCCTTCGATTACAGAGCCGGAAGGC
The DNA here is from genome assembly GCF_044452545.1 of Nocardia sp. NPDC051900. Lineage (NCBI taxonomy): Bacteria > Bacillati > Actinomycetota > Actinomycetes > Mycobacteriales > Nocardiaceae > Nocardia > Nocardia sp. NPDC051900. Next base: position 66,523 of record NZ_JBITBU010000020.1, on the reverse strand, counting down.
GATATGTGCGCATCTCGGCAGACATGAAAAGTTGGGGCTGTCATCGCCATTCAGTGATTCGTACGCTTCGTGGCGACAGTGAAGGCGAGTGCCGGAGTTGGTCCTCGAATTCATGATGGCAGGAGAAAACATGACGAAGAAGATCGCGGCCACCATGCTGGTCACCGCCGCCCTGTCACTGCCGGTCGCGGCCACCGCGAGCGCCGAGCCGCTCAGTAGTGGCTCGTCCTCCGGCTCAGGCAAAACAGTGAACAATCTGATCTGCTCGATCCGTAGCTACCTCGGCATGGGCGGCTGCGTCTACCTTCCCTGACGCGTCGCGAGTGGCACATGGCTGTGGCGAAACGCGAGGAGACCTCTCGGTGGTGTGCCGCTCGCGGTCGTCGGGTGGCTGGTGGCGGGCGTCAGGGATCGGCGCGGGGTTCGCGTGGTCGGAGGTGGCGGGTCAGTGTCGTGAGCGCGTCGAGCACCTCGCGTAGGGCGGCCGGGTCGTTGTCGGCCAGTGCCGCTGCCACCGCGTCGTCCACTGGTGTTGCTCGTACTTCGGCGACTCGGGGTGAGGCCTGGTCGGCCGCGCGGACGAGGGTGCGGCGGCGGTCGCGTGGGTCGACCGTCGAGGTGACCGCACCGGCCTCCTTGAGTCTGGCTACGGCGGTGGATACCGCGCTTTGCGGTAATCCGGTGCGGGTGGCGATCTCGCCCACGGTGCTGTCCGGGTGCTCGAGGATGTCGCTCGACACGACGAGCACGGGGCGGTGTCCGCCGCTGAGTCCCGCCGTCGGCAACGCCTCCTCGCCGATCTTCATCAACGTCCGGCCCAACAGGAACAGTTCGACTCCGTCCACGACGGAGAACTTTACATCAATTCAGATGCATCAGACTTGATGTATCTGAATTGATGGATTAGCCTGTCTGCATGAACACGATTGCCACCGGCACTCTCGAAGTCCCCGGAGCCGACCTGTACTACGAAGTTCGCGGCAGCGGCTCGATGCTGCTGATCTCGCAGAGCGGCGAGGGGGACGCGCGGCGCAGCGAAGATCTGGTCCGCCATCTGGAGCGGCGCTTCACCGTCGTCACTTACGACCGGCGCGGACTGTCCCGCAGCGTCCTTCGCGATCCAAGCGCTCCCGCCTCGGTTGCGACGCACGCCGACGATGTCGACCGCCTGCTCTCGACGTTGACCGACGAGCCCGTGGCAATGCTCGGGTGCAGCATGGGCGCGGCCATCGGACTGCATCTGGCGGTCGAGCACCCGGACCGGTTGCACACTCTCATCGCGCACGAGCCCGTCACGCCGTGGCTGCTCGGCGCCGCCGACCGCGCCGCCCAAATGGGCGAACTCGAACACTGTGAGCAGGTGTTCGCCGAGCGCGGGTGGCAGGCGGCGCTCGCCCCGATGGTGCGGACGCTGGGGATCGATCCGGAGAGCCAGGATCGCGAACCCGGCGTCACCGCACCGCCGCTCGGCCCCGAGCGCGCCGCGAATTTCGAACATTTCCTCGGACACGACTTCGCCGCGATCCGCGCCGACCACCTCGACGTCGCGGCCTTGCGGCACTCGCCGGTACGCATCGTCCCGGCCTGCGGGCACACCACCCCTCAGCACGTCTTCGACTACAAGGCCGCCCACGAGTTGGCGGCGCTGCGCGGCGTGCCGGTGATGGGATTTCCCGGCGGACACAACGGAAATCTGACGCATCCGGCCGGATGGGCCGCGCGGGTCGGCGAAATCTTGTCAGACCACACGGTATTGGCGGGATAGAGCCTGGTCCGGCTCGCTACATCATTGCCGCAGACGGACTGATCCTGCGCCCAGGTTGGGGAAAATGCCCGTGCGCATGCCCGCTCAGCGGCCCAGCCTGCCGTACGGCACGAGATACCCGGGATCCGTTCGGCTTCGCCAACCGCGCTCACTCGGTTCCAGCGCCTGGCCGCTGGCAGCGGGGTCCTTCGGCCACGGCTCGCGTATGTGAATCTGGATATCGTCCTGAAGGATTCGCACCAACTCCATCGCGAAGCCCTCGGCCGTGCCGCTGCCCGACTTGGTGGGGTCGAGCGCCGCGGAGGTGCCGGCATCCGGCACTCCAATGCTCACCCATACTTTCGGCACCGGGCGACCGGACTGCTCGCCGAATCTCCGCCAGTCCTCGGTGTACTCGGTGCTGATCTGTACCGAGAACCCCACGGATTCTTCGATATCAGCGGCCAGCAACCGTGCGCCTCGCACTGCTTCGTCTATACCCATGCCCATCCTGCCATTCGTCCATAGGGCCGAACACTCCTCGAGAGAACACGCCCCCTTCGGATCGGCCATCTTCCGCCACGAGTGGCACAAGGCTGCGGCAAAATGCGAGAAGGGCTCTCGCTCATGTGCCACTCGTGAGCCGGAATAGTCGGAGAGGTTGCCAGTGCCGCTGTGGCTGCTGTTGAACCACTTCGACGCGGGTAGGTCGACGCTCGAGCTTCGTACTCCTCTGCCATCGCCGCCGGCAGCCGGGCGGCTCGGACTGCTTCGTCTATGTGCAGGATCTCATCGTGCGAGTGCTACGGAGTTCTCGCGATACGACAGCGGCCCGTACCTGAGAATGCATGTCCTGGTATGGGCCGCGTGTTGGCGAGCAGGAACCGTGCTCACTCTGGGAAATCGAACCCGCCATCGGTGATGGTTGCCGTGAAGGCGTCCCAGTCGGAGGGCGTGAAGATCAACGCTGGGCCGGTGGAGTTCTTGGAGTCACGGACACCGACCATGCCCCCGGTGAGATGTGCGACCTCGACGCAGTCTTTGCCAGTGCCGCTGCGACTGCTTTTGAACCACTTCGCCGTCGATAGGTCGGCACTCACGCTCCGTACTCCTCTGCAATTGCCACCAGCAGCGCCCGGGACTCGTCCTCGTTCAGTGCCGCACTCTCGACACTTGACCGCGCGGTCTGGTACTGATCGATCTCGTCGGGTTTGTCCAGGTACAGGGCCCCAGTGTAGCCCTCGACGTAGACCACGGGCGGCTCCGTCAACGACGGGTTCGGGTGTTCGGGAAACTCCAGCAATACAAAGGAACCTGCTTCCAATCCGAGGTAGGAACCGGCGTTCAGTGGAACGATTCGGATGGATACGTTCGGCAAGCGGCTCAGGTCCGCCAAATGACTGGACTGGCCTGCCATGACCGCAGTGCCGCCGATATGGTGGCGCAACGTTGCCTCGCTCAGTCTCACGTCCAGGCTGAATCGGTCGGGTGGTTCCTGAAGGCGCGCTTGTCGTTTGGTGAGCAACTCTATGTGCCGATCGATCGCGTCATCGGTCAACGCTGGGATGAAGGCTTTGGCGACGGCACGTCGGTAGTCGGCTGTCTGCACCAAACCTGGCAGCAACGTCAATTGAAACGACGTGACATGGCAGGCCGCCTGTTCGAGCACGACGAACAGGTCTGTGTTGGCAAACATCGCGTCGCTGTAGGACTGCCACCAGCCGGTCTTACGTGCCTCTTCCGCCAGCCAGAGCAGCGCCTGCCGGTCGTCGTCAATCGCGTCGTACACATCGCACAGTGCTCGGATCACCATCTTCTTGACCATGGCGACTTGGCCGTTCTCCAAGCGCCACAACGTTTGTGAACTCATCTCCGACAGCTTGGCCGCCTTGTCCCGGGTGAGTCCGGCGTGCTCGCGCAACTCGAGCAAGCGTCGAGCCAGCAGTCTGCGTGGCAGAGTCGTCGTCTGGGCTGCCATGCGAACCCCCACCTTTCGTTAGCAGTGCTACGTGATCATTCCAGTTGATCTGGAGTGAATCCATCTGAAGCCAATCATATTGTTATTACTCCATTTTCGAGCTTGATGGTGCTGTACTCGGTGTGCGGCAGGCGGCTGGGATGAGCGAGGTAGCCACGCCGGGGCCGCAAATCAGACGAATCGCTTCGAAGATATTGGGGGTATCCGATGAATACGCAGCTTGTGAATGTCGGGTCGGCTCTCCGCTCGACCGTGAGCGGGGAAGTGCCGAAAGCAATCGGGCTCGTTCGCAACGACGTGTCCGGCCCGGACGCAGCACGGCATGCCGATGCACTGCAGCGGCATGCTCTCGCGCTCGGCTACCGATACGTCTACACGGTTCGTCCACCGGTCGATGTCGATGATCCGATCGGGTACGTGCTCGCGATCGCGGGCGGGCTGGAGATCGAGGTGATCGTTGTTTTCGATCTCGAGCATGTGGACAACCGGCCCGCGTTGGTCTGTGACGCGGGGTTCGATCTGGAAACTGTTTGCCCGCAGTGCACTTGGGCGCGGTCGGCGCAGGCTGGGCCGAGGGTCGGAGCGGGGGCGGCGTGATGAATCGACACGTGATCGTCGTTCCGCCGCGCGCCTGCGCATCCGCTGATCCCGAGGTGGCGCACCAGCAGATGCGGCGGCATCGTGCCTGCCGGATCGAGCAGTGCGCCTGGAAGTGGGTCGCCTACTGCACGTTGGTGCAGAGCGGCCGGATGGTGCCGCAGCAGTTCAGCCCGCGAGAGCGGCTCATCGTCGCGGTATCGCCTTCCCCATCGACCACAGCGAGCGTGGACGGGCGCTCGAGGGGACGCCGGACGTGGTGACCTTTCAACAGGTGCTCGACGGGCTCGCGCGGCCGGCGCTGTCCACACCGGACGCAGACAACGGCTGCGCCGTGGAAGGCGAGCGGCCGTGGGCGTGTGGCACATAGTGCAGAGCGTTCTCGCCGTGGTCGGGGGTGGCGCGTTCGCCGCGGTCGGGATCGCGTGTGTCTGGCCGATCGCCCGGCCGCGCCGTCCCGGCCCCGCGCGCGGGGCCACCCGAGCCCGTTGTTCGTTGCGGTCGGTGACCTGGCCCGAGGCGTGGACGTGTAACCGGCCGGGGCGAACATTCACGCTCGCGGATGCTCATCGCGCGATGCAGTTGCATCGTGAACACGACTGTCCCCGCAAGCGCGCCGCCTTCGCGGCATTGGTCGCGGCCGGGCGGATGACGCCGGACTCCGCGCGACGACACCGGCTATGGGGGATGGTCCGAGGAATCCGACTGACGGCTTTTGGGGGCGCATGGTGGGGTGCCGAAGCGGGCATGGCGGGGTGCCGAAGCGCGCATGGCGGGCAGCTGTGGAGCGCGCATGGCGGGCGGAGAGACACGCTCCGGGTTCGGAACCGAGGAAGCCGGGCGATCGGAGCCGGTGATCGACGCGTGGCGTAGGCCACAGTGGTCCTGTGAAGGTCCTCACAGTTGGGAATTGCAGAGCCGGGGTATAGGGGCCGCTCGCCGATCGCTAACAGTACGAGCGTTACGCTAAAATCCCACGTCAGAGCTACCGGCCGGTAGATTGCACCACTGCAATTCGAGGGCAAATTTTGCAGACTTAGCAAAGAGGGCGGAAAACCTAGCTCAGATTCACACTAACAACAGGTAGACGCCTATTTCTTCATGTGCCATCGTGTGGAAGTACACCCCAAGGGCCTAGCAAGCCTGCAAATTGCCGCTCCAGCAGTACGAGCTGTTTCGTAGCTCGACCGGGCGGCAGCACCGAACGAGGAAGTGGAGTCACAGATGTCGACCACCGGCACCCCGAGGACCACCGCGGAAATCCAGAAGGATTGGGACACCAACCCGCGCTGGAAGGGCGTCACCCGTAACTACACCGCGGAGCAGGTGTCGAAGCTCCAGGGCACGGTCGTCGAGGAGGCCACCCTCGCCCGCCGCGGCTCGGAGATCCTGTGGGATCTCGTCAACAACGAGGACTACATCAACTCCCTCGGCGCTCTCACCGGCAACCAGGCGGTCCAGCAGGTCCGCGCCGGCCTGAAGGCCATCTACCTGTCGGGTTGGCAGGTCGCCGGTGACGCGAACCTGTCCGGCCACACCTACCCCGACCAGTCGCTGTACCCGGCCAACTCGGTTCCGTCCGTGGTCCGCCGCATCAACAACGCGCTGCTGCGCGCCGACGAGATCGCCAAGGTCGAGGGCGACACCTCGGTTCAGAACTGGCTGGCCCCGATCGTCGCCGACGCCGAGGCCGGCTTCGGTGGCGCGCTGAACGCCTACGAGCTGCAGAAGGCCATGATCGCCGCCGGCGCCGCCGGTGTGCACTGGGAGGACCAGCTGGCCTCCGAGAAGAAGTGCGGCCACCTGGGCGGCAAGGTGCTGATCCCCACCCAGCAGCACATCCGCACCCTGACCTCCGCGCGTCTGGCCGCCGACGTCGCCGACGTGCCGTCGGTGATCATCGCCCGCACCGACGCCGAGGCCGCCACCCTGATCACCTCGGACGTGGACGAGCGCGACCGTGAGTTCCTGGACGGCACCCGCACCCCCGAGGGCTTCTTCGGTGTGAAGAACGGCATCGAGCCCTGCATCGCGCGTGCCAAGGCCTACGCCCCCTACGCCGACCTCATCTGGATGGAGACCGGCGTGCCGGACCTCGAGGTCGCGCGCAAGTTCGCCGAGGCCGTCCGTGGCGAGTTCCCGGACCAGCTGCTGGCCTACAACTGCTCGCCGTCCTTCAACTGGAAGGCGCACCTGGACGACGCGACCATCGCGAAGTTCCAGCGTGAGCTCGGCGCGATGGGCTTCAAGTTCCAGTTCATCACCCTGGCCGGCTTCCACTCGCTCAACTACGGCATGTTCGACCTGGCCTACGGCTACGCCCGCGAGGGCATGACCGCCTTCGTCGACCTGCAGGAGCGCGAGTTCAAGGCCGCCGCCGAGCGTGGCTTCACGGCCATCAAGCACCAGCGTGAGGTCGGCGCGGGCTACTTCGACACCATCGCCACCACCGTGGACCCGAACACCTCCACCGCGGCGCTCAAGGGCTCCACCGAAGAGGGCCAGTTCCACTGAGCCGTTCGAAAAACACAACTGGTGCTCGCCAAGGGAAGTGAGGTTCCCGACGTGAAAACCGACAATCCTCTACTCCGGTAGGGGTGTACTGCCCTCCCCGCTGAACAGCCCCGGCGGGGAGGGCATCCCTATACCTTGGACCATCGAAGGGCGCGCTCACACCGGAGCGACACCTTCGCAGACCAGCCACCCCAGAGCCAGACAACCCAGCAGGAGCGGGACGTGAGCAGCGAAAAGATCCAACGCGTCGGTGTCATCGGCGCCGGCCAGATGGGCGCCGGAATCGCGGAGGTGTGTGCCAGGGCGCACGTCGACGTACTGGTGTACGAGCAGACCCGGGAACTGGCCGCGGCGGGCCGCGCGCGCATCCTGCGGTCCCTCGATCGCGGCGTGAGCAGCGGCAAGATCACCGAGCGCGAACGCGAGCAGGCCGCCTGGCGGCTGCGGTTCACCTCCGACCTCGGCGACTTCGCCGACCGTCAGCTGGCGGTCGAGGCGGTGCTCGAGGACGAGAAGGTGAAGACGAGCATCTTCGCCGAGCTCGACAAGGTCGTCACCGACCCTTCGGCCGTACTGGCCTCCAACACCTCCTCCATCCCGATCATGAAGATCGCGGTCGCCACGGCGAACCCCGAGCGCGTGGTCGGCATGCACTTCTTCAACCCCGTCCCGGTGCTGCCGCTGGTCGAGCTGGTCACCACGCTCAAGACCAGTGAGTCGGTCTCCGCGCGGGCCGAGGCGTTCGCGGGCGACGTGCTCGGCAAGCAGGTCGTGCGTTCGGCCGACCGCTCCGGTTTCGTGGTCAACGCGCTGCTGGTGCCGTACCTGCTGTCGGCGATCCGGATGGTCGAGTCCGGCTTCGCCACCAAGGAGGACGTCGACAAGGCGATGGTGCTCGGCTGCGCCCACCCGATGGGCCCGCTGGCGCTGACCGACCTGGTCGGCCTGGACACCGTGAAGTCCATCGCCGACTCGATGTACGGCGAGTTCAAGGAGCCGCTGTACTCGGCACCGCCGCTGCTGATGCGCATGGTCGAGGCGGGACTGCTCGGCAAGAAGACCGGCGCGGGTTTCTACCAATACAACAATCGCTAGATCTCTGAAGTCTCGCGTCCGAGCGTCCGTTGCCCGCGCCCGTGGCGAAGGCGCAACGGACACTCGGACGTGATACGGGCCGCGACCGGTAGGAAACGGCACCGGCGAACCTCGACGCGGAGTCGACCAGAAATCGGTGTCGCCGGGCCGTTGACGGCAATCGGCATAAGCTGCACAACAGCCGGGCCATGGTGACGGCTCGGCTGGGTATCCGGAGCGCAGCGCCGGGGTCGATCCGTCGATCCCGGCAAGGGCCGCGCAGGTGATCGAAAGAAGGTATCCCGCTCATGGTGAACGTGACCGACGGCTACGGGTCGAGCATCCTCGGCTATCCCAGGATCGGGCCGCACCGCGAACTCAAGCGGGCCCTCGAGGCCTACTGGCACGGTTCGCTCGACCGCGAGAAGTTGCTCGCGGTCGGCCGTGAGATCCAGGAGACCCAGTTCAACGAGCTGGCCGCCACCGGACTGACCCAGGTGCCGGGCAATACCTTCTCGTTCTACGACCACGTGCTCGACAACGCGCTGTTGTTCGGCGCGGTGCCCAAGCGGTTTGAGCCGTATCGCGAGGGCCTGCATCCGCTGGACTTCTACTTTCTTATGGCGCGCGGCCGTCCGGACCTGCCGCCGCTCGAGCTGGTCCGGTTCCTGGGTACTAACTACCACTACCGCCAGCCGGAAATGGACGCCGACACCGAGTTCTCGCTGCACCCCGAGGCGCTGCTCGACGAATTCGACCGCGCGAAGGCGGTCGACATCGAACTGCGGCCGGTGGTCCTCGGCCCGGTGTCGCTGCTGCTGCTGTCCAAGGCCGGGCACATCCCCGGCGAGTCGGGCGGATTCGACACGCTGAGCCTGCTGGACAAGCTGCTGCCGGTCTACGAGGAACTGTTCGAGATCCTCGCCAAGCGCGGCGCCACCTGTGTGCAGCTGGACGAGCCCGCGTTCACCAGCGAGCGCACGCCCGCGGAACTGGCCGCGTTCGAATCGGCCTATCACCGGTTGGGCAGGGCCCCGCTGCGTCCGCGCATCCTGGTCACCGGACAGTACGGCGATTTCGGTGAGGCGCTGGCCATTCTCGCGAGCACGAACATCGAGGCGATCGGCCTCGACCTCGCCAGTCACCGGATGCGCCCGGAGGATCTGGCCGAGGTGCCCGGCATCCGCCGCAAGCGCTTGTACGCGGGCGTGATCAGCGGCCGCAACGTGTGGCGCGCCGACCGCTACGTCACGCTGGAATACCTGAACGAACTGGCGCAGGTGTGCCCGGACCTGGTCGTCTCGACCGGGACCACGCTGCTGCACGTGCCCTACGACCTGCTGGTCGAATACGACATCGAGGGGCACGTCGCCGATCGGCTCGCGTTCGCGAAACAGAAGGTGGGCGAGGTGGTCTCGCTCGCCAAGGCGCTCACCGAAGGCCCGTCGGACAAATGGCGCAAGCGGCCGACCGAGGTGCACTTCAAGCAGAAGCACGCGGTGCGGCAGCGGGTCTACGCGATCACCTCGGACATGCGCTCGCGGGAGCCCTACGAGGTGCGCCGGGAAGCCCAGCAGCGCAAGCTGAACCTGCCTCCGGTGCCCGCGACCACGCTCGGCTCCTTTCCGCAGACCGCCCGGATTCGCCAGGCGCGTTACGAGCTCGGCGAGGGCCGGTTGTCCTACGAGGAGTACCGCAAGCGGATCGAAGCCGAGATCGAGGCGACGATCCGGTTGCAGGAGGACATCGGCCTGGATGTGCTGGTGCACGGCGAGCACGAGCGCAACGACATGATCCAGTATTTCGCCGAGCTGCTCGACGGTTTCGCGACCACCCGCTTCGGCTGGGTGCAGGTGTACGGATCACGCTGTGTGCGGCCGCCGATCATCTACGGCGACGTGTCGCGCCCGGCGCCGATGTCGGTGGAGTGGATCACCTACGCGCAGTCGCTCACCGACCGGCCGGTCAAGGGCATGGTGACCGGGCCGGTCACCATGATCGCCCGCTCGTTCGTCCGGCAGGACCAGCCGCTGCACGAGACCGCCGACCAGGTGGCGCTGGCCATCCGCGACGAAGTGGTGGACCTGGAGAAGGCGGGCATCGCGATCATCCAGGTCGACGAGCCCGCGATCCGGGAGATGCTGCCGTTGCGCCCGGAGGGGCGCGCCGAGTACCTGCGCTGGGCGATCGGCGCGTTTCGTCTGGCCACCTCGGGGGTGCAGGCGGAAACGCAGATCCACACGCACATCGGGTATTCCGGCCGCGCCGAGGTGGTCGAGGCGATCGAAGAACTCGACGCCGACGTCACCGCCATCGTCGCGACGCGCTCGATCGAATGGGTGCTGCGTGCGTTGAAGGAGGACTGCGCGTCCGGGCACGGGCTCAGCCACGGCGTCGGCCCCGGCGTGTACGAGAGCCGGTCCGCGCGTATCCCGGACATCGACGAGCTGGACGAATTGCTCACGGCGGCAGCCGAAGCGGTGACGCCGCAGCGGTTGTGGGCGAATCCGGACGGCGGCCTGAAGACCCGGCACTACTGGCAGCTCGAGCCGTCGCTGCGCAACTTGGTCGCGGCGGCGCGCCGCATCCGCAGACGGGTGGAGTCTGCCGAGTGAGCTGAGGCAGAACGCGCCGAGGGCCGTCTTCGTTCGATCGAACGGGGCGGCCCTCGGTGTTTTCCGAGAGTTATTTCAGTACAGTTCGTACTGTATCGTTGAACTATGGACACCGACAACGGCTGGCCGGACTCACTGCGCGTCGCGCAGGTCCGGATCGCCCGCCCCACCGACCGGCTCGAGGAAGTGGTGCGGTTCTACGTCGACGGGCTCGGCCTGCGCGAGCTCTACCGATTCCGCGACCACGCGGGCTACGACGGCGTGATGCTCGGATTGCCCGGGGCCGGATACCACCTGGAATTCACCACGCATGTGGACGGCAGCCCCGGCGATGCGCCGAGCCGGGAGAACCTGTTGGTGCTCTACTTCACAAGCGAGTCGCACATGTACGACGTGGCGCAGCGGCTCGGTGAGTTCGGCGTCGAGCCGGTGCCCGCCGAGAATCCGTTCTGGGCGGCCAACGGCGGCTTGACCTTTCCCGATCCGGACGGTTGGCGCGTCGTGCTGATGCCGCGACCGGTCTTCTGATGGCGGGACGAACCCGCGACGACCGCATCGACGCCGCGGTGCTCGCCGCCGCGCGGGAACTGCTCGACGAGGTGGGATACGCGGACCTGTCCATCGGGCAGGTCGCGGCCCGTGCGGGTCTGCACCGTCCCGCGATCTACCGCAGATGGCCGTCGAAGCGGCACCTGGTGGTCGACGTCGTCGCCGAAATGCTCGGCTTGCGACCGACCCCGGACACCGGCGACCTGCGCGCCGACCTGAACCGCGCCATGCGGGATCTGGTTGCGGCACTGCGTGATACGTCGCTGCACCGGGTGTTGCCCGCGCTGGTCGCGGACCTGGCGGGTGACGAGCGGTTGCGCGCCCACTTCCTGGCCACCGTCTTCGAACCGCGGCGGCGGACCACGGCGACGGCGCTGCGCTCGGCCATCGCCCGCGGCGAAGTGGACCCGGGCATCGATCCGGATTTCGTGCTGGACGCGGTCGCCGCGCCGATCTATTACCGGGCGTTGTTCGGACACCTACCGCTGACCGATGAACTCGCCGAACAGTCGGTCACGGCGGTGCTGCGCGCGATCACTCGTTGACGGCAGGCAGCGCGCTGAGCGTCGCGAGCACCTCGGTCGCGGCATTGGCCACCGCTTCGACCTCGGCCATCGCCAGCGCGGCCGCCGTGGCGGCCCGCACGCGCGGCAGTAGTGCCAAGCAGGCCGCCGCGGCGGTACGGTCGGCCGGGGCGAGCTCGGCGTCGTCCTCGGCGGCGGATTGCCATGCCGCGGTGGCGATCACCTCGTGCAACCAGTTGAGCAGCTCCAAGCGCAGCGGTTGCGGATCGCGCAGCCAGGCGCGGACATAGGTCACGTCGGTGCGCTCGTGCAACAGGGCGCCGAGCACGACTTCGGCGGCGGGCGCGGTCACCGAGTAGATCGAACCCTGGTGCAGCACCGCGGAGTACAGGAAGACGATGCCGCGCGCCTGGTCCTCGACAGCCGCGCTGATCAGGTCGGCGAGCATGGCGGGGGCATCGCTCGCGGATCCGTGGGCGTGCGCCAGCCCGGCCCAGTCCGTCTCGCGCAGCACGGTCGCCGCGCGTTCGTGGTAGATCGGCGCGAGCGCGGCCGCCGCCCGGACGCGAGCTTCCGCGTCCGTCGAATCGAGTGCGCGCTGGAAGGCCGCCAGCGCCACGTCCGGCTCGCCGAGTTGTTCGCTGAACACCCCGATATCGAAACTGGCCCGCGCGGCCACCGCGGGATCGTCCGAACCGGCCAAGGACCGGCTCACCTCCCTGGCCCCCGGCAGATCGCCCGCCTCGCTCAGATGCTGGACGAGATCGCCCGCGACAATGAGCGACTGGTCCTCCGGCCAGCCGTCGATGACGGCGCGGTAGGCGGCCTTCACGCCGTCCAGGTCGTCCTCGGAGCGCAGAAGGTAGGCCAGGTTGGATAAGGCGAGCCGGGCGATGTCGCCGGGGCCCGCGTCGATCGCGTGCTGGTAGGCCGTGCGCGCCGAATCCGAGTCCCCGCGCTTGGCGCGCGAGTAGCCGAGATTGATCCACGCCCGCGGCGCCGCGTCGGGATGGCCGGATTCGGCGGCGCGCTCGTACATCGCCTCGGCTGCCGCCGTGTCGCCGCGCTCGGCCAGCAGCAGGCCCAGGTTGTAGGCCGCGCGCGGCCCGGCGTCCTCATGGCCGGAATCGACCGCGACGTGGTAGGCGCCTTCCGCGGCCGGTTTGTCACCCGCCGCGCTCAGCAGTCCGCCCAGCTCCGCGGCGGCCAGCGGCGCCCAGTTCGGATGGCCGGAGGCGATGGCGATCTGGAACGCCTCGCGCGCGGCCGCCACGTCGTTGCGCCTGCGGTGCATCTTGCCGAGGTCGAAGGCCAGGTCCGGCGGCCGCTTCAGCATTGTTCCCATTCCAGCCTCGGCACCGAGTGGTGCGGATCCTTTTCCGAGAGTTCTACATCGGCGCGCGATTCATGGCTACCCGTGGCGTGGGATAGGCCCGGTGCGAGACGGTTCAGTCGTGGCCGATCTCGGTGGCCAACGTGCGCAATCCGGCGATCAGCTCGTCGGGCGACGGCGCGTGGTCGGGATCGACCAGCCACTGGGCCATGAGACCGCCGATCAACGCGTGCAGCACCGCGCCCACGGCGCGGTCGGCCTCCGCGCCGCGGCTCGGGCCGAACAACTGCCAGAGCTGCTGGCGCGCGTGTTCCTCCGCGGTCGCCAGCTCCGCGCGTACCTCGGGGGAGTGCAGCGCCTGCGCGAGGCCTTCGATATTCGCCGACCAGAGCGGCCGGTCCTCGGTGAACGACGCGATGAGCTTGCGCCAGAAGACTTCCAGGCGCGCCGCGGGCGTAACGAGGTCGTCCTGCGGCAATGCCTCGGCGATTCGCTGCACCGCCTCCGCGCTCGATTCGATCATCGCCTGGTTGAGCAGCTTGTCCCGGGTGCCGAAGTGATAGTTGATCGCGGCCAGGTTGCTGCCGGAGGCGGCGACTATCTCGCGCACGGTCGTGCGTGCGTAGCCGCGCTCGGCCAAGCATTGCTTGGCCGCGGCGAGCAGGTCTTCGCGGGTTCCCACTCCAGCACCTTAGCAAGGGGCCATACGCGTGTTTATAACGTACGTTTCAAACAAATGTATGTGACAAGCGTTTTAAACGTACGTATGGTGGGGTTCGTCCGCACGAGAAGGAACGAGATGATGACCGATCACCGCCCCCTGTCCCCCTTCGAAAGCAGCTACTTCGGCTCCGACACGAGAATCGGCAGCATCCCGGTGGGTGGCATGCCGCTGTTCATCGGTTCGACCGTGCAAGGCGTCCTCGACGTGTCCGCGCTGCGCCGCGCCCTCGCCGAACTGGCGGCCGCGCACCCACTACTGCGCAGCCAGATGATCGACGCCGAAGGCGCGAAATGCTTCCGGCGCGACGAGTCCTATCGGCCGCGCTTGACGATCACCGAGGGCGGCGAGCCGGAGTACCTGGAATTGGTGAACACCCCCCAGGACTGGACCGGCGGGTTGTTCCACGCGCATCTCCTGCGCGACAGCGACCACGATCGGATCGTGCTGGTCGTCCACCACGGAATCGCCGACGGCAGATCCGCTTTCGCGCTGCTCGCCGAGCTGTGGGAGCGCTACACCGCGCAGGTGACGGGCGCGCCTGCGCCACAGGCGAATCCGGACCAACGCCTGCCCGAGGCAATGGACACCAGGCTGGCGCGGATCGTCTCCGACGAGGAGGTCGGGGGCCTGCTCGACCTGATGAGCGCTGGCGCGGCCATGATGAGCCCGGATCTCGCGCCGCGGCACTTGCCCGAGCTCGGCGACGGCGCGCACCGGCCGAACCGGTTGACCCTGGACCGGATCGAACTCGACGACACCGAGACCGCCGCGGTGATCGCCGCCGCCCGCGCCCACGGTGTCTCGGTGAACAGCTTGGTCACCGGAGCTGCGCTCGCCGCCTTCCGCGCGGAGCTGGAGCCGCCTGCGGGAGCACTGCCGATGATCTGCGGCCATGCGGTCGACATCCGCGCGGACCTCGTCCCGCCGCTGCCCGTCAGCACCGTGCTCAACTGCGTGTCGGGAGTGGGCACCTACGCGCTCGTAGAACCGGAAGCCGATCCGATCGCGCTGGCGCACACGGTGGCATCGGGCATGCGCGCCTCGGCCGAGCGCAGAGAAGCACTGCTGGTGCTGCTCGCCGCCCAGCGGGTCACCGACCCCGTGACCGCCGCGCTGTTCTCCTCGCCGAACACCTTCGCCATCTCCAATATCGGTCGCCTGCCCGCGTTTTCGACCCCGCCGGGACTGCGGCTCGTCCGCAACGACGTCTTCGCGATGACGGTGGGCATGCCGCCGAAGCTGACGGTGTTCACGGTCGGCGACCGGATGACCATCCAGGTGGAGTACGACACCGCACGGCACAGCCGGTCGCAGCTGGGCGCGGTGAGCCAGGCGCTGACCCGGACGTTGGCCGCCGTTCGCGCCGCCTAGCCACGCGCCGTCGCCGGTTCCGTCCGACGGCCTGCCAGTGGAGATGCCACGACGCAAGCGGGATGGGGCGGGTTCGAACTCGACAGGCCGGCGACGCCCGCGATCGGCTCCGGTCGCGGTCTCACTCCGCGGGCGGCTCGTGACGGCCTGCCAGGCGAGTGGTCAACTTCCTGGCCAACTTCCGGCGGCGCTTGGGTGAGCCGGTCCGGCGATCGATGTCGGCCTCTACGTCGGCCGGGACGTCATAGCGGCGGATGTAGGCGCCGGAGAACGCCTGCACCGTCGCGGTGACCGGAATGGCGAGCAACGCGCCCGTGGCGCCGAGCAGCGCCGCGCCCGCCAGCACCGCGCCGAAGGCCACGGCGGGGTGCATGTCCAGGGTGGTCGCGGTGATGCGCGGTTGCAGTACGTAGTTCTCGAACTGCTGGTAGAGCACGATGAAGCCGAGGATCCACAGCGCCGTGCTCGGCCCGTGCACCAGACCGACGATCACCGGAAGCGCACCGGCGAGGTACGTGCCGACGGTGGGAATGAACTGCGAGACCACACCGACCCACAGCGCGAGGGCGAACGCCGACGGCACGTCCAGCAGCCGCAGCATGACGTAGTGCGCGAGTGTCGAAGCGAGCGCGAGCAGTGCGCGCGAGTAGATGTAGCCGCCGGTCTTGTCCACCGCGATGTCCCAGGCGCGCAACACATGCCGCTGGCGGCGCGGCGGCAGGAGCGAGCAGACGGCGGTGCGGATCCGGGGGCCGTCGGCGGCGAAGTAGTAGGTGAACAGCAGGATGCCGAGGATCTGGAAGAGCGCGCCGATCGCGGCCGTGCCGATGCCCCAGACGTTGCCCGCCAATCCGGTGAGGTAGCCCTCCAGGGTCGAGCTCCAGTCGGTGGCGTACTTCTGGATGTCCGTACTGGACAGGTCCTTGTGGAAGGTGTGGTTGATCCAGTCCACGCCGCGGTCGGCGTATTCGGGGGCGTGCTGCACCAACGTGGTGACCTGCTCGACCAGCAGCGCTCCGAGCGTCCAGAAGAAGCCGACGACGAGGGCGGTCAGGACGAGGAACACCAATCCGGTCGCCGGACCACGCCGCATGCCGCGCCGCGCCAGCCAGTTCACCGCCGGTTCGATCGCGAAGGCGAGAAACAGCGAGACGAGCAGAATCGTCAGCAGACTCCGCAGTCGCTCGAGCACCCAGAAGGCCGCCAGCAACCCGGTGACCGTCGCCGCGGCGAGCAGGAACGCGCGCGGCAGCCACGGCGGCATGCCGCGTGCGGCGATGGCCGGTTCTGGCGTCTCGTCTTCGTCCTCCGCAGGCACAAGGCCAAGGTACCCACGCGACGACCGGTTCGCGCACGACACCGCGCGGCCGCACCGGTGGAGCGAGCGGGCTCACATGGTGGAGACGTCGATGACGAACCGGTAGCGCACGTCGCTGGCCACCACCCGGTCATAGGCGCCGTCGATCTCGTCGGCGGCGATCAGCTCGATCTCGGCGCCGATGCCGTGCTCGGCGCAGAAGTTCAGCATCTCCTGGGTCTGTGCGATGCCGCCGATCATCGAGCCCGCCAGGGAGCGGCGGTACCCGGCGAGGTTGAGCGCCTTGACGCTCAGGGGCTTCTCGGGCAGGCCGAGGACCACCAGGGTGCCGTCCAGGTTCAGCAGGCGCAGATAGTCGTCCATGGGCAGGTTCGCCGACACCGTGTTGAGGATCAGGTCGAACCGGCCGCGCAGCTCGCGGAAGGTCTGTTTGTCGCTGGTCGCGTAGTAGTTGGTGGCGCCGAAGAGCTTGCCGTCGTCCTGTTTGCTCAGCGAGTGGCTCAGCACCGTGACCTCGGCGCCCATCGCGGCCGCGAGTTTGACCCCGACGTGGCCGAGTCCGCCCATGCCGATGATCGCGACCTTCTTGCCCGGCCCAGCGCCCCAGTGCCGCAGCGGCGAGTACAGCGTGACGCCCGCGCACAGCAGCGGCGCCGCGACGTCCAGGCCGATCCCTTCGGGGATGGCGACCACGAAGTTCTCGGTCACCACGATCTGCGTGGCGTACCCGCCGAGCGTGTGTCCGCCGGGCTCGACCGCTGGATCGACCGGGGTGTTGTAGGTCATGGTCGCGCCCGCGGTGCAGTACTGCTCCTCGTCGGCGAGACAGGGCGCGCAGACCCCACAGGAATCGACCATGCAGCCGACGCCGACGCGGTCGCCGACCCGGTGCTTGGTGACCGCGGATCCGACCGCGGCGACCACGCCCGCGATCTCGTGGCCCGGCACGCAGGGGTAGCGGGTTCTGCCCCACTCGTTGCGGGCGGTGTGGATGTCGGAGTGGCAGATTCCCGCGAACTTGATGTCGATCAGCACGTCGCGCGGACCCAGGCCCCTGCGGTGGATCGTGACCTTCTCGAACGAGCCATCGGCGGTGGACAGGGCATAGGCGGCGGCAGTACTCATGAGGACATGCCTACCGTCGCATGGGTGCGGTTGCCAACTTTGACACGGAAAAGGCGCGCTCACGAGCTATTTTTCCGGCGGGCTGCACGGTTCGATGATCTTCGGCGGCGCGCACCGGCGACAATGGATTCGGGAGGTTCGGCCGAGGCGGGAGAGCCATGGACGAAAAACGGCAGCAATGGATCGGGGCGCGTCGCGCGCCCGGTGGTGGTCGGGTGTTCGTGCTGGTCGTCACCCTCATGCTCGTGGTCGCCGCGTTCCTCGGGTATCGCGGCGATCTCCCGGACCGCGACCGGCCCGGCCCCGCCGGGACGGCGGCCTCGGTCGCGTTCGTCCCGCCCGAGCCGCTCGACGCGGGACTCGTCACCGCGGCGGTGCGCCCGGCGCTGGTCAACATCAACGCCTCGGCCGAGCGATCCGGGCCAGGTGCCGCGGGCTCCGGCATCGTCCTCACCGCCGACGGCGAGGTGCTCACCAGCCACCACGTGGTCAAGGGCGCGGACACCGTGACCGTCACCGACGTGGGCAACGGCAAGGTCTACGACGCGGCAGTGCTCGGCTACGACGCCGACGCCGACATCGCCCTGCTGGACTTGGCCGCGGCCAACGCGCTGCCGACCGCGACCATCGGCAGTTCGGCCGGGTTGCGGCTGCGTGAGGAGCTCCTGGCGATCGGCAACGCGGGCGGGACCGGCGGCACGCCCACCGCGGTGCACGGCCCGCTCACCGACCTGGACAGCGCGATCGTGGCGATCAACGCCGCCGATCTGTCGCGCAAGGCGCTCAACGGGATGCTCGAGGTGGCGGCGGCGGTCACGCCGGGACAGTCCGGCGGAGCCCTGGTCGATCACAAGGCGTCCGTCGTCGGCGTCATCGCGGCGGCGTCGGGCGACGGGGCGCGCACGGCCGACCATCCGGCCAACGGCTACGCGGTGCCGATCGATGCCGCGATGCGAGTGGTCCAGCAGATTCGCTCCGGCACCCCGACCGACACCGTGCACATCGGCCCGACGGCCACGCTCGGCGTGCTCGTCTCCAACGCGCTTCCGGCCGGTACCGGAGCGCGCGTGGACATGGCGATCTACGGCATGCCCGCCTATACCGCCGGTCTGGCCGCCGGGGACGTGATCACCTCGCTCGACGACCACGCCGTCAGCAACGCGCAGTCGCTGCGCATCGCGCTGAACAGGCGCAAGCCCAACGAGACCGTCCGATTGGGCGTCACCGGCGCGAGCGGCGCGCGCACGGTGCCGGTGGCGCTGGTCGCGGGCCCGCCGAACTGATTCGGATCAGACCAGCGACAGCCAGTAGTCCTGGAAGCGCAGGAACACCAGCAGCAGCACGACCGCGTAGAACAGCGCGACGATCGTCCAGCGCCACTCGGCGAGCACCCCCAGCGGACCGCGCGAGCGCCCCCACAGCTGATCGGTGCACACCGCGAGCAGCGGCGTGATGATCGCCCACACCACCATGCAGTACGGGCACAGCGCGTTGATCCGGTACAGGCTCTGGAAGATCAGCCAGCAGATGAAGCCGACCCCGAGCAGGGTGCCCAGCCACAGCCCGCCCCAGACCCAGCGCGGGAAGCCGACCCCGGCTACCGACAGCACGCCGAGCGTGACGACGACCGAGAACCCGACGATGCCGATCAGCGGGTTCGGGAACCCGAAAACCGCGGCCTGATCGGTCACCATCACCGACCCGCAGGACAGGATCGGGTTGATGCTGCACGACGGCGTGTAGCCGGGATCGGTGAACAGCTTGAACCGTTCCACGGTCAGCGCCACGGCGGCCAGCCAACCGGCCAGCCCGCCGATCAACAGGACCCACGCGGCCCGGGGCCCCGCGGTGATCACTGGCCCGCGGCGGCGCTGATCACGGGTGCGAGACCGCCTGCGCCGAAGACCTGCTGGCTGGACTCGACCTTCTTGCCGTTGACGAACACCGACGGGGTCGACTGGATACCGCTGTCCAGCACTTCCTTGGTGCGGGCCTGGACGTACTTGTCGTACTTGTGGTCGGTGATGCACTGGGCGATCGCGTCGTCGGTGTAACCGGCGCTCTTGGCGATCTGGACCAGCTGATCGTCGGTCAGGCCCGCGCCGCCCTCCGGGGGCTGCTGGGCGAACATCGTCTTCAGCCAGGCCTGGTACTTCGACGGGTCGGCCTCCGCGACGCAGTAGGCGGCGTTGGCCGCGCGCGAGGAGTAGCGCGTGGTGGACGCCTTGTCCAGGAAGGCGATGATGTTGTACTCGACCACCGCGGTGCCGTTGGCCACCGCTTCCTCGAGCACCTGCCCATTGGCCGCCTCGAAGGCCTTGCACGCGGGGCACTGGAGGTCGGCGACGACCCGCACGGTGACCTTCGCGTCCGGCTTGCCGACGCGGACGGCGCCGTTGTCGGTGATCGAGGCGGGCACGGGGCCCGCGTTCGCGGTGCCGGTCGCGGCGATGGACGGAGCGGGCCCGGGATCGTCCTTGTGGGCCTTCTTCACCGCGATGCCGATGCCGATCGCCGCGATCAGCGCGACGAGCACGGCGGCGACGCCCACCTGGATCAAGATCTTGCGGTTGCGGTCGGCGCGTTCCGCCGCCAGCAGCGGGTTCGACTTCCCACCCTGGTTCTTGCTCACCGTGCGTTCACCACGCCTTTCGCTCGCCGGACGGTTTCTGCCGCCACGATCGTAGATCCGCCGACCATCTCCCCGCGTGATCGGCCCACAGCCGCCATCATCGTCGGCTTACCTGAGAGATTCCGTAAAACAGGGCGTAGCGGCGCTTCGGGAGGCGCTGATACCGGCCGGGCCGCTGGTCCGCTGACGCTATGCCCGCGCCAGCCGCCGCTTCTGCTGTTCGACGTCGAAGGTCGCCGGGGGCCAGTCGAGGTCGAGCCGCTCCAGGGCCGCGATCAGCAACTCGGTGACGGCGAGGCGGGAGAACCACTTGCGGTCGGCGGGCACCACATGCCAGGGCGCGTACTCGGTGGACGTGCGGTCCAGCACCGCCTGGTACGCGTCCTGGTAAGCGGGCCAGAACGCGCGCTCGTCGATGTCGGACGGGTTGAACTTCCAGAATTTGTCCGTGCGTTCCAGCCGCTCGGCCAGGCGCCGCTTCTGTTCGTCGAGCGAGACGAACATGGCCACCTTCACCAGCGAGGTGCCCTCGTCCACCAATTCCTGCTCGAACGCGTTGATCTCGTCGTAGCGCGGCTCCCACACCGTCGGCGGCACCAGATTGTGTACCCGCACCACGAGCACGTCCTCGTAATGCGAGCGATCGAACACACCGAGCTGACCCGCGCGCGGCAGTGCCTTCCGGATGCGCCACAGATAGTGATGGCGGCTCTCCTCCGGCGTCGGCACCCCGAACGCGGCGTGGTCCACGCCCTGCGGATCGACCGATCCGATGACGTGCCGGACGATGCCGCCCTTGCCCGCTGTGTCCATGCCTTGCAGGATCAGCAGCACGTTGCGCCGGTCGCCGCCGGCCCGGCCGTTGGCGTACAGCTTCTCCTGCAGATCCGACAGCACCTGGGCGCGTTCGGCGAGCAAGGGCACGCCCGCCTTCTTGCCGCCGGTGAACCCCGGCGTCCCGGAGGTGTCCAGCTCGGCTACGCGCAAGCCATCGGCTCGCATGGCCTCGGTGGGCGGCACCGTCCACAATTTCGGCATGGCTCCAACCTAACCGCGCGGCGGTTCGGCCACGTCACACTTGCGCGAGCCGCAGTAACTGGGTGGCGAATTCCTCGTCCGCCACCGGGGTGAGGATGAGATCGTGCGCGGTGGTGAGCAAGTAGCGACCGTCGCCGGTGAAGTCCAGCCAGGTGCGATGGCGGGTGGGCGGGGACATCGGGTTCTCCGGCTCCACCGTGACGGTGATGAAGCCACGCCCGTCCACCGGCTTACGCAGGGTTTGGCGGAACTTCGCCGCGCCGCGGTGACCGTTGGTGACGAACGGCTCGGTGCGATCCGGATTCAGCACCGCGTCCTGCGGCTCCCGCATCGGGGCGAGCTTGCCCGGTCGCGCCGAGCCGATGATCTGCACCAAGCGTTCACCCACGGCACGGGCGTGGCACATCTGTACGGTCACCCGGTCCGGCGTGGCGACCAGGATGCCCGCGTGGTTGTGCACCACCGCGGCGAACGCGAGGATCCGTTCGGTCTCGGACCCGCTGCCGTTGCGCGAGAGCGCCGAACGCTCGCCCGAGACGGTGATGGTGGTCGCGTCGTTGCGCGCGCAGAGCACCAGCGCGGCGGCGAGATCAGGATCGGCTTGGCGGGCGAAGCGCTGCGGCAGATGGAGGGCGTGGTACTCCGACTCGGTCCGCGCGGTGGCCGAAGGGACCATGTTGACCGGGTAGGGCCTACGGTCCAGGCTCGTTTCGTTCGTCCAGACATGCGTGAACTCGTCCGGGGTGAGCACCCATTTCACCGTGCGCCGCCTCCGCGCGCGGAATCCGGATCGCCGGGTGCGTTGTCGGCCGCCGAACCTTCCTGCGGCCGGGGGAATCGGGGAACGCGGTCGCCGGTGGCGGGCATCGTCGGGGTGTAGACGTAAGTCATCGTGTCCCGGACATCCGCTTCGATGTCTGCCGCCGCACTATCGTGTTCCATCCTACGTTTTCCACCGTAAACCGCTTCCGCGGCCGGGTCCGCCAGCGGCCGATACCGCTGCGGCGGCGCGATCGCGCCCCGGACCGTCTGCGCGGCATCGCTATTCAACTCCATCAGCCGAGCGACCGCCCGGCACACGTCGTGCGTATCCCCACCCGCGCGGACGAACTGCCTGGTCGCGCTCACCGCGGCGTCGGCTGCCCGGCCCGACCAGCGCGCGAATTCGCGGTTGGTGGCATCGGAGAAGGCTTGGAACGCTTCGGCCACCGCGGTCGCGTTGGCCTGCCATGCCGCGGCGATCCGGCCCAATGCCGCCGGGTCGAGCGCTTCGTGCACCAGCTCCCAGATCTGCTGGTGGGTGTAGGCGCCGAACAGTTCCCGATCCGGCGCGTAGGCGGGATCGGTTGCGTCGTCGGTGAATCCGGCCAGTTCCTGCCGGATGCCGTCGGCGGCGGCGCGTGCCGTGGAGTCTGCCATCCGTCGTCCCCCTCAGTCGGTCCCGGCGCGCGGGTGCGCGCTCAACGGGGCTCCAGATAGTCGGCGACCAGCCGCAGTGCGGCCTGATTCGCCGCCTCGGCGTCGGCCAGCCGATTGGCCGCGGCGAGATACGCGGCCTTGAACAGCAGCGCCGTTTCCTGGAACGCGGCCAGGGTGTCCAGGTATTGCCTTCCCTTGGCGGAGAACCCGCGGGTGAGGCCGTGCCCGGTTGGCAGATCGGGGAAGCCGGTCACCTCGGTGACGAGGTGTTCGCCCGCCATCGCGCGGCCCAGATCGTCGACCAGTTGGTCGCACGCGGCGGCGAGATTCTCCGCGACCGCCGTGTCCAGCTCGAACCTTTCGCTCCCGCCCGCGCCGATGGCCGCCGCGTACAGCTCGCGCGCCGTCCCCTGTCCGGTATCGGGTACCGCCACGTGGAAGCCCCCTTCCGCTCGGTCCTGTTCGTACCGCGCTGTACTGGATTCGCACTTTACCGGGCGGTTCAGCGCGGCGGACCGCCTCGGTACGGGCTTGTGTGAAGGCCGCTGCGCACGT
The DNA here is from genome assembly GCF_044452545.1 of Nocardia sp. NPDC051900. Classification (NCBI taxonomy): domain Bacteria; kingdom Bacillati; phylum Actinomycetota; class Actinomycetes; order Mycobacteriales; family Nocardiaceae; genus Nocardia; species Nocardia sp. NPDC051900. The sequence continues at coordinate 43,413 of NZ_JBITBU010000020.1, read as the reverse complement.
CTCCGCCGTTGTTACACTGACCAGCGGTCCGAGGGGCGGTGTGGGGAAGGCGACCGGTGGCCGGAATCGATGGCGTAGTCCCGAAGTATCTGCAGATCTCGGGGCATCTGCGGGATCTGATCGAGCGCGGGGAGTTGGCTCCCGGCGCCGAGGTGCCGTCCGAGCGCGAACTCGCCGCCCGCTGGAAGGTCGCCCGGCCCACCGCCGCCAAGGCGCTGAACACGCTGCGGCAGCAGGGAATCGTCACGTCACGTCGTGGGTCGGGCACCTACGTGGCCGAACGCTCGGCGCTGATGCGCGAGAGCGCGCCCCGATACGGCCCGTCCGCGTCCCAGCCCGATCCGGTGACCGTGCTGGGAGCTGAAATGGTGGAAGGACCGCAGGAGGTCACCGAATCGCTCGGTCTCCCAACGGCGAGTCCGGTGATCAGTGTGAAGTTGTTGTACGAGAACGGCTCCGGGGCAGTTCGGCTGGTCACATGCTGGTATCCCGGTGAATTCGCCGCAGCCGCCACGCTGGTGCACGGGACGGCGCCCGTGCCGGGCGGAGTCGTGCGGTGTCTGGAGGCCGTGATCGGCCGCGCCGCCGCAGTCGTGCGCGAGAGCGTCGGCGCCCGGCTGGCCACGGATGACGAACGCCGCCGTCTCGCGCTCCCGCATCCGGCGGCGGTGCTGGTCGTGCACCGCATCGGTCTGGACGTCCGAGGCGTCGCGCTGGAGTACCGCCAGAGCGTCCACCCGCCCGGCCGCCCGATCATGGAGTACGAGTATTCGGCCAGGTCAGCGACCGATTTCCGCCGTTGACACCCCTGTGCCGCAACTGGCATAGTCCACTTGTCGGAAGTATCGAAGGGTGGGAGGGGCGATGTCCGATCAGTTGACCGTCGGCGGCTGGGTGGTCGTGGGGGAGCAGTGCTCGGTCCGCTTGGCCCCGGTACCGCGCGACGACTTCCTGGCCTTCGTGTTCGAAAGCAGCGGAACCGAATTCGAATTGGCCTTGGCGCCCGCGATCCTGCACCGCATGGTCGCTCTCGGGACCGCCCCGTCCGCGCCGTGACATCGGCGAGCCACACCGCGGCGGAGCGCCTTACGCGCACCGTGGGTCGCGGCGGTTCCTGCCGACGCCTGCGGAACAAGCTGATCTCGAGGCCGAAAAGTCAGTGCGGGTGCGTGCTTCGGCTATCTCCGCGGTGTGGTCTACGCGTCGATGAAAAGGTCGTTGGCGAGAGCGCCGGAGCCCGGTACGACTCGGTAGTGGTCCAGGTCGGTGCGGCCATGGAAAGCGAGGACATCCTCGTCCAGGAGCAGTCGGCCGGTGTAGGTCGCGGCGGGGCTGGTCACGATCAGCAAAGCGGCGTCCGCGCAGATGAACGGGTTGCGGGACGCGGCGACGGCTTCCGCGCCGCCGAGCAGATTGCGCACCGCGGCGGTGTCGATCTTCGTGCGCGGCCACAGGGAGTTCACGGCGATGCCGTAGGGCCGGAACTCGTGTGCCAGACCGACGGTGGCGATGCTGACACCGTATTTGGAGACGGTGTAGGCCACGCCGTTGCCAACGTGCTCGGGGTTCATGTTGAGCGGCGGGGAGAGGGTGAGGATATGTGGATTCCGCCCGGCCGTCGCCGAGGCGCGCAGGTGCGGCAGCGCCAGCTTGGACAGCAGGAACGGCGCGCGGAGATTGACGGCTTGCATGTGGTCGTAGCGCTGCATGCCGATCTGCTCGGCGCCGGTGAGATCGACCGATCCCGCGTTGTTGACCAGGATGTCGATGCCGCCGAAGCGCTCGGCGATCCGATCGACCGCCTCCGCCATCGCCTTGTCGTCGCGGACATCCGCTACCAACGGCAGTACCGCGCCACCCGCGGCCTCCGCTTCCGCGGCGGCCGTGTGGATGGTGCCGGGCAGCTTGGGGTGCGGCTCCTGGGTGCGGGCGATCATCGCGACGTTCGCGCCCTCCGACGCGAACCTGATCGCGATCGCCAGGCCGATGCCACGGCTCGCCCCGGTGACAACGGCGGTCCTTCCCGCGAGCAGATCCCCGGTGGCCTCTCCTCGGGCGGACGCGGGCGTGGGTAGGGGACTGTTCATGGCGGGGTCCTCTGGCTGGAATACGCGATCTTGTGGAGTGAGGCTAGCTGGCATTCGCCGGGAGCGTGACAGATCCGTTGTCCCCGAGCTGTTTACAGCGGCTTGCGGGCGGTGCTCGCCGTGCCCGATGGGACGATCGAAGCCGGTGCGTCCATACGCGGCAGTGGTTGAAAAAGCAATTGGATTTTCTCGGCGATCCGGGGAACCGAGAGCAGTCGGGACGCGTCCAATAACAGTGACGACCTTTTGAACGATGCACAGGCGGGCCTGGGGGTGAGGGGATCGGTGCGATGTCGGACGCGAACAACGGAGGTGCGATGGCGATCCGGACGGTGCCGCAGCCTCCGTTCCCGCCGGGGTTGCTGGCCGATCTGCACGCCGGCAATGTGACGGCCGCGCAGCGCGAGCAGTTGTGGCCGATCGTCTCGCGTGATCCGCAGGCGGTGCGGTATCTGCGCGGGCTGGATGAGATCAGCGCGGAATTGGGTGCGCTGAGCCGGGAGGAACGCGTCATCCACTCCATGCCCGAGGACGTCACCGCCCGGCTGACCGAATTCATCGAAGCGCTCCGATCACCCCAGGACACCGCGGTCCACGCGATCGCGCCCGGGCGGGCGGGCGGGGCCCGGCTCGATATCAAATATTCCCAACGCGGCGCGGCTCCCTCGGTCGCTGTCGACGAGCATCGCCGCACCAGGGCGCGCTGGTTCGCCGCGGCAGCCGCGGCGATCGTCGCCCTTGCCGCAGCCGGCTCGGCCATCTCGACGATGGACGGCCGTGACCGCCCAGCCCCCACCGCGCGACCCGCCATCGGAAATGACGAAGTCACCGCCACCATGGCCTTCGGCGCGCTGGGCCGCCACACCGTCAGCGGCTCCCTCGCCGACCCCGAAGCGCTGCAACGCTGTGTCCACGCGAACGGGCTCGACCGCACCGTCCTCGGCTCGGCCGACATCGCGTTCCAGGGCGGCGACGCGGTGCTCATCCTGCTCAACGGCCCGCACCCGCCCGCCGTCACCGCATTGGTCGTCGGAACCGGCTGCGATACCGGTGACCCGCAGCGCCGGGTATTGCAGGACATCGGCTGACCGCGCGCGGCGGGTCACGTTCCACCGCGCACGGCCGCGCGCACGCCTGCGCGCGATAGGCTATGACAGTCGTCATGAACATGGGAGGAGAAGGGTGGCCGAAACGCCGCAGGCGCGGGATCGAATGGTTGCAGGCGCGGCCGACATGATCCGCCGCCGCGGTCTGAACGCGACCAGCGTGCGGGAATTGGCCAAGCACGCCCAGGCTCCGCTGGGATCCACCTACCACTACTTCCCCGGCGGCAAAGCGCAGCTGGCGGCCGAAGCCGTGCGCTTCGCCGATGCGCTGGCCGCCCGCAAACTCGCGCAAGGGCTGCCCGCCGGGCCGGTCGCGGGATTGCGGTCGTTCGTCGACATGTGGCGAAAGGTTCTGGCGGACAATGATTTCCAGGCTGGCTGCCCGGTGCTCGCGGTCGCGATCGAGGAGCCGGGGGACGACGACGAGCCGCAGCGGGCCGCCGCGTCCGCGTTCGAGAACTGGACCGGCCTGCTGACGCGGTCGTTGCGCGACCACGGCGCGAGCGAGGCCGACGCCGAGCGGACCGCCACCCTGATCGTCGCGGCGCTCGAGGGCGCGGTGGCGATGTGCCGAGTGGAGCGCAGCATCCGTCCGCTCGATCGGACCGTGGCGAAGCTCGAGTTCCTGATCCGGACCGTCACCCGCGATTGATCACCGCGCTCCGGCGCACGCTGTTCCCGTCGCCGACCGAATGGGCTTCGTCGCGCTGACGTACTGGAGCAGGCGATGGACCCGCTGGTCGATCTCCACCAAACCCTCCTCGGCGAACAGGGCGGGAAAGGTCCGGGCGCCGAACACCCGCAGCCCGCTCAAACCGCCGACCACGCGGCTCATCTCACCGATGGGGTTGGCCGCCCGGTGGCTGGTGGTGATGGCGATCCGGCCACCGGGAGCGAGAACGCGAATCATCTCGCGAGCGGCGACGAGTGGGTCCGGAATGAGGTAGAGCGCGCCGAAACAGCAGACCGCGTCGAAGGTTCCGTCCGCGAACGGGAGCCTGCGCGCGTCGCCGCGCAGATACCCGACGCGCGGTCCGGCGTTGTCCGCGACGGCGCGCGCCAGCATCGGCTCCGAATAGTCCACGCCGATCGCATAGCCCTCGCCGGACAGCGCCTCACTCAGGTATCTGGTGAAATTGCCCGGTCCGCAGGCGATGTCGAGCACCTTCTGCGCGCCGCCGAGCCGCAGGGCGGTGACCGCGTCGCGGCGGTCGGACGCGGTCGTCCGCCCACTGGCGAGATAGAACAGCGCCGGCCGCCAGGCGCGCTCGTACACCGCGGCGAGCGCGGGGGCATTCATCGTCTTGCGTGCGAGATTCACCGGAGCGCGTCCCTCAGGCGCGGTCGACGGTGATCGTCATGCCCGCCGCGCGCAGTCGCTCGGTGAGGGCGTCGCCCATCGCCGCGGCCGGGGTGAGAATGCCCGCGAGCTCGGGTTGCTTCTCCGTGTCGAACGCCAGGCACAGACCGCTCTCGCCGAGCAGTACGGCGGTGGCCTGGTATCCCGGGTCGCCGGTGCCGGAGAAGGTGGCCACGTACTTCGCGCCCGAGGTGGTGTGCGCGAACGTCTTCATGCTGAACCAGCCGCTCTTGCGGGCCTGCTCGCTCGGTCCGGTGCCCGGCTTGGGCAGCACGCGATCGAGCAGCTTGCGACCCGCCGATGCCCGCGACAGCAGGGCGCCCGCGGTCATGCCCGCCACGATGCCGCCCGCCATCCCCGCCGCTACCAGCGGCGCCACCCGGGACTTTCCGGCGCTCATGACTTCGCGGTAGCGGAAATTCTTGCCGTACACCCAGCCGAGCAGGCCGTTGCTGCGGCGCACGATCTTGGTGTTGTGCGCGGCCATGACGAACGTGCTGACCCACCCGTCCAGGCTGGGGTCGATCGCGCTCGCCCGCGACAGCGCCTGATCGGACTGGCGGCCGACGTCGGGATCCATCGACCTGTCCGGGCTCAGCGAGTACGGGTGCGACATCACCTTGCCCTTGGCCGGGTCGGCGGCGATCGCCTCCATCATCGCGCGGCCGGAATCGATGGTGCCGCCGCTGACGCCGCCCTTGAGCGAAGCCACCAGCGTGACGTCGACGAGCTCACCGGTGTTGTCCTCGACCGTGCGGCGGTAGAGCTGATATACGCTCAGATCGGACGGAATCGAGTCGTAGCCGCAGGAATTCACGATCTTCGCGCCCGTGGCGACGGCCTGTTCGTGATAGTTGTCGATGGCGTCGCGGATGAACAGCGGCTCGCCGGTGAGGTCGGCGTAATGGGTGCCCGCCTTCGCGCACGCCGCTACCAGCGGCATCCCGTAGCGCAGGTACGGGCCGACGGTGGTGACCACGACCTTGGTGCGCGCCGCCAGCTCGTCGAGCGCGCTCTGGTCTGTCGAGTCGGCCACCACCAGACCCCAGTTCGCGGCCGTCGGGCCGAGGTCGTCGCGTACGGTCGTCAACTTGTCCAGCGATCGTCCCGCCAGCGCGATTCGCGCGGATTCCGGCGCGGCCTCGGTGAGATATTCCGCGGTCAGCTTGCCGACGAAACCCGTCGCGCCGAAGAGCACTAGGTCGAATTCCCGTGTATCTGCCATGGTCTTCCGTTCTGCGGTCGTGCCGCCGTTCGGCGGCTACTTGGTGGTCTTCTTGCGCGGCCGTTGCGGCGCGGCGTGCGGGCGGTCGGCGAGCCAGGCGTGATGGGCCCGGCCGAGCTCGGTGACCGGTGGTTCGTCGTAGAGCCATTCCCTGGAGATGCGATGCCAGTTCGCGGTGCAGCCGAGGTGACCGAGCATGCCGAAGGTCAGGAAGTCGGCGCGGCGGGAGAAGAGGTGCTCCGGCGGCAGATTCTGCTGCTTCATACCGGTGAACTCGCTGGCCCTCGGGTCGACCGCGAGCAGGAAGGCGCCGCTGGCGAGCTCGGGAGTGATGGTCAGTTCCTCGTCGATCAGACACCATTCCGAGGCGGCCAGTACGTATTCCAGGCACTCCTCGGCGCCGATCTCCTGCGGCGAATCGATGACGCCGCGCTGGATCATCAACTCGCGCAGGTCTTCCGCGCGATCTTCCGCCGCGGCACGCAGACAGACCAGCTCGAATTGCACGTGCTCGGCGTCCATGCGGTTGAACAATCCGAAATCCAGGAAGCCGACCCGGCCGTCGCCGGCCAGCAGAACGTTGCCCGGATGCGGGTCGCCGCAGAATTCGTTGAAGGTGAACAGCGATCCCACGTAGAACCGGTAGATGATCTCGCCGATCCGGTTGCGCTCCGCTTGGGGCAGCTGCCGGATCTCTTCGAAGCCCTTGCCCTCCACGTATTCGGTGACCAGCACCCGCGTGGTGGAGAACTCCGGCAGCGAGCGCGGGACGATGACGAAAGGATGCCCGGCGTACAACTCGGCGATCTGCAACTGGGTGGCCGCCTCGGCCCGGTAGTCCAGCTCGGCCTCCATGTTCAGCCGCAGCTCGTCCAGCACCGCGGGCGTCACCCACGGCATCGCGGACTGGAGCACGCGCCGGAACATCGCGAGATTCTTCAGATCCGCGCGCACCGCCGCATCGATGCCCGGATACTGCACCTTCACCGCGACCTGGCGGCCGTCGTGTAGTCGCGCCCGGTACACCTGGCCGATCGAGGCGGCGGCGACGGGCTCGGCGTCGAACTCGGCGAATACCGCGTCGAGCGGCTTTCCGAAATCGTCCTCGATCACCTGGCGCATGGCCGCGAAGGAGACCGTCGGGGCCGCGTTGCGCAGCACGGCCAGGCGTTTCTGGAACCGCTCCCGATGGTCCTCTGGCACCAGATCCAGATCGAGCACCGACATCATCTGGCCGAGCTTCATGGCGACGCCCTTCATGGTGCCCAGCACCGTGACCACCTGCTCGGTGGTGCGGATCATCGATTCCTCGGCCATCTTCGCCCGGACGGCCTCGGATCTGCCCCGCATGGTCAACCGCGCGCGCTGGGTGCGAAGCACCGAACTGGCTGCCACCGCGCCCAGCTTCGTGCCACGAGCAAGCCGAGAGGTCGGTACTTGCTTCGCCATCGAGGTACCTCCGTTGGTGCCGCGGTCGGAGCGACGGACGCGGGCGGCAGCGTGCGGGACACCCGCACGGACCGCCGTCGAGTACGGCGCCTGCGGTGACGCAACGCACTCGGCGCACCGCTCGGGTTCAGACTAGCCAAGGATTCGGCAAAGTCGAGAGTGCTGGTGAACTTTTGCAAGCGCTCCAGCTAGCACCAGGGCCGATGGCTCGATTCAGTCTTGCGCCGGCGTCTCGGGGGCGGGCAGCACATGCTGCTGCGCGTTGAACGCGGCGGGCGAACCGCCCGCGCGGGCCATGCCCTCGATGGCGCTCCAGGCGAGCATGGTGAGGTAATCGATCACGTCCTCGCGGGACAGCGACTTGTTGGTGGTCCACCAGTGCGTGGCCAGCTGGATGCCACCGACCAGCACGTACGACGCCAGCGCGGCGCCCTCGGTCGCTACGCCCCGGTCCTTGGCGCGATCGGTGATCACCGCGCACACCACCTCGGCGAAGAGCTTCTCGAACTCCGCGAGCGAGGACTGGTCGGCCGAGCCGTTGCCCATGATGAAGCGGTAGACCTCGGGGTCCTCGTCGACCGTGCCGACGTACTCGGCCAGGGCCGAGCGCACCAGCTGGTATTCGTCCGCGTCCAGGCTGATCGCGCCGTACACCCGCGGCATCAGCGTGGTCTCGATGAACCGCTGCATGGTCGCGTGGACGAGGTCGTTCTTGTCGGAGAAGTAGCGGTAGAGCACGGTCTTGGAGACGCCGATCTCCGCGGCGATCTCGTCCATGCCCGCGTTGCTGCCGCGGGCGCGCACGGCGGCGAGAGTGCCGTCGACGAGTTCCTCCCTGCGGTCGATCTTGTGTTGCCGCCACCGGCGCTTGCGGCCGTCCATCCGGCCGCCGCGCACCGCCGGCGGTCGCTCGCCGACATCGACAAGGTCTTCGGTGGACAGCGTGGGCTCCCTCGTTCGTATGTGCTCCGGTGGCTACCAGCTTAGGTCCCCGATACCCGTGATATGCGCTTTTGAGCCCGGATGCGGTAGGAACCACAGTCCGGGCGTGTCCGGCGCCCGGCACGTCCGGTTTGTGCGCAGGCACTCACCCCGCTCGCTCACTTCGCCGCGCACAGCAGAATGGGAGGCATGGAGAAAGCTCCCGGCAACACCGCGGTGCTGAACGCCCGGGGCGACCGCGCCGGTGACGCCGCGCCCGCCGCCGCGCCCCTCGGCTTCGCCGCCGTGCTCGACGAGGCGGCCAAGCGTCGTGACCTCTGGCGGATGAAGGCGTTCGCCACCGGGCTGCTCGCCCTGGCCACCGCGATCTATCTGTTCTGCCGCTGGACCGAATCGCGCGGGGCGGGCGGCGACTGGGTCGGCTACCTGCGGGCCGCCTCGGAGGCGGGCATGGTCGGCGCCCTGGCGGACTGGTTCGCGGTGACCGCCCTGTTCCGTCATCCACTCGGCCTGCCCATCCCGCACACGGCGATCATCCGGCGGAAGAAAGACCAGCTCGGCGCCAGTCTCGGTACGTTCGTCGGCACGAACTTCCTGGCGCCCGAGGTGGTGTCGGCCAAGGTGAACTCGGCGCAGATCTCCTGGCGGGTCGGGCGCTGGATGGCCGATCCGAGTCATGCCGCGCGCGTGGCGCAGGAGAGCTCGACCATCCTGCGCGCCGTCGTCGGCGTACTGCGCGACGAGGACGTGGAGCAGGTCATCGACAACACCATCGTCAAGCGGATCGCGGAGCCGCTGTGGGGTCCGCCGATCGGCCGGGTGCTGGCGGAACTGCTCGCCGACAACCGGCAGTTGGCGTTGCTGGATCTGCTCGCCGAGCGCGCGCACCAGTGGGCGCTCGGATCCCAGGAGACGATCGATCGGATCGTGTTGCGGGACGCGCCGCAGTGGGCGCCGAAATTCGTCAATATCTTGCTTTCCGAACGGATCTACCGGGAACTGGTCGAGTTCACCTGGAAAGTCCGCTCCAATCCGGAGCACGAGGTCCGTCTCGCCGCGAACCGGTTCCTGGAGGAATTCGCCGAGGACCTGCAATTCGATGACGCCATGATCAAAAAGGCGGAGCGGATCAAGGCGCAGATCATGGGCCGGGAGGAGATCACCGGACTCGCCTCGGCCACCTGGCGCGCGGCGAAGCGGCTGATCCTGGAGTCCGCCGACGATCCGAGCAGCACGCTGCGGCGCAAGGTGGCCGAGAACGTGCAGCAGCTCGGCGAGCGCTTGCGCGACGACGCGGACATGCGGGCCAAGGTCGACAACTGGATCGATCGCGGCGCGCGCTACTTGGTGGAAAACTATGCCGGTGAGATCAGCACCCTGGTCACCGACACGGTTGCCCGGTGGGATGCCGAGGAAGCCAGCAAGAAGATCGAATTGCAGGTCGGCCGGGATCTGCAATTCATCCGCATCAACGGGACCGTCGTCGGTTCGCTTGCCGGACTGACGATCTACACGATTTCCCACTTGATGTTCGGCGGTTGATCCGCGGCGTGCGGAACGTTTGCCGAAACGCTGCTAGCAGACTGCTTGCAATAGCTAGCACCCTGACCTAGAATCGAATTCGTACAACCGCCAGAAGGTGAGTGATGGCTGACCAGCCCGAGGTTTCCGCCGAGTACACCGAGAGATCGGACGAGCATTCGTCCGGCATCGGCGAACGAGGGGGTCGCGTCGTCAGTGCGGCGCACGACATCGGAGGCTTCATCAGGGCGCAGCGGGAAGCCGCGCAAGTCTCGTTGCGTCAGCTCGCCCAGCTGGCGGGGGTGAGCAATCCGTATCTCAGCCAGATCGAGCGCGGACTGCGAAATCCGTCCGCCGAAGTGCTCACGCAGATCGCGAAAGCGCTGCGGGTCTCCTCGGAGGTCTTGTACGTACGGGCTGGCTATCTCGAGCAGCGGCCGCACAGTCCGGTCCGGGACGCACTGCTCGCCGACACGTTCATCAGTGAGCGGCAGAAGCAGGTGCTGCTGGACATCTATGAATCGTTTCGCCGGGAAAACGGAGGAAACGAGGTAGGGGGGGACGTATGGGACAGCGACGTTCCGCGCACGACAACCGAAACTCCGCCACGCCAGGAGAACGAAACACCATGACCGAGAAGAACGCCACCGTCACCAAGCCCCTGCTCGCCACCGTCGGCGCGGGTGACGCCCTCTACGCCGCCGTCAACGACGTTTTCGCGCAGGTGCGCGAGCGTGCGGCCGCCACCGAGGTGCAGGCCCGGGTGGAGGAGGCGCGCGAGCGCTTCGCCAACGTTCCCGCCGACGTCCAGGACCGGTTCGAGTCGCTGCGCGAGCGGCTGTCCGGCCTGCCGTCGGAGCTGCCGGACGACCTCGCCGAACTGCGCGAGCGGTTCACCGCCGAGGAGCTGCGCGCGCTGGCCGAGAAGTACTACCGGCAGGCGCTGGACATCTACGCCGACCTCGCCGTCCGCGGTGAGGAGACGATCGAGCGGCTGCGCGCCAACCAGGTCGTCGAGGAGCGGATCGGCAAGGTCGAGACGCTGTACGGCGACGCGGTCAGCCGCGCCGAGGACGTGCTCGGGCGCGTCAACGGACTGATCGGCCGCCCGGCGAAGGTCGAGGCCGACGAAGAGATCGACCCGGCGCCGGTCGTCGAGGCCGAGGTCGTCGAGGTGACCACCGAGGCCACCCCGGCTCCGGTCGTGAACGGTGAGGCCAAGAAGGCTCCGGCCAAGAAGGCCCCCGCGGCCAAGAAGGCTCCGGCCAAGAAGGCCGCTCCCAAGAAGCCCTGAACGGCCCGCGGCTGAAGCGATTCGACGCCCTCGCGCACCCCTGGTGCGCGAGGGCGTTGCTTCTATGATGGGTGGGGTGAATATGGTGCACGGATTGACCGGGATGATCCTGCTGGTGCTGTGGCTGGCGGCGCTCGGTGCGACGATTTTCGCGCTGATCCACGCCGTGCGTCAGCGTCCGGACGCGTTCACCGCGGTGGACAAACTGACCAAGCCGATCTGGCTGGCGATTCTCGGGGCGGCTGTGCTCGTGCTCCTGCTCTCCCCCGCGGGTCTGGGCCTGCTCTCCTTCGCGGCGATCATCGCCACGGGCGTCTACTTGGCCGACGTCCGGCCCAAGGTGGACGAGGTGCAGCGGGGTCCGCGCTGGTGAGGGCGGAGTTCGCCGACAGGTAAGGGTGCTTGCACTAGCAAGCGGCGCGAATCGGGGTTACTGTATCTAGCAGTAACACAAAGGAGTGTCCGATGCGTGCCATGCTGCCGACCGCGTTGACGAGCTTCCGGGGCCTGCTCCGGAGCTTGCGCGACGCGCACAGCGCCGACTTGCGGTCGCGTACCTACCAGACCGCCGCGTTCAACCCGCCGACCGCGCCGCGCGAGGTGGTTCCGGTCCAGACCGGTGACGGCGTCCGGCTGCGCGTACACGCCTACGGCCCGTCGGATGCCCCCGCCATCGTGCTCGTCCACGGGTGGACCTGCTGCCTGGAATACTGGAATCCGCAGATCAACGCGTTCGCCGGTGACTATCGGGTGATCGCTTACGACCAGCGCGGTCACGGCGAGAGCGAATACGGGTCGAGCGAGCTGACCATGGATCTGCTTGCCGACGACTTGGCCGCCGTGCTCGACGCCGCGCTCGCGCCCGGGCAGCGGGCCGTGCTCGTCGGCCACAGCCTCGGCGGCATGACACTGCAGGCCTGGGCGGGACGCTATCCCGAGCGGGTCGCGCGTCAGGCGCTCGCGGTGCTGCTGACCAATACCGCGGCGGACCGGTTGATCCTGGAGACGACGGTCGTGCCGCTGCTGAACCGTCCGCTGCGGCTGCTGCAATTGAAGGTGCCGCTGCCGTTCCTGTTCGGCAGGCTCGGGCTCGGCGCCCCGATGGTCTTCCCGCCCATCGCGCCGGTGCGCTGGCTGTTCGCGCGTCAGATCCTCAGCACCGCGGCCAAAGGCGAGCTGTTGGATTTCAGCATGGCCATCGTGCGGTCGTGTCCCGCGCGGGTGCGCGCCAAGTTCGGATTCCTGCTGGCCACGATGGATGTCGGGGAGTCGGCCCGGAATCTGGTGGTCCCCACGACGGTGATCTCGGGACAGTTCGACGACATGACGCCGCCGGTGCACTCCGAGCGGATCGTCGAAATGCTCCGGCAGACCGGCAGTCTCGCGCGCTATCAGGTGCTGCCAACGGGGCATCTCGGCAATGCCGAGGCCTACGTGCGGTTCAACGAGGAACTCGCGCGCGTCCTCGCCGCCACGCGCAAGTCCAGCCGCGCCGACCTCGCGGGCTGACGCGCCCAGGCGCTCGCGCCGGTCAGGAGAAGACGACCGTCCGGCGGCCGTGCACCAGGACGCGGCCCTCCAGATGCCAGCGCAGCCCGCGCGCCAGAACCACCCGCTCGATGTCGCGACCTTGACGGACCATGTCGCGCACTTCGTCCGCGTGGTCGATGCGAATGACGTCCTGCTCGATGATCGGGCCCGCGTCCAGTTCCGGGGTCACGTAGTGGCAGGTTGCTCCGATCAGCTTCACGCCACGGGCGAAAGCCTGGTGGTACGGGCGAGCGCCGACGAACGAGGGCAGGAAGCTGTGATGGATGTTGATCGCCTTGCCCGCCCAGTGTTCGCACAACTCGGCCGGCAGCACCTGCATGAACCGCGCCAGCACCACCGCGTGCGGATCGTGCGCGTCCACCAGGGCGCGGACCTCTTCGAACGCGGGACCGCGCTCAGCCGGGTCCTTCGGGAACGGCACGTGATGGAACTTCACCCCGTGCGCCTCGGCCATCGCCGCCAGATCCGGATGGTTGCCGATCACCGCCTCGATGGTGGCGGGCAGTTCACCGCTGGCGGCGCGTCCGAGCAAATCGTGTAGACAATGGCCGTCCTTGCTGACCAGCAGTACCGCGCGACGGCGCGCGCCGGAGTCCAGCAGTTGCCATTCGCTCTCCGGCCCCAGTTCCGCCGCCACCCCGGCGAACCGGTCACGCAGCTCCGCGATGCCGAACGGCACCGTCGCGGCCCTGATCGCCTGACGCGTGAAGAACCAGCCGGTATCCGCGTCGGAGTGATACCCCGCCTCCACGATCGAGCCGCCGAACTCGGCGATGAACGACGTGATCCGGGCGATGATGCCCGGCCGATCCGGGCAGCCGAGAGTCAGCACGTAGCGGCGGTCGTCCGAGACGGGTGGAGCGGAACTCATGGGGTTCATCCTCCCAGGTGCGCCGCCGGACATTCGCCGCGCCTTCGCCGAGCGCTCGACAAGGTGTCTCCGAGTGCGATCGCCGTCTATGATTGAAGGCAATGAAGGCAATGACGCTATTGCCGTCGACTCGGAGTGGGTGAGTGGATATGGCCAGGCTGACCGTTCGTGATCTACCCGACGAGGTACGCGAGGCACTGCGTGTGCGCGCGGCCCAGCATGGACGCAGTACCGAGGCGGAAGTCCGCGCGATTCTCATCGAAGCCGTCACGCCTGTGGCACAGGTCGAACTCGGGTCGTTGTTGGCGGAGATCGGTCGTGAGATCGAACTCACCGATGACGAGTTCGACGCCCTGAACGCCCGTGACCGACGGCCGATCCCTCCCATGGAGTTCGAGTGATCGTTCTCGACACCAACGTCATCTCCGAACCGCTGCGCAAGGCTCCGGACTCGCGTGTAGTCGCTTGGATCAATGCTCAACCTCTGCGCACTTTGTACCTGTCAGCTGCCACTGTGGCCGAACTCCGGTTGGGAATTGCCGCGATGCCTGCGGGCAGGCGGCGAGACACACTGCGCGACAGGTTCGAAACACGCGTGTTGCCTCTGTTCGCCGAGCGAATACTCGCTTTCGACCTGACCACCTCTGCGGTGTACGCCGAACTCATGGCGGCTGCGCGCGCCACCGGTGCGGCGATCGGGACTGCCGACGGCTATATCGCCGCGACGGCCAGCGCCGCTCGAATGGCCGTCGCCACTCGCGATACCGCGCCGTTCCGAGCTGCCGGGGTGCCCGTCATCGACCCGTGGGCCTAGCGCCCGGGCCGTTCGTCTGCGGCGCAGGTCGCCTGTGCCGTATGCGTCCGAGTCGAGTGGTGCTCAGAGGTTGTAAAACGGTTCGGCGTAGTGGAATTCGCCGGCGATCTGGGAGTCGTAGGCCGAGAGAGAGCGGACCTGGAAGTGGCTGATCCACGACGGGTCGTCGGGGGTGATGCCGAGGCGGGCGGCGGGGACGAAACCGAAGCGCGGGTAGAACTCCAGGCTGCCGAGCAGGCCGATCAGTGGTTCGTCGAGGGCGTCCGCGGCGCCGAGCGCCGCGTGCATGAGGGCGGAACCGACTCCGGCGCCCTGATGGTCGGCGAGAACGCCGATCGGGCCGAGCGCCAGCACGGGGAACGGGCCGACGGCGGCTCTGGTCAAGCACAGGTGGCCGACCACGCTGTCGTGCTCGATCGCCACCAGCGAGAGCGTCGGGATCCAACCCTCGTCACTGCGCAGCTGGGCGACCAGGTCGACCTCGGGCGGGTCGGCGCCGGGGCGGCCACCGGACGCGGCGGCGGGGGCATAGCGCGGTGCGAATGCGCTGCGATGCACCGCCGCGATGGCAGCGGCGTCGTCGACGCGTTCGCGACGGATCAGCACGGTCGTCTCCTCCCGAACGAAGTAGGGCCCATCCGCACACGTTAGTCAGCGACCGTGGCGTCACGTTGTCCGATGCGCCATCAGCTACGAGTGTGCGCGAACTGCCGCCAGGCGCGCAACGGAATTCGATTCCGGTGTGCCAGACTCTCACCCCATGGCAAGTTCCACGTCGCTGACCAGGGCCGAAGTGGCCGCCATGATCGATCACACGCTGCTCGCTCCGGAGGCGACGCCCGCGCAGGTCGGCGTGTTGATCGAAGACGCACGGGCGCTTGGCGTCCTCGCGATCTGTGTGTCGCCGTCCATGTTGCCGGTGCGCGCGCCCGGACTGGTGGTCGCGACGGTCGCCGGATTCCCTTCGGGGAAGCATCATTCGCTGGTCAAAGGCGCCGAGGCGCGGCTCGCGGTGGATCAGGGCGCCGCCGAGGTGGACATGGTCATCGATGTCGGCGCGGCTCGCGCCGGTGATTACACGGCGGTGCTGTCCGACATCGTCACGGTCCGCGAGGCCATCGGGGATCGGGCGCTGTTGAAAGTGATCATCGAGTCCGCCGCGCTGCCGGACGAAGCGATCGTGCAGGTGTGCCGGGTCGCCGAACGCGCGGGCGCCGATTTCGTGAAGACCTCCACGGGATTTCACCCCGCGGGCGGCGCGAGCGCGCACGCGGTGCGGTTGATGGCCGAGACGGTCGGCGACCGGCTCGGCGTCAAGGCCAGTGGCGGCATCCGGACCGCCGAGGCGGCCGCGGAGATGATCGCGGCGGGCGCGACCCGGCTCGGACTGTCGAAATCGCGTGAAGTGCTCGACGGTTTCCCGATCTGACCGTCAAAGCGCAAGGCCCGAAGGTCTTGCGGCGGTGCGCGTTCAGCAGCGCGTGTCGGAGCCGTTGCTGTTGCCTGCGGGCTCGAGCTGGGCACGCCCGCCGGAGAGGTGGACGTCGACACCGGAGTCGGTGACCTTCAGGTCGGTCGCCGCCATGCCGAGAGGGTAGCTCTGCAGGCTCTTGGTGAACAGGTCGACGATGCTCTGCACCAGGTCGGAGGGCAGGCCGATGCCGAGCAACTCCGCCGACATCGTCTCTACCTTGACCATGCCGTTCACGATCTGCGGCTTCAACTGGAGTTCGGCGAAGCCGCCGAGCACCGACAGGGTGAGCATGCCGGTACTCGCCGAGGAACTCACCCCGCTGACCATGCCGCCGAGGGTCTCTTTGATTCCCTCGTTGCTCCAGGTGACGTCGGCCGAGGAACTGCCGATCTCGCTGCCGTTCTGGTCGGCGACGTCGACGTCGCGGAAGACGGCGTGCACCACCATCCCGACGGCGGGACCGAACTTGGTGTCGTCACTGTTCACCTTGACCGTCGGCACCTTGCCGTCGATCCAGGTGAGCAGCATCGGCTTGGGCCCGAAGCTCACGTCGATCTTCGACCCCATCTCCTTCTCGAACTGCGAGCTGATGCAGTTCGACACCGTGTGCCTGGCGTAGGCCTCGCCGCCGACCAAGACCGTGGCGAGCAGAATCGCTACCACGGTCAGGGCGATCAGCAGGGTCCGCCGGTTGATCGTCGAGGGCGAGGTTGCGTTCGTACTCATGGCCAAAATTCTTCCCGACCTTTCTGTGCCGTCTCTGAGGAGGTCGTGAGGGGTTCGAATGTGACATGAAGCACAAAAATCGAGCGTAGCCTGATGCCCATGGCCGGCGATGAGGCAAGCCGCGCGATCGGATCCGCGGAACAAGGATGGCGTGTTCTGCGCCGCTGGGCCGGTCGGCACGCCGGTTTCTTCACGACTCGCCAGGTGCTGCGCACCGGGTGCGGAGCGCGGGTGCGAGCAGCCCTTGGCGACGGTTCGGTGACGAGGGCCGGAGTCGGCATGCTCCGGTTGGCCGGGTGGCCGGACGGCCCGCTCGACGAGTACGCGATGTGGGCGGCCTGGTTCGACGGCGCCGCGGTGGTCTCCCATCAGAGTGCGGCGGAGTTGCACGGGCTCGGCAGCCTGTGCCCGCGGTTCCTGCACCTGTCGGCGCGCGCGGGACGTCCGCCGGTGACGCCGCGGCTGGTGGTCGTGCGCCGAACGCTGGCAGGCGCCGACGTGGAATCGGCGGGTGCGTTCCTGGTGACGACGCCGGTCCGCACGGTGCTCGACCTGGCCGAGGCCGATATCGGGCAGTCCGCTTTGAACGAGGTGGTGGCCGACGCGGTCGCGATCCACCGGTGCGCGGGCGAGGAGATCACCGACGCGGGTGCGCGCTTGTCGCCGCGCGCCGCGCGACGGGTATATCAGGCGCTTGCCGTAGCGTGACGAAACCGCGCTAGCTCGTACCGAGCGGCGCGACCGCCGACCACGGCACCGAGAGCACGCTGTCGCGCAGGCGGCGGCGGTAGTGGCGGATCGGGAAGCCTTCCGCGTGCAGCGCCCGCGCCGCCGCGCGCCAGCGGACCCGGGGGCCATATGGTGCCATCGGCGCGGCGTGGGCCCACGCGCGATCGGCGGCGGTCAGCAGCGCGTGAATCGGTTCACCGGGAACGTTGCGGTGGATCAACGCCTTCGGCAAGCGTTCGGCGAGGTCGGAGGGACGCTCGACGGTGAAAGGATCCCAGGCCAGCGTGAGCGAGCGTGGTCCGTGCCGGTCGAGCAGGATCCATGCGCAGCGTCTGCCCAATTCGTCGCAGGTGCCGTCGACCAGCACCCCGTCCGGCGCCAACCCGGCCAGCACCGTCGACCATGCCTCGCCGACCGCCGCTTCCGGGTACTGCCGCAGGACGTTGAAGGCGCGCACCAGAACCGGCCGCAGCCCGGCCAATTCGAATCCGCCCCGTGCGAAGGTGACGCCGTCGCGGCCGGGCACCACGCGCTGCGGGTCGATCTCCAATCCGACCACCCGCACGTCGGCGCGGATCGTGCGCAGCCGAGCGGCCAGCTCGAACGTGGTCCACGGGCTCGCGCCGTACCCGAGATCGACGACCAGCGGATCGGGCGCACCGCGCAACCGGTCGGCGACGAATTCGTCGTTGATCAGCCAGCGGTCGCTGCGGCGGAGACGATTGACGGCGGTGGTGCCACGAGTGATATTGCCGACCGGTTTGGTCAGCGAGTGGGGTGTTGTTCTTCCAGCCACTGAACCGTGAACTCGGCCTCGCCGCGGAACAGGTCGACCAGGTTCACCAGCATCAGCTGTTCCAGGCGCGGACCCACCATGGGGATGAAAACTTTCGCCTCCGACGAGAAGCGCATGGTGCAGCCGGTGTCGGTGGGGAACAGGCGGATGGTGCCGCCGAGGCTGCCGGGGCCTGCGGGAATGGACGCCGAGTACTTGCCGGTGGTCTCCTCCGCGGCGTACGGGCTGTAGAACTCCTTGCGGGTGATCACCATGTCCTTGCGCATCACCGTCTGCGCGATTTCCGGCAGCATGTCGCGGGGCAGGACGTGGTGCAGCTCGACCGTGATCCCGTCGTCGCCCGCCTCCAGCCGGACCACCTCGTTGCCGGGGGTGTACTTCCGCATCTCGCCCATCCGCGCGTCCCAGTAATCGCGGTTCGACAGCGCCGCGTACAGCTCTTTTGTGGTGTGCAGCGGATAGCGGGCGGAGTAGTCCAATCGGCGTGCCATGGGCTCACACGTTACTGGGTCCGGCGGCGCCGACCTCGATGGGCGGGTGGAGTGCGGAACTGACACGAAGGCCGGGACCGCACGATGTGACGTCGAACAGTGACCGTGCTCTCGAGACCGGTCAGTGCGCCGTGAGCCACTTGCCGGTGAACTCCGCCTCGTTCTTCAGCAGCTCGGTGAGGTGCTCGGCGATCGCCTTCTCGATCTTGCTGCCGAACAGCGGAATCTTCACCTCGATGGTGCCGTCGACCGTGGTGACGGCGCCGGAGCCGTCGGCGGCCAACGCGATGGCGCCGCGGACCTCGGCGGGCGCGCCCTCGACGCGGGCCTCGAAGGTGGCCTGGTCCCCGGTCCAGCGCTCGACGCGCGGGATGATCAGATCGCCGGGCCGCACCGCGGTGATCGCGGCGGGGAGCTGTTCGGCGGGGATGGCCTGCACCATCTCGACGCGCACCTCGTCACCGCTGACGGTGACCGACTCCAGCCGGGCATTGGGGCCGCCGACCTCCGCGATGCGATCCTTCCAGTACTGGTCGTTCGCGAATGCCGCGCGCACCGCGGCGGTCGGATGGGTGTAGCGGGCCGTGTACGCCAGCGGTGTAGCCATGGGTCCACACGCTACCGTGTAGCGCTCGAGTCCCACGAGTCGTGCTGTCGGATGTGCTCGGGGCGGAGAATGCCAGCGTGTAGCTGTCAGCGCACCCGCTGCTGTTCGGCATTCGAGCTACCCGAGCGGTGCTATCCGATCCGCTCGCGGGCTGATACACCAGCGTGTAGCTGTCGGCGCGCACGCTACCGTTTAGCATCGTGCGAACTTCACGAGTGGTGCCGTCGGATCTCCTCGCCGATACCGGCGCGCGGCTATGTGCCGACGTGCGGTTGGCGGAGCTGACCACGCTGCGAGTGGGTGGACCCGCCCTGGTCGCCGAATGCGCGACGACCGAAGCGTTGGTCGCGACGGTCCGTGCGCTGGACGCGGCGGGTGTCCCGGTGCTGCTGCTCGCGGGTGGCTCGAATCTGCTGATCGGCGACAACGGCTTCGACGGCGTCGTGGTGCGGATCGCCACCGGCGGCGTCGAGATCGGCGACGGCGGCGTGGTCGCCGAGGCGGGCGCGGACTGGGACGCCGTGGTGCGGGCGACGGTCGAGGCGGGTCTCGGGGGATTGGAGTGCCTGTCCGGCATTCCCGGTTCGGCGGGTGCGACGCCTGTGCAGAACGTCGGCGCCTACGGCGCGGAGGTGGCGAATCTGCTGCGCCGGGTGCGCCTGCTGGATCGCGCCAGCGGTGAGATCCGATGGGTGGAGCCCGCGGAACTCGGTTTCGGCTACCGCACCAGTGTGCTCAAGCACCGCGACGACGCCGTCGTGCTCGCGGTCGACTTCGCGCTGCGCGCAGACGGTTCCAGCGTGCCGCTGCGTTACGGCGAGCTGGCCTCGGCGCTGGGCGCCACGGACGGCGAGTCCCGCCCCGCGGCGCAGGTGCGGGAGGCGGTGCTGCGGTTGCGCGCGGGCAAGGGCATGGTTCTCGATCCCGCCGACCACGACACCTGGAGCGCGGGTTCGTTTTTCACCAACCCGGTGGTCGCGCCGGAGCGGGTGGCCCAGGTGCGCGCCGCGATCGCCGCTCATGTGGGCGACATCGCGGTGCCGACCTATCCGGCGCCGGACGGAGTCAAGTTCTCCGCGGGCTGGCTCATCGAGCGGGCCGGTTTCGCCAAGGGCTTCCCCGGCGACGGTGCGCCCGCCCGGCTGTCGACGAAACACACACTGGCGCTGACCAATCGCGGCGGCGCCAGTGCGGCCGATGTGGTGGCGCTGGCCAGGACGGTCCGCGACGGCGTGGCCGAGCGTTTCGGGATCCGGTTGGAACCCGAACCGGTCACCGTGGGTCTCACCCTCTGACCCGTTGAGGCCGACACCACACGCTGCGTCGACGGGTCGGCGCGCGCGCCGCGCGTAGATTCGACGAAGTGAACCACCGCACGATGATCCGCCGATCGGTTGCCGTGGTGTCGACCCTCCTGCTCGTGGTCGTCGCTCTGGTGGCCGGTTGCACGATAGACCGCGGCTCCGGAAAGCCGCGTCCCGCTGCCGGTCCGATCGCCAAAGCGACGTTGACCCCCGCCGCCGACGCCACGAACGTCAACCCGACAACGCCGGTCTCGGTGACGATCAGCGACGGCACGATCGATCAGGTCGCGCTGACCAACGTCGCGGGCAAGCAGGTCCGCGGCGAACTCGCGCCGGACCGGCGTGCTTACACCATCACCGAGCCGCTCGGCTACGACGCCGCCTACGCCTGGTCGGGCACCGCCGTCGGCGCCGACGGCAAGCCGATCCCGATCGACGGCTCGTTCCACACCCTGAAGCCCAAGAGCACCGTCCCCGCGACCCTGAACATCGGCGACAACCAGGAGGTCGGCATCGCGGCGCCGATCATCCTGCAGTTCAAGTCCTCCGTCACGAACAAGGCGGCGGTGGAGAAGGCGCTCACGATCACCACCGACCCGCCCACCGAGGGCGCGTGGGCCTGGTTCCCGGACGACGGCGGCTCCCGCCTGCACTGGCGTCCGAAGAACTACTGGACACCGGGGACCGCCGTGCACGTCTCGGCCCGCCTCTACGGCCTCGACCTCGGTGGCGGCAACTACGGCGATTCCGATCTGACCACCGATTTCCGCATCGGCCGCAGCCAGATCGTCAAGGCGAGCGCCCCGAGTCACCGTATGCAGGTGGTCCGCGACGGACGGACGGTCTTCGATTTCGCCGTCAGTTACGGCGAGGGCAACGAGGCGCGCAACGTGACTCGTTCCGGTGTCCACGTGGTCACCGAGAAGTACGAAGACTTCATGATGTCGAACCCGCCGTTCTACACCAATGTTCGCGAACGCTGGGCGGTACGCATCTCCAACAACGGCGAATTCATCCACGCCAACCCGGAATCGCTGTCGGCGCAAGGGTCGGCGAACGTCACCAACGGCTGCATCAATCTGTCGCCCGGTGATGCCCAGGCGTATTTCCCCACGTCCCTGTACGGCGATCCGGTCGAGGTGACCGGAACCTCGATCCCGCTCTCGGCCGCCGACGGCGACCTCTACGACTGGACCATCGACTGGGACACCTGGAAAACCATGTCGGCGTTGCAGGGCGCGCCGTCGGCCGTGGTCTCCGCCACACCGCTGCCCCCGCAGCCCGCGGGGGCGCGCTGACCGGGTCTAGCGCACCTTCACGCTCTGTTCTTCGGTCGCGTCGTCGGCGTGTTCCTCTTCGACCTCTCGGTCGGCCTGGCGTTGGGCGCGGACCGCATCGTGCCGCTCGGCGAGCAGGTCGCGAATCTCGGTCAGCAGTTCGATCTGGGTGGGCTCGGCCGCCTTCGGCGTGCCGAAGCGATTCTTGATCGTCTTCATGGGCAGGATCAGCACGAAGTAGAGCACCGCGGCGACCATGAAGAAATCGATGGCGGCCGTGATGATCGGGCCGACGGCGATGAAGGTGGCGGGCTTGGAGGGGATCAGCTGCACGCCGAGGCCCAGCTGGTTGGTGCTGCCGAACACCGCGAGCAGCGGATTGACGACACCTTTCGTCACCGAGGTCACCACGGAGGTGAACGCGGTGCCCATGACGACGGCGACCGCGAGATCGATGACGTTCCCGCGCATCAGGAACTCTTTGAAGCCCTTGAACATGAGCCGAATCACTCCCATCCGATGTCCTTACGCGTGCGGCTTCTCGGATGTTAACGGCTCCGGGCGAACAGCGAAGGCCCAGCAATTCGCGGCCGGGCCGGCGCTGCCGAAAGAGTAATGCGCTTCGGCTATGAAGTGCGGCGGGCGAACCGGCCCGCGTCGGCCTGGTCGCGCGGCTTGATGATGATCTGGTCCAGATCGACGTGCGCCGGTCGCGACGCGACGAACCCGATGACCTCCGCGATGTCCTGGGCGACCAGCGGATCGATGCCCTCGTACACCTTGGCCGCGCGTTCGGCGTCGCCGCCGAAACGCACCAGCGAGAACTCGGTCTCCACCGCGCCGGGCGCGATCTCGGTGAGACGCACCGGCTGCCCGAGCAGCTCTCCGCGCAGCGTGCGGTGCAGCACGGCTTGCGCGTGCTTGGCGGAGGTGTACCCGGCGCCGTTGTCGTAGGCGGTGAACGCGGCCACCGACGTGACGGTGACGATCAGCCCGTCACCGGAGGCGATCAGCTTCGGCAGCAGCGCCTTGGTGACGCGCAGTGTGCCGAGCACGTTGGTCTCCCACATCCAGCGCCAGTCGTCCAGGTCGGCCTCGGCCACCGGAGCCAGGCCCTTCGCGCCGCCCGCGTTGTTGACCAGCACGTCGACGCGCTCGACCGCCTCGGTGAACGCCCGCACCGACTCGTCCGAGGTGACGTCGAGTTCCAGTGCGGTGCCGCCGATCTCGTCGGCGAGGCGGCCCAGGCGATCGAGCCTGCGCGCACCGACGTAGACGTGATAGCCCTGCTTCGCCAGCTCACGGGCGGTGGCCTCCCCGATCCCCGAGCTGGCTCCGGTGACGACGGCGGTGCGAGTGCTCATGCGAACAGATCCTAGGTGCGCGAGGTTTGCCGGGTCCTGGCGGTCCCGCGAGCACGGTTAGCCTCGGTGCATGGCAATTCGGGACGTGGTGAGCGCGGACGGAACCAACATCGTCTACCGGGTGAGCGGCCCGGCGCACGGCAGGCCGCTGGTGCTGCTGCACGGCTGGTCGGCGAATCTGCGCTGCTGGGGTGGAGCCGCCGACGACCTCGCCGCGCACATGCGGGTGGTCGCCGTCGACCTGCGTGGCCACGGTTACTCCGACGCGCCCGCGGCGGGCTACGACGATCCGAAGAACTGGGCGGCCGACGTCGCGGCGGTGCTGGCGGCCGAGGGCATCGCGTCCGGGGCGGTGCTGCTCGGCTGGTCCTACGGCGGGATCGTGCTGACCGACTACTTGACCGCATATGGCACCGGCGCCGTGGCGGGCGTCGTCTACACCGGCTCGATGGCGAACATCGGCCCCGGTGTGCCCGGCGCGGCGACCGGCAGCATGATGCGGGAGGCGATTCCGGGCGTCTTCGAGGAGAGCGCGGGGCGGGCGGTGCGCGCCTTCGGTGTATTCGGCAATGCGAACACCGGACCGGGCGCGGACAAGGGACCGGACGCGCAGCGCTTGTTCGGGGCCAGTCTCGCCACCCCGCCCGCGGTGCGCAAAGCGCTGTTCTACCGGACCGTCGACAACACCGAGACCCTGCGCACACTGGACGTTCCGGTGCTCGTCCTGCACGGGACCGCCGACCGGGTCGTTCCCGTCGACAACGGCCGCTATATCGCCGAGGCCGTGCCGGACGCGCGTGTGTCGTTCTGGGAGGACGCCCAGCACGGCCTGTTCATCGAGGACCGTTCCCGGTTCGTCGCCGAGGTGCGCGCGTTCATCGAGAGTCTGTGATCGGATTCATGTCTGCTCTGTGATAGCTCTCACTTGCCGAGGATAGCGTGTCTGGGCCGGGGAACGCAACGTGCACTATGGATAGTGTGAGTCAGCGCCTGGACCTACGGCCGAACCGTATCGCCGTGTTATCGGTGCACACCTCACCACTCGCTCAGCCGGGCACCGGCGACGCGGGCGGCATGAACGTCTACGTCCTGCAAACGGCCGTCGAGCTGGCCCGGCGCGGCACCGAGGTGGAGATCTTCACCCGGGCCACCGCGTCGAACGTCCCGCCGGTCCAGGAGGCCGCGCCCGGCGTGCTGGTGCGCACCGTGGTGGCAGGCCCGTTCGAGGGCCTGGACAAGCACGATCTGCCCACCCAGCTGTGCCCCTTCACCGCGGAGGTGCTGCGTCAGGAGGCCAGGCACCTGCCCGGCCACTACGACCTGGTGCACTCGCACTACTGGTTGTCCGGCCAGGTCGGCTGGCTGACCAGGGACCGGTGGCGGGTGCCGCTGGTGCACACCGCGCACACCCTGGCGGCGGTGAAGAACGCCGCGCTGGCCGAGGGCGACTGTCCCGAACCGGCGACTCGCGAGATCGGCGAGAAGCAGGTGATCGCCGAGTCCGACCGGCTGGTCGCCAACACCGCCGAGGAAGCCCGCCAGCTGGTGGAACTCTATGGCGCCGACCCCGAGCGCATTGATGTCGTCCCGCCGGGTGCCGACTTGACCTGCTACCGCCCCGGTGACAAGGCCGCCGCCCGCGCCGCGCTCGGGCTGGCCGCCGACGAGCGGATCGTCGCGTTCGTCGGCCGGATCCAGCCGCTGAAGGCGCCCGATGTGCTGGTGCGCGCCGCGGCCGAGGTCTTGCGCGCCGACCCGGAGCGCAAACTGCGCGTGCTGATCGTGGGCGGCCCGTCCGGCAGCGGGCTGGAGCGGCCGGACGCGCTGATCGATCTGGCCGCCGAACTCGGCATCGCCGAGCGGGTCAGTTTCCTGCCCCCGCAGCCGCCGCAACGGCTGGTGCTGGTCTACCGCGCCGCCGATCTGGTCGCGGTGCCGAGCTACAACGAGTCCTTCGGCCTGGTCGCGATCGAGGCGCAGGCCAGTGGCACCCCGGTGCTCGCCGCCGACGTGGGCGGTCTCGGCACGGCCGTACGGCACGAGGTGTCGGGCCTGCTCGTCCCCGGCCACCGCACCGTGGACTGGGCGAACGCGCTGCGCCACCTGCTGGACGACCCGGACCGGCTGCACCGGATGGGCGAGCAGGCCGTCGCGCACGCGGCCAACTTCTCTTGGGCGCACACCGCCGACGGGCTGCTCGCCAGCTACGCCGCGGCCATGGCCGGTTTCCGGGACGAGCGGGCGGCTTTCGGCGGACGCGGCCTGGCGCACAGCGCTGTTCGGGAGGATGCCTACGACCGGGTGTCCGACGACCACACCGGTCTCGCCGCGGAGCGGACGGCCGCCCTGCTCGGCGAGAACAGTCAGGCGAGATCGCGGGCGCTGTGGCGGCGCCGGATGGGAGTGCGCCGGTGAACGAGGTACAGACGACCGCGCGGCTCATCGATGAGACGCTGCGGGACAGGGAGATCGAATACACCCGGCCGGGGGAGGAGACCTTCGTCGTCGTCCTGCCCGGTGAGCGCAAACTGAAGACCACGGTGATGGTCACGGTGGGCAAGCACGGGGTCCGCTTCGAAGCGTTCGTCTGCCGCAAGCCCGACGAGAACTTCGAAGGCGTGTACAAGTTCCTGCTGCGCCGCAACCGCAGGCTCTACGCCGTCGCGTACACCCTCGACCGGGTCGGCGACATCTATCTGGTGGGCCGGATGTCCGCGCACGCCGTCACCGCCGACGAACTGGACCGGGTGTTCGGCCAGATTCTCGAGGCCGTCGACGCAGACTTCAACGTGCTGCTGGAACTCGGATTCGCCGAATCCATTCGGCGGGAATGGAAGTGGCGCGTCTCGCGCGGCGAGTCGCTGCAGAACCTGCGCGCCTTCGAGCATCTGGTCGATTCCGCCGACAAGCCGTAGCCGGTCGTCGCCCCGTCCGGCTCCCGGGTGACAATCGCAGGTGGCTCGGATCGGCGAAGGGACGGCATTGGCGATTCTCGCTCTGGACATCGGCGCGACGAAGTTCGCGGCCGGGGTGGTCGGCCCCGGTTCCGAGGTGCGCGACGTGCGCCGAGTGGACGTGCCGGACACCGGCGTGTGGGACGTCTGTCGCGAACTGCTGCGCGTGGTCGCGGGGCCGGAACCCGTCAGCGCGGTAGGCATCGGTGCGGCCGGGCCGGTGGATGTGCGCACCGGCGTCACGGGTCCGTTGAACATCCCGGAGTGGAAGACGGGATTCCCGATCGTCGCCGCCGTGCGGGAACTCTTTCCCGCCGCCACGATTCGTTTCGCCATCGACGGCGCTTGTCTCGCGCTGGCCGAACATCGCCTCGGCGCGCTGCGCGGGGTGCCCGACGCGCTGGCCATGACGGTGTCGTCGGGCATCGGCGGCGGGATCGTCGCGGGCGGCAAGGTGCTGCTCGGGCGCACCGGCAACGCCGGGCACGTGGGTCACATCGTCGTGCCCGGGTGGGACACGCCCTGCGGCTGCGGCGGCCGCGGCTGCGTCGAGGCGGTCGCGAGTGGCATGTCGTCGGTGCGCTGGGCGCGCGAGCAGGGTTGGCCCGGCGCCACGGGGGCGCGGCTGGCCGCGGACGCGCACGCGGGCGACGAGATCGCCGTCGCCGCGCTGCACCGGGCGGGCACCGCGCTCGGCGCGGCGGTCGCCTCGGCCGCCGCTCTGCTCGACGTCGACCGGGTGGTGATCGGCGGCGGGTTCGCGCAATCCGGTGCGCCGCTGTGGGATCCGTTGCGGGCCGCGGTGAACGCGCACGCCGGACTGAAATTCCTGCGCGGACTGCGCGTGGAACTCTCCGAGATCACCCACGGGGCCACCCTGGCGGGCGCGGGTGTGCTCGCCGCGGAGCACACCGCCGACGAACCGGTCTGACATCGCGCTTTCGCGCCAGGACCGGGGCGGCGGAGGCGGGAACCGATGCGACCCGGCGCAGCGCGCATGGGAGGATGGCCGCATGACGTACACCCTCGTGCTGCTGCGCCACGGCGAAAGCGAATGGAACGCCCTGAACCTGTTCACCGGCTGGGTGGACGTGCATCTGACCGACAAGGGCATCGCCGAGGGCAAGCGGGCCGGGGAACTGCTGGCCGAGCACGGCATCCTGCCGGACGTCGTCTACACCTCGCTGCTGCGTCGCGCGATCTCCACCGCGAACATCGCGCTGGACGCCGCCGACCGGCACTGGATCCCCGTGATCCGGGACTGGCGGCTCAACGAGCGCCACTACGGTGAGCTGCAAGGCAAGAACAAGGCGCAGGTCAGGGAGAAGTACGGCGACGAGCAGTTCATGCTGTGGCGCCGCAGCTACGACACCCCGCCGCCGCCGATCGACCCGGCCAACGAGTACAGCCAAGAGGGCGACGCGCGCTACGCGGGCATCGATGTCCCGAAGACCGAATGCCTGCTCGACGTGGTCAACCGGATGGTTCCGTACTGGGAGTCGACCATCTCCAAGGACCTGCTGTCCGGCAAGACCGTGCTGGTCGCCGCGCACGGAAACTCGCTGCGCGCGCTGGTCAAGCACCTCGACCGGATCTCCGACGAGGACATCGCGGGCCTGAACATCCCCACCGGCATCCCGCTGCGGTACGAGCTGGACGAGAACCTGCGCCCGGTGCGTCCGCACGAGTACCTCGACCCGGAGGCGGCCGCCGCGGGCGCCGCCGCTGTCGCCGGTCAGGGCGGCAAGTAACCCGCATACCGAGCACTCTCGACGCGCTGTCACCCGCCCGGGTGGCAGCGCGTCGTCGTTTCGATGAGGTGTTGCCGTGCGACACGCCGGAGGGATGCCTGTCGATCCGCGGCGCGATGTCGGCGATTTAAGTTACCCACTATTTCTACCGTCTAGTAAGTAGGTACACTCTGGTCGTTCGACCAGCCGAGAGGTGGATCACGTCCGATGAAGAACGCGCTGCGGGCCACGGTGGCGGCGGTTGCCGTCACGATGCTCGTCCCCTTGCTCGCCGGCGGCGCCGATGCCGTCGCGCCGCCCACCGGCCCGGACGGCGGCGCTGCCGGAGCGGCTTGGACCGCCACCCAAGATGATCCGCAGCAGTACCCGAACATCAACATCCAGTGGGACGTCCCCATCACGATGAGTGACGGAACCGTCCTGAAGGGCAACGTCTACCGGCCCGCGGACGCCTCCGGCCGCCCCGTCGACACCCCTACGCCGACGATCGTCAATCTCACGCCGTACACCAAGCTGGTGTCGAACCTGGCCGATCACGCGCAGTCGATCCCCGGCCTGTCCGACGCGCTGATCGAATTCTTCCGGCAGATCGACATGAGCGGCACGCCGCTGTCCGGCGTCACCGACCTGACGAAGGCATTCGGCGGGGGCGAACTGCGCAACTTCACCGTCGACCGGCAA
Source organism: Nocardia sp. NPDC051900 (assembly GCF_044452545.1). Lineage (NCBI taxonomy): Bacteria > Bacillati > Actinomycetota > Actinomycetes > Mycobacteriales > Nocardiaceae > Nocardia > Nocardia sp. NPDC051900. Next base: position 15,039 of record NZ_JBITBU010000020.1, on the reverse strand, counting down.
CTGATCAAGAGCGGCTACTCGCAGGTGGTCGTCGACGTGCGCGGCACCGGTTTCTCTCAGGGCGTCTGGGACATGCTGCGCGGTCGCGAACAGCAGGACACGCTCGAGGTGATCGACTGGGCGTCCCGGCAGCCGTGGTCCAACGGACGCGTCGGCATGAACGGCATCTCCTACTCCGGGATCAATCAGGTGCAGGTCGCGCAGAAGCGCCCGCCCGCCTTGCAGGCGATCTTCCCGGTCGTGCCGGGCAGCGACCTGGTCAACGACGTGCTCGCACCCGGCGGCGGCTTCGGCTTCAACTTCATCCCGCTGTGGCTCACCGCGGTCAACGGGCTCAAGCTGATTCCCGATCTCGCCTCGGTGCTCAACGGGCAACTGGACACCACGTGGCTCGCCGACCGCGCCCGCGATCCGTTGACCTTCATGGACGTCCTGCTCAACGTCTACACCACCGCGCGCATCGAGGATCTCGACCCGCGCGCCAAGGAACTGCTGACCGACGGCTCCGGCCCGCGCCAGGACTGGCTCGGTGATCCCAGCGGTATCCGGACGCCGACCTTCGTCACCGGCGGCTGGCACGACCTGTTCACCTACTCGGAATCCAAGATCTACGACGAGATTCCGCTGCCGCCGGGCCAGAAGCAGCTGCTGATGGGCAACACCTATCACCTCAACTCGGGCAACGAGTACGGCAAGCCGGGCCTGCCGCCGCGGCTGGATGTGTTGCAGCGCGCGTGGTTCGACCGGTGGCTCAAAGACATCGATAACGGCATCGAGCAGTACGGCCCGATCACCCTGCGTCAGCAGGGCGGTGGCTGGATCACCACCGACTCGTTCGCCGCGTCGACCGCCGCCGCGAATCCGGGGCAGGCGGTGCATCGCAGGATGTACCTGTCCGCCGCCGCCAGCGGCACCGCGAACAGCCGCTACGACGGTTCGCTCGATGCCACGGGCACCGGCGAGCCCGCGCGTCTGACCGTGGCGCCCGGCCTGACCAGCCTGTGTTCCAACGACGCCGCCCAGGGCAGTGCCGGTGTGCTTTCGGTCATCGACGGCTGTGCGAAGGACTCCAGGGTCGAGGAACTCAACGGGCTGACCTTCACCAGCGCCCCGGTCGGCGAGCCGACCACGATTTCGGGGCGGATCGCGGTGCGGCTCAACACCGTTCAAGATGCCGCCGATGGGTACTGGGTGGTCACGGTGAACGATGTCGCGCCGGACGGGCAGTCCAGCGTGCTGTCGTCCGGTCAGCTCATGGCTTCGCTGCGGGCGATCGATGAGGCGAACAGCAGCAAGTCGGCCAGCGGCGACTACACCGATCCGCGGCCGTACACCTCGCTGGATCAGCGGCAGCCCACGGTCCCCGGCGAGGTGACCACGCTGGACATCGCGCTGCCCGCCACCGAGGCGATCCTGCAACCCGGTCACCGCCTGCGCGTCGACGTCTACGCGGGCAACTTCCCAAAGGGCTTGCCGATCCTGCCGATGCTGATCGACACCGGCTTGCGGCCTCAGCATCTGGAGCTGGACCCCGGCCGTCCGAGCTTCGTCAACATCCCGGTCAGCGGCAATCCGGGCTGGTAGATCCGGGGCGGGTCCGGGCGTGCACCCCGCGCATCGACGTCGCGGGGTATGGGCGAGGGTGCACGCTCCGGCCTCATCGTCGTGCGGTCAGTCGGCGACGGCGAACGCGGCCTCCAAGGGCGGGAACATCGCGCGGGCGTCGTGCCCGGCGAACCAGAGACCGACGGTGAACACCGACATCGCCTCCAGGTACCGGGCCCGGTGCAGCCCGCCCGCCGGGAGCGCCCGCGATCCCAGGTCTTCCGCCAGCCCCGCGACCACCCGCAGCGCGGCCTCGTCGTCACCGCACAGCGGCACCGCCAAGCGGCGCTCGTCGAAGACGCGCGCCTTCGCCTGCCACACCTCGGCGGCGCACAGGTTGAAGGCCTTCACCACGTGCGCTCCCGGCGCCAGCGCAGCGACCCGTTCCGCGACAGCGTCTTCTGCCAGGACGAAGGCGGTGGCTCCTTCCGGCGCCGTCGCATCCGGGGCGAAGGCGTTGGTGCAATCGACCACCGTGCGTCCGGCCAGCAGCTCTCCGGTCGCGTGCAGCACCTCCGACAGCGCGGGCACCGGTAACGCGAGCAGCACGACGTCGCCGAACGTCGCCGCGTCGGTGATGCTCCCGGCGCGCCCGCCGATCGAGGCCGCCGATTCCGCCGCGGCGGCGGAGCGGGCGCCGATGAGTACTTCGTGCCCCGCCGCGCTCCAGCCGCCGCCGAGCGCCCGCGCCATCGCGCCCGCGCCGATGATTCCGATTCGCATTCGAACTCCTGACTCGAAATGTGTTCGACGACGACGCTAGGAAATCCGAAAGGCACCCGGAGGTGCGCAACGGCGCTGGCAAGCTGGAGCCGTGAACGCAGCACCGATCGACCCGGTCAGCGCCGAGCGGGTGGAATACGCGCCCTACGGCGACTTCGAATCCGACTGCCCGGCCCGGATGGGTGTGGACATCTTCGGCAACTCCTGGCTACCGGTGCTCGTCTACCTGCTGCGCGAGGGGCCGATGCGTCCGGGCGAGCTGCGCGCGGCCATCGGCGGCATCAGTCAGAAGATGCTGACGCAGACGCTGCGCCGGATGGAACAGATGACGCTGGTGCGCAGGCGCCGCTACGCCGAGGCCCCGCCGCGGGTCGAATACGAGCTGACCGAGGCGGGCGTGGACCTGTTGACCCCGATCTACGCCCTGGGCGAGTGGGTGGACAAGCACGGTGCGTCGGTGAACGCGGCCCAGGCCGAGGCCGACGACGAAGAAAACCGACCGCTCGGTGAATACGAGGCGGATACGTGACGTCGAACAGCGCGTAAACATGCGGCTAACGGGGCCGGAAGGGCCTATGACCTGCGCGAAACTTCGTGTACCCCGCGTTGGCCGACCGGTCGGCGACCGTACGATTCAAGTGTGAGTGTTCCCCAGGCCGTGCTGCTGGCCATCTTGGCGGCTGTCGTCGGCCTGGCAGTCGGCGGGCTACTGATCCCGTATGTGAATGCCAGGCAGGCCGCGCGCAGGCAGGCCGACTCCGGTCTCACCATGTCGCAGGTTCTGGACCTGATCGTGCTCGCCTCCGAGAGCGGGATCGCGGTCGTCGACGAGTACCGCGACGTAGTGCTGGTCAATCCGCGCGCGGAGGAACTCGGCCTGGTCCGCAATCGCCTGCTCGACGAGCGGGCCTGGGCCGCGGTGGAGAAGGTGCTGGCCACCGGCGAATCCGCGGAGTTCGACCTCACCGCCAAGAATCCCGTCCCCGGCCGCGGCCGCATCGCGGTGCGCGGGGTCGCCAGGCAACTGTCGCGGGAGGAGACCACCTTCACCGTGCTGTTCGCCGACGACGATTCCGAACAGGCGCGCATGGAGGCCACCCGCCGCGACTTCGTGGCCAACGTCAGTCATGAACTCAAGACCCCGGTCGGCGCCATGAGCCTGCTGGCCGAAGCTTTGCTGGAATCCGCCGAAGACCCCGACGCCGTGCGACACTTCGGTCAGCGCGTGCTCGGTGAATCCCGCCGCCTCGGCAAGATGGTGACCGAGCTCATCGCGCTCTCCCGCCTGCAAGGCGCGGAGAAACTGCCCGAACTCGAGGTGGTGGACGTGGACACCGTGGTGATGCAGGCGGTCGACCGTTCCCGCACCGCCGCCGAAGCTGCCGGGATCACGGTCAGCACCGACCGCCCGAGCGGGCTCGAGGTGCTCGGCGACGAAACCCTGCTGGTCACCGCCCTGTCCAACCTGGTGGAGAACGCGATCGCCTACTCGCCGGCCGGTTCCCACGTGTCGGTGAGCCGCTCACTACGCGGCGATCACGTGGCGATGGCGGTCACCGACCGCGGCATCGGCATCGCCAAAGAGGACCAGGAGCGGGTGTTCGAGCGATTCTTCCGGTCCGACAAGGCGCGTTCGCGCCAGACGGGCGGCACCGGTCTAGGCCTGGCTATCGTCAAACACGTGGCCGCCAACCACAACGGGGAAATCACCCTGTGGAGCAAGTTGGGCACCGGATCGACGTTCACCTTGCGCATACCCGCCCATCACGAAGCAGGCGCCGACGACGACCACGACGGCGCCGTGGTTGGCACGAATGAAACAAGCCCGCGTCCTCCGGGACCGGGCCGACCGAATGGTGTGGAGGCACGCAGATGACGAGTGTTCTGATCGTCGAGGATGAGGAGTCGCTGGCCGATCCGCTCGCGTTCCTGCTGCGCAAGGAGGGTTTCGAGGTCACCGTCGTCGGTGACGGGCCATCCGCGCTCGCCGAGTTCGACCGGTCCGGTGCGGACATCGTCCTGCTCGACTTGATGCTGCCCGGCATGAGCGGCACCGACGTGTGCAAGCAGTTGCGCACCCGCAGCGGCGTCCCGGTGATCATGGTCACCGCGCGCGACAGCGAGATCGACAAGGTGGTCGGCTTGGAGCTGGGCGCCGACGACTATGTCACCAAACCGTATTCCGCCCGCGAGCTCATCGCGCGCATCCGCGCCGTACTGCGCCGGGGCGCTGGCGACGAGCTGGAGGGCTCCAACGAGAGCGGCGTGCTGGAAGCGGGTCCGGTCCGGATGGACGTCGACCGGCACACCGTGATGGTGAACGGCAAGCCGGTCACCTTGCCGCTCAAGGAGTTCGACCTGCTCGAATACCTGCTGCGCAACTCCGGGCGGGTGCTCACCCGCGGCCAGCTGATCGACCGCGTGTGGGGCGCCGACTACGTCGGCGACACCAAGACCCTCGACGTGCACGTCAAGCGGCTGCGCTCGAAGATCGAGACGGATCCGGCCAAGCCGGAACACCTGGTCACCGTGCGCGGCTTGGGCTACAAACTGGAGGCGTGAGCGCTCCGCCCGGCGAGAACCCGCAACGGCCGAGAGCACTGCGGTGCTCTCGGCCGTTGCGTTCAGCGGTGTGTCAGGGGACGTAGATCCACGTGGTGCCGAGGGGGGTCTCGGTCTTCTGCAGGGTGATCCAGCCCAGATCGTCTTCCTGCATGCAGTCGTAGAGATCGACGGTGTTGGTACCGCGGCAGGCGATGGTGTGGGAGGTGCCGTACGGGCTCGCGATCAGGAGCTTGCCCGCGGCCTTGGCGTTGACCGCGGCCGGATCGGTGGCCGACACGAACTCCGTGGTGAAGTCGAAGAACTTGTGCGGGTCGCCGTTCGGCTCGGCGTGGGCTACTCCGGTCAGCGAGAGGGCGGCGCCCAGGGCGATGGTGGCCGCGGTGAGAACTTTCTTGGACATAACGGCACATCAAACCCGATCCGGGTAAAGCTCGCATGGCGACGGGGTGAACCGCCCGGCGAATCGGTCCGCCGACCGCGGCCGACCGAGCGCCCGACCGGCAAACTGGTCAGGCGATCGGATCCGTGGATTCGCGCATCCGCTCGGCGTGCACCGTCGCCGGGTGGACGGCGATCAGGCCGAGTCCCTCGCGGCGCTTGCAGTGCCTGGCCAGCTCCGCGTAGGCGGGCGCGCCGATCAGTTCGGTCAGCTCCGGTGCGTAGGACTGCCACACCGGCTTAGAGCCGACATGGGCGTCGGGAGAGCCGGAGCAGTACCAGTCCAGATCGGCGCCGCCCGGCCCCCAGCCGCGGCGGTCGTATTCGGTGATCACGGTGCGCAGGATCTGCACGCCGTCGGGCCGGTCCACCCAATCCTGGGTGCGGCGGATCGGCAGCTGCCAGCACACGTCCGGCTTCACCTCCAGCGGCTCGATGCCGCGCCGCAGCGCCATGGAGTGCAGGGCGCAGCCGATGCCTCCCGCGAAGCCGGGACGGTTGAGGAAGATGCACGCGCCGTCGAACCGGCGCGTGCGCAGCGCGGGCTCGTCGTCCAGTTCGTCGAGTTCCAGATAGCCGCTCTTGGTGACTTTGCCCTGCGCGTTGGTCGCCTCGTCCCGCAGCTGCCAGTCCTCGGGTGTGAGCATCTTCACAGCGCGGCTCAGTCGTTTGCGGTCGTCCTCGTCGGAGAGGAACGCGCCGTGCGAGCAGCAGCCGTCGTCCGGCCGGTCGGCCAGGATGCCCTGACAGGCCGGGGTGCCGAACACGCAGGTCCACCGCGACAGCAACCAAGTGAGATCGGCGACGATCAGATGCTCGTCATTTGCCGGATCTACGAACTCGATCCACTCACGGGGAAAGTCCGGATCGACTTCCGGGGCCGGGTCGATCTTCCCCGCTGGTCGGGGCCGGGTCGGGCTGCTCGGTGATGCGCCTACCGTCACGAAATAGGACGCTAACAGTTCAGTCGCCTGGGCTGAAGTGCCGCACCACCCAGTACCGTGTTCATGTGCGGCTTGGGGTACTCGATGTCGGAAGCAATACCGTTCACCTGCTCGTGGTGGACGCGCATCGTGGCGGTCACCCCCTGCCGATGAGCTCGACGAAAGCCACCTTGCGGCTCGCGGAGAACATCGACGTCGCCGGTCGAATCACCGAGGCGGGCGCGCAGCGGCTGATCGACACCGTGGCCGAATTCGCCAGCATCGCCGAGACGTCCAGATGCGTCGAACTGATGCCGTTCGCCACCTCGGCGCTGCGGGAGGCGGCCAATTCCGAGGAGGTACTCGGTCGCGTGCGCGAGTCGACCGGAGTCGACCTGCGGGTGCTGTCCGGCGTCGACGAGGCGCGGCTGACCTTCCTCGCGGTGCGCCGCTGGTACGGCTGGAGCGCCGGGCGCATTCTCAACCTGGACATCGGCGGCGGATCGCTCGAGATGACCAACGGCGGCGACGAGGAACCCGACGTCGCGCTGTCCTTGCAGCTGGGCGCGGGCCGGTTGACCAGGGAGTGGCTGCGCGAGGACCCGCCGGGCAAGCGCCGGGTCGCCGTGCTGCGGGACTGGCTCGACGCCGAGCTGGTGGTACCGGCGAAGAAGCTGCTCGAGCCGGGCAAGCCCGATCTCGCCGTTGGCACCTCGAAGACCTTCCGGTCGCTGGCCCGGCTCACCGGAGCGGCACCCTCCGCGGCGGGTCCGCGGGTGCGTCGTACACTCACGAGCTCGGGTCTGCGCCAACTGATTGCGTTCATCTCGCGGATGACGGCGGCGGACCGTGCAGAATTGGAAGGCGTAAGTTCCGATCGGTCACAGCAATTGGTGGCCGGCGCACTGGTCGCGGAGGCGAGTATGCGGGCACTTTCGCTCGATACTTTGGAGATTTGCCCGTGGGCGCTGCGTGAAGGGCTGATCCTGCGCAAACTGGATACCGATATGAATGGTGGACCCGAAGCAACGTACTCAGCGGGCACGGCGGCCGGTGACGGTCGGCCCGCGCCCGGCGGCGCGCCTTCGCCGGGCTCGATCGGGACGGTGTCGTCATGAGCGAGGATTCCAAACAGCTGTCGGTCGCGGAACTGCTGGCGCGTAACGGCCAGCAGAGCGGAGGCTCGTCCGGCGGTGGCAGACGTCGCCGCAGTGGCCGTGGCATCTCCGTCGCCGAACTGACCGGCGACCTGCCGGTCATCCGGGACGGCGGTGGTCACTCCGCGCACGCGGCGCCGGATTCCGACGCGGAGGAGCCCGCCTACGCGCCCCCCTCGTTCGATCCGCCCGCGCCGGAACCGGTTTCCTACTCGCCCGAGCCACAGCCCGATCCGTCGTCGTATTCGCCCATGTCGGGCCCGATTTCGATGTACGACCCGCTGGCCGGTTACGCGCAGCCGGACCCGCCGCAGGCCGATCCGCCGCCCGGGCGATCCAACCGGGTCATGCCCGGCCGGGAGATGCCGTCTTCGCGGCACGGCACGTCCTTCGATCCGCTGTCGCCGGATACTCCGGTGTCCGATCTGTTCTCGGTCGCGCCCGGTCCGTACGCCCCCGACCCACTGGCGGGTGTGCCCGAGACGCCCCCGCGCTCGGGGCGCAGGCGCAGGCGGGAGGAACCCGAAGAAGAGGCCACCGAGGTACGGTCCTGGCACGAGGTTCCGCACGAGCCGTTCGGCCGGGACGCGCTGTCCGACCGCGGGGTCGGTGAACCGGGCCGCAACGGCCACGGAGAGCGGGACGCACCCGGCTTCGGCCGTTCGCCGCTGCCCGAACGCAACGGCGCCAGGGGTGGGCGCGCGGCCAGGCGCAGAGCGGCGGAGGCCGCGGAAGCCGCCGAGGATCTCGGTCCGTCCACCGCGGCCTGGTCCCCGTCCACCGGCGGTTTCGCCCCGGAATCGGAACCGCTGCCCCTTCCGCCGCCGCCCGATCCGAGACCGAAGCCGACCAGGCCCGCTCCGCCCGAGCCGCAGCAGGAGGCGCATCGGAGATCAGCCCGCCGCGAGGGCGTCGGCGAGAACGGCCTACCGGCCTGGTCGGCCCGCCGGCACAAGCCGCAGGCCGATTCCGCGCCGGAATCCGTCGGTATCCCGACCGCCGCGTGGTCGCTGGCCAGCCAGGATCAGCAGTTGCTCTCCGGCCAGACGGTCGCGGGCGACCTGTTGCGCGACGGCGTCGACCGGGCCGAACGCGGCGCGGCGGCGCGCAACGGCAGGGGCGGTCGCGGTAGGCGCGCCGCGGCCGAGGCCGCGGAACTGGACGGCGTCACCGACGTCTACGAGCCGATCGCGCTGGATGAGGACGAAGACGACGAGGACGACATCGTCGACGAACCTCGCGTCACCAGCCGGGCCACCTCGCGCCGGTCCCGGGCCGTCAAGAAGGCGGAGGACGACGAGAACCGGCGCCAGTGGATGATCCTCGGCGGCCAGAGCACCGGCGCCGCCGTCGCGGGCATGCTGCTGTTCAAGGGCTTCGAGCGGATGTGGGAGATGCTGCCCTGGGTCGCGCTGGCCCTGGCGATGATCGTGATTCTCGGCCTGGTGGCCCTCGTGCGGATCCTGCGCAGGACCGACGACATCCTCAGCACGGTGATCGCCGTCGTCGTGGGCATCTTCGTCACGCTGGGGCCACTGGCCTTTCTTCTCAGCACGAACTGAGCATGGAGCAAGTCGTGGCGAATATCGGGCAGGCGAACGAGACCGGGTCGCGTACGGGCGAGGGATCGCCAGGAGATACCGGGGGCGCATCCCGGCCGAGGGGGATTCGGGTGGGGCTCTCGACCGCCTCGGTGTACCCGCAGAACACGGAGGCCGCGTTCCGTTACGCCGCCGAACTCGGCTACGACGGCGTCGAGCTGATGGTCTGGGCCGAGCCCGCCAGCCAGAGCATCGCCACCGTGCAGGCGTATTCGCGCAGTTACGGCGTTCCGGTGCTCGCGTTGCACGCTCCGTGCCTGCTGATCTCACAGCGGGTATGGGGTTCGGATCCGGTGGCCAAGCTCGAGCGCAGTGTGCACACCGCCCAGGCGCTCGGTGCGGGCACGGTCGTCGTGCACCCGCCGTTCCGCTGGCAGCGCCGCTATGCGGCCGGGTTCGCGGCGCAGGTGGCCGAGCTCGAGGAGAGCAGCCCGGTGCTCGTGGCGGTGGAGAACATGTTCCCGATGCGGGCGGACACGCTGTTCGGCCGACGCGAAGGCGCGGTGCGCCGACTGGAGCGCCGTGGTGGCCCGGGTCCGGCGCTCACCGCCTTCAGCCCCTCCTACGACCCGACCGACACCGGGTTCCGCCACTACACCCTGGACCTGTCTCATACCGCCACCGCAGGAGCCGACCCATTGGCGCTGGCGGCCCGCATGGGCGCGGGTCTGGTCCATCTGCACCTTGCCGACGGCCGAGGCGCCGCGCACGACGAACATCTCGTTCCGGGCGATGGCACCCAGCCGTGTGTGGAAGTGTGCGCGAGCATGGTCCGCAGCGGTTTCACCGGCCAGGTCGTCGCCGAGATCAACACGCAGAACGCGCGCACGACCAAGGAGCGGGCCGAGATGTTGCATCGCACGCTGGCCTTCGCCCGCAAGCATCTGACCGAGGCCGCCGCGCCCACTCCCGCCGGCGCGCGGCACAGCTCGCCCGAACCGCCGATGTGACGCTCGTCGCTACTCCGGTATGCGGCCATGGGGTCGGTCGCCGGTTGCGTTGTACGTTGTACGAACCCGTTGCCGACAGTGTGGTCACGAGGCCGCGAACGACGCCATCGGGTGCGGTCGACGCAGGACAGGAGTGAGGATGACGACGGAGCTGACGGCCGAATTCGGCCCGGCGGCCACGACCGACGCACCGTTCAGCCAGGTGTGCGCGCTGGAACCGGCGCCGCCGCGAACCCCGGACACCGGCCGTTACCTGGGCTTCATCGACGACATCTGGACCATCGGCCCGAAGGTGCACGGCGGGACGATGGTCGCGGGCAGCGCGGCCGCGGCGACGAATTGGCTGCGCGCCGCCGATCCCGCGCTGGTCGGGATGGCGCCGGTCGCCGCGAGTTCCGATTTCCTCGGCGCGCCGAACCCCGGCGAGGTCGAATACGAGGTGCGCTTGCGGAAGATCGGTCGCCAGATCTGCCTGGCCGACGCCGACCTCGTCCAGAACGGCCGCGTCCTGGTGCGCACGGCGCTGACGTTCAGCCGCCTGGACGACGCGAACCCGATCTACGCGCCCGAGCACTCCGACATGCCCACGGAGCCGCCCGCCGATGCCATCGGCTACGAGCCCGGCTCCCAGATGGGCGACATCGTGCACGTCGGCCGAGGCGCCGACATCTATCTCGACCGCGACTGGGCCCGCTTCCTCGCGGGCGCGAAGGGCGAGCCGCGCCTGCGGTTGTGGATTCGTCCGCGACCGGGCGACGAGCAGGACCCGGACGTCGCGATGTACTTCGCCATGATGAGCGCCGACATGAGCCCGCCGGTCCCGATGAACCTCGGCCACTTCGGCTGGGCGCCCACCGTGCAGATGACCACCTACCTGCGTCGTAGGCCCGCGCCGGGCTGGCTGCGGATCGTCGCCACCACGCACGAGGTGGGCGAGCGCATGTTCGACGAAGATCAGCTGGTGCTGGACTCGACCGGCGCGGTCGTCGCGCAGAGTCGTCAGCTGGCGCTCGTTCCCCAGCGCTGAGCCGCCGCGCGCGCCGTCTAGCCTTGAGGCCCATGACGAGAATTGCGGTGATCGGTGGCGGGCGCATCGGGGAGGCGTTGGTCGCCGGGTTGCTGGAGTCCGGGCGGCTGACCAAGGACTTGGTCGTCGTGGAGACGCATCGGGAACGGGCACATCAGCTCGCCGACCGCTTCGGCGTCCGGGTCACCGACGACCTCGCCGATGCCGCGGTCGGCGCGGATCTGCTGGTGATCGCGGTGAAACCGGGCGATGTGGACGCCGTGCTCGCGCCGCTGGGCAAGGCGGAGATCGGCAGCGACCGCGATCAGGTGCTGGTGTCGCTTGCGGCCGGTGTGCCGACCGCTCGACTGGAGGGCAAAATGCCCGCCGGGTTCCCCGTGGTGCGGGTGATGGCGAATACGCCGATGCTGGTGGGGCAGGGGATGAGCGTCATCGCGCCGGGGCGCTATGCGCGCGAGCGGCATCTGGAACTGGTGACCGAGATGCTCGGCGCGGTCGGCAAGGTGGTCACCGTGGCGGAGAGCCAGATGGACGCCGTCACCGCGGTGTCCGGATCCGGGCCCGCCTACTTCTTCCTGGTCGTCGAGGCGTTGGTGGACGCGGGCGTCGGGCTCGGGCTCACCAGGGATGTGGCCACCCAGCTCGTCGTGCAGACCATGGTCGGCTCGGCCGCCCTGCTGGACAGTTCCACCCAGACCGCGGCGGAATTGCGCGCCGCGGTGACCTCGCCCGCGGGCACCACCGCGGCCGCGATCCGCGAACTCGAGCGCGGAGGACTACGCTCGGCATTCTGGGAAGCCCTCTTCGCATCGAAGGAACGGTCGGTCGAACAGGGCGCATCAGCGGAGTGACCGGTCTGTTCAAAATCGGAAAACCCGATTTCTCACACCCGTCGCAGTAACACCACTGGTCCCGCTAAGCTTCAAGGAGCACGTGCGTGTCTGTTCCGCCGGTGGGGAAGCCGGCGGCGCGGACGTGCCGGAGGTCAATGGTGCAATGATGTCTGCGAACAAGATGTCTGCGAATTCCGGAGCGTCCGGCGGCTCCGGTCCCGCAGCAGGTCGGGGGAATTCCCGCGCACAGCGTGAGGCCGCGACACAGGGGCAACCTGTACTCGGCGGCGGCACCCAGTTTCTCACCGTCGCCGAAGTGGCGAGTCTGATGCGGGTGTCCAAGATGACGGTCTACCGGCTCGTGCACTCGGGCGAGTTGCCCGCCGTGCGCGTCGGACGATCGTTCCGGGTGCACGCCAAGGCGGTGCACGACTATCTGGAAACGTCCTATTTCGACGCCGGATGAGGCGGTTTCGGTACCGCTGGGGCGTGACGGTACGATAGCTCCTCGGTTCGTGTTCGCCCGCCGGTGGCATCGCTGTTCGTTGCCCCGTGGTATCCGGCGGCGCGAACACGGGGCGTGAGGCTTGCCGAGTGACCCCGGCCCGTCGGCCGGGGCGCGGCAGACGGGCGTCCGGCAATCGCGCACGGGCAGCGTGCGCGCCGAGTAGAGAGAACGCGAGGACAACCCTATGGGTTCTGTGATCAAGAAGCGCCGCAAGCGCATGTCGAAGAAGAAGCACCGCAAGCTGCTTCGCCGCACGCGTGTTCAGCGGCGCAAACTCGGCAAGTAGGCATCGCTGCGTGGTAGCTGCGCGAGCCCGTCACCAATAGGTGACGGGCTCTTTTATTTGAAACTTGAAATTTTGGAATCACCGTTTGTATCACGTGACTGAAGTCATCGTTAGATCCTGGTTAATACTCTCGGTGCGCGGGTAGGCAACCGCTACGCTGGGCACTGGGAATAATCACAAGGGCGGCTGGCAATGGAAAGCGGGTGCCGGTGAGTTCTGAGGGTCGGGAAGTGTACGCGCCGAAGGTCGTGCTGGTCACCGGGGCCAGCCGGTTCTTCGGCGGCACGGTCGTCGCCCGCCTCGCCCAGCACCCCGCGATCGAGCGGATCCTCGCCGTCGACACGATGACGCCGAGCCGAGAGCTGCAGCGGCGCATGGGCCGCGCGGAATTCGTCCGGGCGGACATTCGAAATCCGTTGATCCGTAAGGTGATCGATGGTGGCGAGGTGGATACCGTGGTGCACACCGCGCTGCTGACGCGCCCGCCCGCGGGCGGCGGTCGCGCGGTGATGAAGGATTACAACGTCCTCGGCGCGATGCAGCTGTTCGCGGTGTGCCAGAAGGTGGCTTCGGTGCGCCGGGTGGTGCTGCGCTCCTCGTCGGCGGTTTACGGTTGCAGCGCCAAGGATCCCGCGAAATTCACCGAGGAAATGAGCGCGCGCACACCGCCGCGCGGTGGGTTCGCGCGGGACATGATCGATATAGAGGGTTATGTTCGCGGGCTGGCCCGGCGGCGGCCCGATATCGCCACGTCAATTCTGCGATTCGCCCCCATCGTCGGCCCGCGGCTGGCCGCCCGCGGCGCGCAATATCTGCGTTCGCCGGTGACCCCGACCGTATTCGGCCGGGACGCCAGAATGCAGCTGCTGCACGAGGAGGACGCGGTGGCCGCGTTGACCCACGCGGCGCGCGGCGCGGCAGGTGGCACGTACAACATCGCGGGCGACGGCGCGCTCTCGCTGTCGCAGGCGGTCCGGCGGGCGGGCCGGATCGAGTTGCCCGTTCCCTTCACGGTGTTCCGCACCGCGGGTCGCCTGCTCATGGGCCCGGTGCTGCGGGAGTTCTCCGCCGAACAGCTCGACTATTTCCACTTCGGTTGTGGCCTGGACACCACGCGCATGCGCACCGAATTCGGGTTCGTGCCGCGCTGGACGACGGTGCAGGCATTCGACGACTTCATCGGGGGCGCAGCGTTGCGGCCCGTGGTCGATCCAGCGTGGATCGACGCCGCAGAACACAAACTGCTCGGCCTGCTCGGGGCCGGTACGGGAGCACACCAATGAACGACGTAGCGAAAGTCATCCGACTCCACGACCTCCAGATCGAGGCGCGCCAGCGGCCGGCGCCACGCAGGCTGGCCGCTCCGAGTCCGGTGACGTCGCTGGTGGAGCGGCGCGCGGCGGTCGCGCCCGCCGCGCCCCAGTCGCTGTCGGGCATGCTGCGCGGCGCGCTCGGCAAGCAGATTTCCAAGACCGCGGATTTCGCGCGCCGCAGGCTCACCGGCGACTACCAGGTCGACGAGTTCGGTTTCGACGAGCATCTGCTCGAGTCGGTCATCCTGCCCGCCCTGCGTCCGCTGTCGGACCTGTGGTTCCGGGTGGAGGTCAGCGGCATGGACAATCTCCCGGAAGCCGGCGGCGCGCTGATCGTGGCCAACCACGCGGGCACCGTGCCGATCGACGGTCTGATGCTGCAGCTGGCCGTGCACGATCGGCATCCCAAGCAGCGCGCGTTGCGCTTGCTGGCGGCCGACCTGATCTTCGAGACGCCGGTGCTCGGGGTGCTGGCTCGCCGGGCGGGCCACACGCTGGCCTGCCGGGAGGACGCCGAGCGGCTGCTGCGCTCCGGCGAGCTGACCGGCGTGTTCCCCGAAGGCTTCAAGGGCGTCGGCAAGCAGTACACCGATCGCTACAAGCTGCAGCGCTTCGGTCGCGGCGGCTTCGTCGCCGCCGCGGTGCGCACCGGCGTGCCGATCATCCCGTGCTCCATCGTCGGCTCCGAGGAGATCTACCCGAAGCTGGCCGACCTCAAGCCGCTGGCCCGGCTCCTGGGTCTCCCGTATTTCCCCGTGACGCCGCTTTTCCCGCACCTCGGCCCGCTGGGCGCGGTGCCGCTGCCGTCGAAGTGGTACATCGAATTCGGCGCCCCCATCCCGACCGCGCCGTACGAGCCCGAGGCCGCCGACGACCCGATGACCATGTTCGAGGTCACCGATCAAGTGCGCGAGACCATCCAGCAGACGCTCTACAAACTGCTCACCAAACGCCGCAACGTTTTCACGGGGTAGAGGATGCGCTAGGAACCGTCGCGGGGGGGGGGGGGGGCCCCCCCGCCCCCCCCCCCCCCCCCCCCGCGGGGGGGGGGGGGGGCGGGGCCGCCAACGCGCGCGCCGCGCCCCGCGGAAAAACAGTCGGAGAGAAAGA
>NZ_JBITBU010000019.1:0-185798 GCF_044452545.1 Nocardia sp. NPDC051900 | reverse complement strand
CATTCCGAACCCGGAAGCTAAGCCTGCCAGCGCCGATGGTACTGCACTCGACAGGGTGTGGGAGAGTAGGACACCGCCGGAACATCCTTTCACGATAGGGGACCCAGACTCTGGGTCCCCTATCGTCGTTTGAGCACCTGATGGAGCTTCGGCGAAGCCGCCGTGCCCGCGCCCCACCGTTGGTACGTGATTGAATCTGTGGGCAATATCGACTTTTCGAAACAGAAAGGGAGCACCGTGCCGGAACAAAACGACGATCGGAAGCCCTTCCGGCGCGGCGCTCCCGATTCAGGGTCCGGCCGGCGAGGCGACAGCCAGGACGCGGGCCGCCGCGGTGGGGGATTCAACCGTCGAGGTGACTCCGGGGAACGCGGCGGTTACGGCCGCCGCGGTGATTCGGGCGGTTACGGTGCACGAGAAGGTTCGTCCGACCGGGGCGGGTTCCAGCGCCGAGACAATTCCGGCGGGTCCGATCGTCGCGGGGACAGCGGTGGTTACGACAAGCGCGGCGGCGAGCGCGGTGGATTCGGCCGCCGGGACTCCGGCGACCGGCCCGGTGACACCGGTGGTTTTCGTCGCGGTGGTGACGCGCCCAGGCGCGGGAGTTTCCAGCGCCGGGACGAGCCCACGGGCCGTGGCGCCGCCGGTCGAGGCGGTCCGGGCGACCGCGGTGGTTCCAAGCGGTACGAGGATTCCGGTGAGCGCGGTGGCTTCAAACGCAGGAGTGATTCCGAAGAGCGGCGCGATGAATCGCGGGGTGGCTTCCGCCCCGGCGGCGATTCGGGAAGTCGCGGCGGGTTCCGTCGTGGTGATTCCCCGCGCGGTGGATTTGACCGTCGCCGTGACGATTTCGGCGATCGAGGTGATGCCCGCCGCGGCGAAACGGGCGAGCGGGGTGCGTTCAAGCGGCGTGGCGACTTCGAGGATCGCGGCGACGCCGGACGGCGTGGGGAGTCCGGTTTCCAGCGCCGTGACGACGATCGCCGTCGCCAGGGACCGGACCGGGAAGGTCGGCGCGACGTGGGCCGCGAGGCATCGGCACCGCGTGGTGAGGCGCCGCAGGAACGCCGCAGGGGCGGCGAAGGCGCTCGTGTCGGCGGAGGCCGTTCGCTCGACCGCCGCCCGCCGCGGCCGGAAGAACCCGATCTGCCGGAAGAGGTGCAAGCGACCGATCTCGACCCCGCCGTGCGGCGGGATCTGCTCAGCTTGGACAAAGGCAATGCGGAGACGGTCGCCCGGCACCTGGTGATGGCGGTGCGGCTGCTCGATGACGATCCCGGGCTCGCTCTCGCGCATGCCAGGGCTGCACGGCAGCGTGCCGGGCGGATCGCGGTCGTGCGCGAGACCGCGGGAGTGGTGGCCTACCACGCCGGTGAATGGGCGGAGGCCTTGTCGGAGTTGCGTACCGCGCGCCGGATGTCCGGTGGCTCGGGGCTGCTCGCGGTCATGGCCGACTGCGAGCGCGGCCTGGGGCGTCCCGAGCGCGCGATCGAGCTCGGTCGCAGTGACGAGGCGCGCGCCCTGCGCGGAGACGATGCCGCCGAACTGCGCATCGTCGTGGCAGGCGCGCGCATGGACCTGGGCCAGTACGACCAGGCCGTCGTGACCCTGCAGACCTCTGATCTGGACCCGTCTCGGACGGGCTCGGCCGCGGCCCGCCTCTTCTACGCCTACGCCGACGCCCTGGTCGCCGCCGGCCGAACCGACGAGGGCCTCACCTGGTTCCTGAACGCCGCCTCCGCAGACTTGGACGCGGAGACGGACGCCGAAGAACGCGCCGCCGAACTTACGGGCGACACCGACATCTGAACCTGCGATCGCAGCCGCGGAGGCGGGCTACCCTCGACGGCCCGTCATGGCGGAGTTGCCGAGCATACAGGCTCATCTCGTGGATTACGGGCGACCCGAGACGCTGCGGTGTACGGAAGCTGTGTTGCCCATGCTGTGCTCGGTCCCGCGAGGTCGTCGCCGTGACTGGGCCCGCGGAGATGGGTGGGCCTCCGCGGTCCGTCGTGGCGGATCGGGTGCGGCGCGGTCTCGACCGGAGAACCGGCAGGCTCATCTCGTGGATTACGGGCGACCCGAGACGCTGCGGTGTACGGAAGCTGCGTTGCCCATGCTGTGCCGGTCCCGCGAGATCGTCGCCGGGACTCGGCCCGGTCGAGGCGGATCGTGGGCCGTCCGAATGTGCCCTCTGTCGGACGCGGCGACCGTTCCCGCGGCGAGTCCGGCGACGAGCAGCGCGAATGCCCCCTTCTTCGACTTTCCCGGCCGCCTCTGGTCGCCGGGCCGCGACAACCCGCTCCCACTGCCGCGATCGTCACCGGAAGAACACTGCGCATGCGGACCTCAATCGTTTCGGGTTGTGCAGCCTGTCGGCATCGCGCTGAGGCGATTTCGACTGCATGACCTCACCCCCGTGTCCGGGTCGCTCCCGGTGATACCGAGTCCGGAGCGAATTGCCCGGCGGACGCGGGCGTATCGAGGACGAGGCCGCTGGTCGGAAACCGCCGTCGGGGTATGTGATCCGACGTCACGGGAGTGGCTGACGCCACGTCTTTCCGGTCCGCTCGCTGGCGTAGTGTCGGTGTCTCGGACTCGGCGGACGGCGGGTCCGGCGGTGATGCGTCGGCACGGCGCCGATCGGTGACACGGAGTGAGAGTGGTGTGAAGCGACTACGAGAGCGCTACCGAGCCCTGCTGCTGGATCTGGACGGCACGTTGTATCGCGGTCACGCGGTGATCGAAGGGGCGCCGGAAGCGCTGGCGGCGGACGGGCAGGCGGACCAGCGGCTGGTGTACGTCACCAACAACGCCAGCCGCGGACCGCAGGTGGTGGCCGCGCATCTGTCCGAACTCGGGTTTCCCGCATCCACCGACGACGTGGTGACCAGCGCCCAGGCAGCGGCGCGGCTGTTGGCCGAGCGGCTCGACCCGGGTGCGCACGTGCTGGTGGTCGGCACCGACGACCTGGCCGCCGAGGTGGACGGCGTCGGACTTCGGCCGATCCGGCGCTTCGACGGGGCCGCGCCCGCCGCTGTGGTGCAAGGACATTCACCCCACACTTCTTGGCCGGACCTCGCCGAAGCCGCCTACGCCCTGCGCGCGGACGCACTGTGGATCGCGGCCAACACCGACCGGACCCTGCCGAACGAACGCGGCCTCGCGCCCGGTAACGGTGCGATGGTCGCGGCGTTGCGCGCCGCCTCCGATCGGGAGCCGATCGTCGCGGGCAAACCGTATGCGCCGCTGCTGGAGGACGCGCTCGTCCGGGCCGGTTCCCGCTCCGCTCTGGTGGTGGGCGACCGCCTCGACACCGATATCGAGGGCGCCAACCGAGTCGGTCTGGACTCGTTGCTTGTGCTCACCGGTGTCAGCACGCTGGACGAACTCCGGAAAGCCCCGGACGGGCAGATCCCGACATATGTCGCCGACTCGCTCGACGCCCTCAACCACGCGGTCGTTGCCGCCGAGCCGGAAGCCGATCTCGGTGAGATGCTTCAGCGCAACCCGGGGCGAGCTGTGACGGTCCGCGCGTCCGATTCGGAAATCCGATAGCGTTGACGCCACGATGACTACTCCAACGCCTCGTCCGCACGGCCCCGGTACGGGCGCCGGTGCACCGGGTCCCCGCCCAGGGGCCCCACTGCCCGGTCAGCACCTGCCGGGTGCGCAAGGGCGCCCGGAGCCTGCCGACCCGGATCGAATCCGCGGCGAGGTCGACAGCCTGCTCGCCGAACTCGACTACCCCGGCCGAAGCGGAGTCGCGACCGACAGCGCCGAAGCCGGAGTCGACATCACCCGTCGCGCTCGCATCCTGGAGCAGGCACATGACGTGCTGGTACAGGCCTTGGCCACGGTGGACAAGATCTGAGGTGGCCAGGCGCGCGCGGGTGGACGCGGAACTGGTTCGCCGCGGGTTGGCGAGATCGCGAGAACACGCGGTCGAGCTGATCGGCGCGGGCCGCGTCCTGATAGCTGGAACGGTCGCGGTGAAGCCGGCGACCGCCGTCGAGACGGGCACCCCGCTGGTGGTCCGCGACGAGCCCGACGAGGTGTCGTGGGCCTCGCGCGGTGCGCACAAACTGCTCGGGGCGCTGGAGCGGTTCGAGCAGGACGGGTTGTCCGTAGCGGGTAAGCGCTGTCTGGACGCGGGCGCCTCGACCGGCGGTTTCACCGACGTGCTGCTGGCACGGGAAGCGCGGGAGGTCCTCGCGGTCGACGTCGGCTACGGCCAGCTGGTCTGGCGCCTGCGCAACGACGAGCGGGTCCGGGTGTTCGATCGGACCAACGTGCGCAACCTGACGCCCGAAACCATCGGCGGCACGGTCGAAATGGTGGTGGGCGACCTGTCGTTCATCTCGCTGAGCCTGGTGCTGCCCGCGCTGGCCGCGTGCGCCGCGCCGGGCGCCGACCTGCTGCCCATGGTGAAACCGCAGTTCGAAGTCGGCAAGGAGCGGGTCGGTTCGGGCGGTGTTGTGCGTGATCCCGCGTTGCGCGCCGAGGCGGTGCGCACGGTGGCGGCCGCGGCCGCGGAACTGGGCATGCGTACCGCCGGTGTCGTGGCGAGCCCGCTGCCGGGCCCGTCCGGCAATGTCGAATACTTCTTGTGGTTGCGTAACGACGGGTCGTTCGAATACGACGGTGAGCAGGTCGCCGCGCTGGTCGAGCGTGCGGTTGAGGAGGGTCCACAGTGAACGCGCTGGCCGAGCCCTGCGGCCGGGAGATCTTGCTGGTGTCGCATCCCGGTCGCGCGGAGATCATCGAAACCGCCCACCGGGTCGCGAAGATCTTCGCCGACGCGGGCATCTGCCTGCGTGTACTCGCCGACGAAGCGGACAGCACGCGGTTCGAGTCCGAGCCGGGCGGTTTTCCGGTGCGCGTGGTCGAGCACAGCGCGGAGGCGGCGGTCGGCTGCGAGATGGTGCTCGTGCTCGGCGGCGACGGTACGTTCCTGCGTGCCGCCGAGTTGGCGCGCCCGGCCGGGGTGCCGGTGCTCGGGATCAATCTCGGCCGCATCGGTTTTCTCACCGAAGCCGAGGCCGAGCACTTGGACGAGGCGCTCGCGCAGGTGGTCCGGCGTGATTACACGATCGAGCACCGAATGACCATCGACGTCACCGTGCGGATCGAGGACGAGGTCGTCGACAGCGGATGGGCGCTGAACGAGGCGAGCATCGAGAACGCTTCGCGCATGGGAGTTCTGGAAGTGGTGCTGGAAGTCGACGGGCGCCCGGTCTCGTCGTTCGGCTGTGACGGCATCCTCATCTCCACACCGACCGGATCGACCGCCTACGCCTTCTCCGCGGGCGGCCCGGTGGTGTGGCCGGAACTCGAAGCGTTGCTGGTGATTCCGAGCAATGCCCATGCCCTGTTCGCGCGACCGCTGGTGACCAGCCCGGATTCCCGGATCGCGGTCGAGTCCGTGGCGACCGGACACGATGCGATAGTTTTCCTGGACGGCAGGCGCACGCTCGCACTGCCCAGCGGTGGACGGGTCGAAGCGGTTCGCGGCGCTCGACCGGTGCGCTGGGTGCGGCTGGACTCCGCACCGTTCGCCGACCGGATGGTGCGCAAGTTCCAATTGCCCGTGACAGGCTGGCGTGGCCGACGGCGAACGGAGAGCACAAGTGCTGACAGAGATCAGGATTGACGGGCTTGGCGTCATTTCCACGGCGACCGCGCAGTTCCACGCGGGACTGACCTGCCTGACCGGCGAGACCGGCGCGGGCAAGACGATGGTGGTGACCAGCCTGCATCTGCTCAGCGGTGCGCGCGCGGACGCGGGCCGGGTCCGGCTCGGCGCGTCCCGTGCCGTGGTCGAGGGCCGGTTCACCATCGACGATGTCAACGACGCCGCCCGCGCGGAGGTCGCGCAGGTACTGGAGGCGGCCGCGGCCGAGCAGGACGACGACGGCAGCGTCATCGCGATCCGCACGGTCGGCAGCGACGGTCGCTCGCGTGCGCATCTCGGTGGCCGCGGCGTCCCGGCCTCGGTGCTGGCCGATTTCACCGCCCCCCTGCTGACCGTGCACGGGCAGAACGATCAGCTGCGTTTGCAGCGCCCCGACCAGCAGTTGTCGGCACTGGACCAGTTCGCGGGCGACGCGGTGGGTGCGCTGCTGCGGAAATACCAGGTGCTGCGCCGATCGTGGCTCGACGCAAGAACCGAACTGCTCGAACGGACCGCTCGCAGCCGGGAACTGGCGCTCGAGGCCGAGCGACTCGAGCACTCGTTGAACGAAATCGACGCCATCGCGCCGGAACCCGGCGAAGACGCGCGCATCGTCGACGAGGTGCGCAGGCTCAGCGATCTGGACTCGCTGCGGGAGGCGGCGGCCACCGCGCACGGCGCGCTGGCCGGGCCTGCCGACGCGCCCGAGGACGGTTCCGGCGCGCTGGAGGCGCTCGGCGCCGCGCGCGCCCGCATCGAAGCCGCCGACGATCCGGCGCTGGTCGCGCTCGCGCCGCGCCTGGCCGACGCCATCGCCGTGGTGGTCGACGTGACCACCGAGCTGAGCGGGTATCTCTCGGATCTGCCTTCGGATCCGGGTGCGCTGGATTCGCTGCTCACCCGCCAGGCGGAATTGAAGACGCTGACCCGGAAGTACGCGCCGGACATCGATGGCGTACTGGCTTGGGCGCAGGAGGCGCGCACCCGGCTCGGCTCGCTGGACGTTTCCGAGGAGGCGCTGGCCAAGCTGGCCGCCGAGGTGGACACCGCCGCGGAACGGGTGCGGGAGGCGGCGAAGAAGTTGAGCGCCGCGCGGACCAAGGCGGCGGGCAAGCTCGCGACCGCGGTGAGTGCCGAGCTGGGTGGTCTCGCCATGGGCAAGGCGCGTCTGGAGGTCGAGGTGCGGCCGATGCTCGCGGGCGCGCAGGACTCCGCGCCGCTCACTGTCGACGGCAAGGAATTGCACGCGGGGTCCACAGGCGTCGATGAGGCCGAGTTCCGGCTGGCCGCGCATTCGGGCGCGCAGTCGTTGCCGTTGAGCAAGAGCGCGTCCGGCGGTGAGCTGTCCCGGGTGATGCTGGCGCTGGAGGTGGTGCTCGCTGGGTCCGAGCATGGAGCGACGATGGTGTTCGACGAGGTCGACGCGGGCGTCGGCGGGCGAGCCGCGGTGGAGATCGGCCGCAGGCTGGCCCGGCTGGCGCGTACCCACCAGGTGATCGTGGTGACCCATCTGCCGCAGGTGGCGGCGTTCGCCGACACCCACCTGGTGGTCGACAAATCCGACGACGGCAAGGGCACTGTCAACAGTGGCGTCCGTGCGCTCACCAACGACGAGCGGGTGGTGGAGCTGGCGCGCATGCTGGCCGGTCTCGACGACACCGAGACCGGCCGGGCACACGCGGAGGAACTGCTGGCGACGGCGCGCGCCGAGAAGGCGGGCGCCGAGGTGGCCACGCGCTGAGCGCGCGGGTCAGCGCACCGCTTTCTGCGCGCCTTTGATGAACTGGCCGATCAGGTTCTTCAAACCGAACTCGAGCACCTTGGTCGGCACCGGAAGCGACGGATCGGACTCCATCGTGTAGGAGACGAGAGTGCCGTTGTCGGCGTCGGCGAAGGTGACGATGCCGACGTGCCGCTTCACCGGCGCGCCCTTGACGATCTTGTACTCCATTCGCTCACCTGGCACGAGCTTGGTGATCTCCTCCGTGACACCGACCGGGCCGAGGCCGATCAGGTGTTGCGCGCCGACGCCCTCCCGCTCGGTCAGGCCGGGTTTGACCAGCTTGACCTGCACCGGAATGTAGGGGCTTATGCTCTCGCGGTCGGCGAAGAGCCGGTACACGACCTCACGCGGGGCGGCGATGACGGCGTCGACGGTGGTGCTGGCCATGAATTCTCCTCTTCCAGTTACGTGTGACGGGCAGCATATAGGTACAGCGGGCGCGGCTCGGTGATCGTGTCGTCCGCATCACAATCGGCGGCGAGCCGTTCGGGTGGCCGGTGTTCCGCGCCGCTGCCGCCGGGGCGCGAAGTGTCCGAGTCGATGCGCTGTGACGACGGGCGTCGAGCGCATAACCGGTCAGATCTACTGGTTAGGTCCGTGAAATGTCTAGTCACGGATGCGGATCTTGGTTGCCGGACCCGAGGGTGGCCCCGGAGCGACGGGTAGTCCACTGCGGTCAGAAGGTTGTGTATCAAGGATTTTCGGGTCTGGTGTAGATGTCGAGCGAATCCGTGTCCGTAATGTCCGTTTAGTAATCTACTATTGAAGTCAGTAAGTGAACGGCGGGTGAATTCCGCTGGACATGGGAAGCGCCGAGGCAAAGGGGCCATCATGCGCAGTGTTCTTACGGTGACGATCGCGACGGGGGAACCGGGTCGTCGCGGCTCGGCGACCGGAGGTGGCCGGGAAAGGCCGAAGAAGGGCGCATTCGCGCTGCTCGTCGCCGGTCTCGCCGCCGGAACGGTCGCCGCGGCGGGCGGCGCTGCCGCGGAGTCCTTGTCGCGCTCCGATCACTCAGGGCGTTCGGGTTCGCACGGCGACTCGACGGGGTGGCACAAGATCGATCCGTTCGGATACCGACACTCCGACCCGAATCCGCTGCGACAGAACGAGCATCAGCATGCCCTGCGTGAGTATCACCGGCAGAACATGCCGCGACCCGACGAAAGTGGTGCGAGCGACGGCTCCGGCGAAACGGCCTGGTCCTGCACACAACGCCCGGACGGCAGTGGCTGGACTGTGTGCCGTCCGCAGGCGAAGTGGTGCTGACCGGTGATCGAGGCGCGAACTCCGCCGCAGCGATGGGCGCGGTGAGTCCTCGCGTGCTGTCGACGTCGCTCCGCACCAGATCGCTTCCAGTGATGAGTAGCGAGCTATTCGCTATGTATTGAAAGCGCACTGTGTCGCGCAATCAGTGTGACTCGAAGCGGGATTCGCAACTCGATTGCTGATTGGGGTCGCTTGTGGGGATTACCTGCTGACCTGCCTTCGGCAGTTTGTAGGTAATTCGCCGCCTTGCTGCACAAATGCAGGGATCGCTCGGTGAGCCGAGTGAAGGCAGTGCGGTCGGCTGAGGAATTGCCAGTGCATAGCGTGATACCGAATGGGGCTGCGTGAGACGGCGCGCCTCCACCAATGGTTGAGGGTTTGCGGTCATCATCGCTGCATGAAGATGCCGGCGCTGTTGTCGAGAAACACCGAAACGCTTCCTGGTCTGATCGGGACGGCCCGGGTGGATCGCGACACCCGGCGGCTGCTCGGCCGGGTCGGGCCGGGCGACATCGTCGTCCTCGACGAGATGGACCTCGATCGGATGACCGCCGACCGGCTGGTCGAGGCACGCGTCGGCGCGGTGATCAATACCTCGCCGTCCATCTCCGGCCGTTACCCCAACCTGGGCCCCGAGGCGCTCGTGTCCCACGGGATCCTGCTGCTGGACACGGTGAGTTCGGATGCGTTCAAGCGGATCAAAGACGGTGTCAAGGTCCGCGTCGACGGTGGCGTGGTCTACGCCGATCGGCTGATCAAGAAGGAACCCGAGGTGCTCGTCGAGGGCATCGAGCTCACCGGGCCTGCCATCGCGGAGCGGATGATCGAGGCGCGCAACGGTCTGGCCGATCACCTCGAGGCCTTCGCGGGCAACACCATCGAGTTCATCCGGACCGAGAGCGCGCTGCTCATCGACGGGTTCGGCGTCCCGGAACTGGATCTGGTGATGAAGCAACGGCACGTGGTGGTCGTCGCCGACGGACCGGACCACGCGGAGGATCTACAACGGCTCAAGCCGTTCATCAAGGAATACGCCCCCATCCTGATCGGGGTGGGGCGCGGCGCGGACACCCTGCGCAGGCGTGGATACCGGCCCGACGTCATCGTGGGCGATCCGGAGGAGATCACCACCGCGACGATGAAGTGCGGCGCCGAGGTGATCCTGCCCGCCGACACCGATGGCCACGCCAAGGGCCTCGAACGCATCCAGGACCTCGGCATCGGCGCGACGACCTTCCCGTCTTCCGGTTCGCCCGCCGATCTTGCGCTGCTGCTGGCCGAGCATCACGAAGCCGCGCTGATCGTCACCGCGGGAGCGCCCGCCTCGCTCGACGACTTCTTCGACCGGGGCCGCCGCGACAGCAATCCGGCCACCTTCCTGACTCGGCTCAAGGTGGGCACGAAGCTGATGGACGCCAAGGCGGTGGCCACCTTGTACCGCAACCGCGTGTCCGGAGTCGCCGTCGCGCTGGTGGTGCTCGCCGCGCTGGTCGCGGTGATCGTCGTGTTGCTGGCGTCCAACAGCGGTGGCGACGTCCTGGACTGGGGTGTGGACAACTGGAACCGCTTCGCGCGGTGGGCGCAGGGGCAAGTCGGAGCTCGAGAATTCTGAGGAGAACGATGATTTCGATGCGCCAGCACGCCATCTCGATCGTCGCGATCTTTCTCGCGCTCGCGATCGGTGTGGTGCTCGGATCCCAGACGCTCGCGGCGGATCTGCTGTCGGGCTTGCGGGCGGACAAGGCCGACCTGCGGCAGCAGGTCGACGCACTGACCGAGCGGAACCGCCTGCTCGACGAGCAGACCACGGCCGCCGACCGGTTCATCGCCGGTTCGTCGGGCCGCATTCTCGGCGGTGCGCTGGCCGACCGCAGTGTCGTCGTGTTCACGACCCCGGACGCCGATCCCGGGGACGTCGACGCGGTGACCAGAGCGCTCGCGGCCGCGGGCGCGGGCGTCACGGGACGGATCGCGCTCACCGAGGCGTTCGCCGACGGCAGCGAAGGCGATCGGATGCGCACGGCCGTCACGAACGTCATCCCGGCCGGGGCGCAGCTGCGTACCGGCGCGGTGGACCAGGGCAGCATGGCCGGTGATCTGCTCGGCCTGGTACTGCTGCTCGATCCGGCCAACGGGCAAACCCGGAGCACCCCGGAGGAACTCGGGCTGGTGCTGGAGACCCTGCGCGGCGGCGGCTTCCTCGCCTACGGCGACACGCCGGTGCGACCCGCGCAGCTCGCGGTCGTGATCACCGGCGATGGCGCCGCCGCGGCCCGGGACGGCGTCGGCTCGAATACCGCGCGCTTCGCGGGCGCTCTGCGCGGCCGGGGTGCGGGAGTGGTGCTCGCCGGTCGCGCGGGCGCCGCCGACGGGCAGGGGCCGATCGCCGTGGTCCGCTCCGACGCGGCGCTCGCGGCGCAGGTGAGCACCGTCGACAATGTCGAGCGCGAGCTCGGCCGGGTCACGACCGCGCTCGCGCTCACCGAACAGCTCAACGGGGGCGCCGGACGATACGGCACCGGCGCCAAGGCCGCCTCGCTCACACTGGCCGTCGTGCCTGGCTGACCAGCCGGAAGACTGTCGTCGGGCAACTGGAGGATGCGCGCGCCGGGACCGGATCGATCGCTATCACGGGCGTCGCGGCACCCGCTTCCTCCGCACGTCGGCGACCGCGACGAGACGCGCCCCACAGTCCGGCCGCGCGGGCTCTGATCGATGTCCCGCGATCGGCGGGCAAACGCGCGTGGCATTCGAACGGACGGGCGGATTCGTGTTACCGTGAAGACCCGTGGGTCAAACACGGATTCAGGCGCGAACGGACACGAAGCACATCTTCGTCAGCGGTGGTGTCGCCTCCTCATTGGGTAAAGGTCTTACCGCCTCCAGCCTCGGTCAGCTGCTGACGGCGCGTGGGCTGCGCGTCACGATGCAGAAACTCGACCCGTATCTGAACGTCGATCCCGGCACGATGAACCCCTTCCAGCACGGCGAGGTGTTCGTGACGGAGGACGGCGCGGAGACCGACCTGGACGTCGGCCACTACGAGCGCTTCCTCGACCGGGACCTGTCCCGCGACGCGAACGTGACCACCGGGCAAATCTATTCGTCGGTCATCGCCAAGGAGCGCCGCGGCGAGTATCTCGGCGACACGGTGCAGGTGATCCCGCACATCACCGACGAGATCAAGAGCCGGATCCTCGCGATGCGCGGCCCGGATCTGCAGGGCCAGACGCCGGACGTGGTGATCACCGAGATCGGCGGCACCGTCGGCGACATCGAGTCGCAGCCGTTCCTGGAGGCCGCCCGCCAGATCCGCCACGACGTCGGCCGGGACAACGTCTTCTTCCTGCACGTCTCGCTGGTGCCCTACCTGGCGCCCTCCGGGGAGCTGAAGACCAAGCCGACCCAGCACTCGGTGGCGGCGCTGCGCAATATCGGCATCCAGCCCGACGCGCTGATCCTGCGCTGCGACCGTGAGGTCCCGCAAGGGCTGAAGAGCAAGATCGCGCTGATGTGCGACGTCGAGGTCGACGCCTGCATCTCCACGCCGGACGCGCGGTCGATCTACGACATCCCGCGGGTGCTGCACCGGGAGGGCCTGGACGCCTACGTGGTGCGCAGGCTGGGCCTGCCGTTCCGCGACGTGGACTGGACGGTGTGGGGCGACCTGCTCGACCGGGTGCACGCGCCGCGCGAGACGGTCGAGGTCGCGCTGGTCGGTAAGTACGTCGATCTGCCCGACGCGTACCTCTCGGTCACCGAGGCGCTGCGCGCGGGCGGGTTCGCCTCGCGGGCCAAGGTGAACATCCGCTGGGTGCCCTCCGACGAGTGCGAGACTTCCGCGGGCGCGCAGCACGCGCTGCGCGACGTGGACGCCGTGCTGATTCCCGGCGGCTTCGGCATCCGCGGCATCGAGGGCAAGGTCGGCGCGATCCACTACGCGCGTACCCGCGGCATTCCGCTGCTCGGCTTGTGTCTCGGATTGCAGTGCGTCGTGATCGAGGCGGCGCGGACGGTGGGGCTGGCGGAGGCCAACTCGGCCGAATTCGAACCGGACACGCCGCACCCCGTCATCTCCACCATGGCCGACCAGGAGCAGGCCGTGGCAGGTGAGGCCGACCTCGGGGGCACCATGCGGCTCGGCGCCTACCCGGCGACCCTGGAGAAGGGCTCGGTCGTCGCCCAGGCCTACGGCAGCGAGCACGTCTCCGAGCGTCATCGCCACCGTTACGAGGTGAACAACGCCTATCGCGACAAGGTCGCCGAGAGCGGCTTGAAGTTCAGCGGCACCTCGCCGGACGGGCACCTGGTCGAGTTCGTCGAGCTGCCCGCCGACGTGCATCCGTTCTTCGTCGCCACGCAGGCGCACCCTGAATTGAAGAGCCGGCCGACCCGCCCGCATCCGCTGTTCGCGGCGCTCATCTCGGCGGCGCTGAAATACAAAGCGGCCGAACGCCTTCCGGTGGACATTCCGGGCGAAGAACTGGCGGGTGCGGCGGAACAGGCATAGTGGCATGACCAACGGGGGCGCTGCCGAGCCGGGCAGCCACGACTTCGAGATCGAATCCAGCAGAACCGTCTACAGCGGCGCGATCCTCGCGTTGCGGCTCGACCAGGTGCGGATGCCGGGTGGCCGGGTCGTCGAGCGCGAGGTGATCGAGCACCACGGCGCCGTCGCGGTCGCCGCGATCGACGACGACGGCAACGTGGTGCTGATCAACCAGTACCGTCATCCGATCGGCAGGCGGCTGCTCGAACTGCCCGCCGGTTTGCTCGACGTGCCCGGGGAGGACCCGCTGCTCGCGGCGCGTCGTGAGCTGGCCGAGGAGACCGGGCTGGCCGCCCGGGAATGGGCGGTGCTGGTGGACGTGGCGCTCTCGCCCGGGTTCACCGACGAAGCGTTGCGGATCTACCTGGCTCGCGGGTTGTACGAAACCG
Source organism: Nocardia sp. NPDC051900 (assembly GCF_044452545.1). Classification (NCBI taxonomy): domain Bacteria; kingdom Bacillati; phylum Actinomycetota; class Actinomycetes; order Mycobacteriales; family Nocardiaceae; genus Nocardia; species Nocardia sp. NPDC051900. The sequence continues at coordinate 172,134 of NZ_JBITBU010000019.1, read as the reverse complement.
ATCGTCCGGAACCGGAATTCGAGGAGGCGGACCTGGAAGTGGTCCGCATGCCGGTCGACGCGGCGGTCCGCGCGGCGTTGAGCGGGGAGATCGTCAACGCCACCGCGGTCGCCGGCGTGCTCGCGCTGGCGGCCGCGCGGGCGGACGGCATCGAACCGCGGCCGCCGGACGCGCCATGGGACGGGCAGCCGACGAATTTCCTCCGCCGCAAGGCGGCCCAGAAGTCCGAAGACTGACCGGAGGTGCTCGGTCGCGAGCTCGACACCTATCTCGACCACCTCACCGTCGAGCGCGGCGTCGCGCCCAACACCCTGAACGCCTACCGGCGTGATCTCGGTCGGTATCTGGACTTCCTGACCGGGCGCGGCATCGGCTCGCTCGACCGGGTCGACGAGTCCGACGTCGCGGAGTTCACCATGGCGCTGCGCTCGGGCGGTCCCGGGCACCCGCCGCTGGCGGCGAGTTCGGTGGCCCGCGCGCTGATCGCGGTGCGCGGCTGGCATCGCTTCGCCGCCGCGGAGGGTTTGACCGACACCGATGTGGCGCACGCGGTGAAGCCGCCCGCGCCGGGGCGCAGGTTGCCCAAGGCGCTGCCCTACGACCAGGTGCTGAAACTGCTGGAGGCGGCGGGCGGCGGGCAAGGCGATCCCGCTGCGGGCGTAGACGGCGGACCACGCGGCCTGCGTGACCGCGCGCTGCTGGAATTGCTGTACTCCACCGGCGCCAGGATCTCGGAAACGGTCGGGCTGGACGTCGATGATCTCGACATCGAGGAACGGGCGGTCGTCCTGCGCGGCAAGGGCGGGAAACAGCGTCTTGTGCCGATCGGGCGGCCCGCGCTCGCCGCCGTGGACGCGTATCTGGTGCGGGGAAGGCCCGTGCTCGCCGCACGCGGAAAAGCCAACGCGGGAGCCCTGTTCCTGAACGTACGCGGCGCCCGGCTGTCCCGGCAGAGTGCCTGGCAGGTCTTGCACACCGCCGCCGAACGCGCGGGCATCGCGGCGGCGGTGTCACCGCACACCCTGCGCCATTCCTTCGCCACCCATCTGCTCGACGGCGGCGCCGATGTGCGAGTGGTGCAGGAATTGCTGGGCCACGCCTCGGTGACCACGACCCAGATCTACACCTTGGTGACGGTCAACACCCTGCGCGAGGTCTGGGCCACCGCGCATCCGCGCGCCCGGTAATCCGTTGCGCGGTCGGGAACTCCGCGTGCGCGATGTGACGGAACAAAGTGGACTGCAGTCCGGTTGTGCTGGTCCGCCGGGTGAGCGCGGTGCTGACACCGACGGCTCGGTTCCCGACCACAACGCGAGGTGAATTGCATGGCAAAGTCTTTCATCGTCCACGAGTCCGATGTCGAGGCGATTCCGCTGCCCGGCGGCGGCTCCTTCCGGCTGTTGGAGGACAGCGAGAACTCCGAACGGCTCTTCGGCGCCAATCGGCTGACCCTGGCCGCGGGTGCGGACGGCACCCGGCCGCACCATCACACGAAGTCGACCGAGATCTTCTATGTGCTGGGCGGCACAATGGATTTTCTCGTCGACGGCGCCAGGACCGCGGTGAGCGAAGGTGGTCTGGTGGTGGTTCCGCCGGGCACGGTGCACGCCTTCGGGGCCACCGCCGAAGGGCCCGCCGAGTTTCTGGCTGTGCTCACCCCCGGTATCGTCCGCTTCGAGTACTTCCGGCAACTCGGCCGGATCGCACGCGGGGAGGCGGACTGGGACAGCATGAACGAGTTGCACGACCGGTTCGACGTTCATTTCGATGGCGGACCGCAATGGCGCTGACCAGCGCGGCACGAACACGCCGCGCGCAGGCGCGGCACTCGAGTGCCGTCAAGCGGTAGCGTCTATCGAGAGCTGGACCGCACGAAAGCGAGGTCGGCACCGATCGGCCTCGCTACGCTCGGCGAGGCAACCGGCAAGGACGTATAAGGAGCAGCGGATCGTGACGACAGCCGGCGCGGCAGAGCCGCCGATGGGTGCTGGGGCGGAGCCGCTTACGGGCTCGCGACCGGGTCCGTACTCGGACGCCGCGGCGGAAACGCTGTGGGGCCATGGAGTGGAGCCGGTCCCGGAGGACGCGACGCTCGGCCCGACCGGACGGCCGTTGCGGCTGGTGCCGGACCCGCCGCCGGTCGGCCAGCACGGTGACGCGCTGATCGTGGCCATGTGCAACCAGAAGGGCGGCGTCGGCAAGACCACCTCCACCATCAATCTCGGTGCCGCACTGGCCGAATACGGCCGTCGCGTCCTGCTCGTCGACCTGGACCCGCAGGGCGCGCTCTCGGCGGGCCTCGGCGTCGCCCACCACGATCTCGACCTGACCGTGCACAACCTGCTCATCGGTTCCAAGGTGTCGATCGACGACGTGCTGATGCAGACCAGGGTCCCGAACATGGACCTGCTGCCCAGCAATATCGACCTTTCGGCCGCCGAGATCCAGTTGGTCAACGAAGTGGGCCGGGAACAGTCGCTCGGCCGCGCGCTGGAGCCGATCCGCAACCGCTACGACTACATCCTCATCGACTGCCAGCCTTCGCTCGGTCTGCTCACGGTCAACGCCTTGGCCTGCTCGGACGGCGTGATCATCCCGATGGAATGCGAGTACTTCTCGCTGCGCGGGCTCGCGCTGCTCAACGACACCGTCGAGAAGGTGCGGGACCGGTTGAATCCGCGGTTGAGCCTGTACGGAATAGTGGTCACCATGTTCGACTCTCGACTGCTGCATTCCCGCCAGGTCATGGCGCGGGTCGTCGAGGTGTTCGGTGACCTGGTCTACGACACCGCCATCGCGCGCACCGTCCGTTTCCCGGACGCCAGCGTCGCGGGCGAGCCGATCACCACGTGGGCGCCGAAATCCAGTGGCGCCGAGGCGTATCGGTCGATGGCTCGGGAAGTCATCCACCGATCCGGCCGGTGACCGGCCACTCGGACCCTTCGTCTGCGTCCCACCACAACCCGTCCGGCCAAGGGTCTTCCGCGGCGGGATCGACACCCACGCCGGACGACCGCGCGTCCGATTCTCGTGGGCCGGACCCGGCCGGCCCTGGGCAGGGTCCCGCACTCGGCAACGCGGCCGCCGCCTTCATCGCCGCAGGCCGGGACGCTGCCCCCCGGCGCGCGAATTCGGCCGTCGTCGGAGGCGCCACGCCCCGGCCCGCACCGGAGGCGGCGGCCTCCCCGGCACGGGACAGCGCGGACGAACCGTCTCCGAAACCATCCACGCAGCCCACCGAGGATGTCGCGCGGGAGGACTCCGAGACAGTGGGCGATCGGCCCGCTGACGTGCCGGACGCACCGGGCCGTTCGTCAGACGTGCCGGATGCACGTGGCCGTCCGTCGGCTACGCCCGGCGGTTCGGACGCCTCTGGCTTTCCGCCGGACACATCGGACGCATCCGATCCCTCGCCCGGCACGCCGGAGGCGAAAGAACAGCCGACGGCCGAGCCGCACGCGTCCGGATTCCGGCTGCGCCTGAGCAACTTCGAGGGGCCGTTCGACCTGCTGCTCACCCTGATCAGTTCGCGCAAGCTGGACGTCACCGAGGTGGCGTTGCACAAGGTCACCGACGAGTTCATCGCCTACACCAAGGCGCTGACCGCGAACATGGCGCGGCAGAACACCTTGCGCGCGGACAAGATCCTGGACCAGACCACGGAATTCTTGGTCGTCGCCGCCACCTTGCTCGATCTGAAGGCGGCGCGCCTGCTGCCGTCCGGCGAGATGACCGACGCCGAGGACCTGGAACTGCTCGAGGCGCGCGACCTGCTGTTCGCCCGGCTGCTGCAGTATCGCGCGTTCAAGCAGGTCGCCGAACTGCTCGGCGAACTGGAGGCGGCCGCGCTGCGCCGCTATCCGCGCGCGGTCGGCCTGGAGGAGCGCTACGCCGGTCTGCTGCCCGAGGTTAGGCTTGGTGTCGGGGCGGCCGAGTTCGCCGCGATCGCCGCGGCGGCCTTCCGGCCCCGTCCGGTACCCAAGGTCGGGCTCGACCACTTGCACACGCACGCGATCTCGGTGGCCGAGCAGGCGGCACTGGTGCTGGAGCGGCTCAAACAGCGTGGTGCGGGTGCGTGGACATCCTTCGGCGAGCTGGTCGCCGACTGCGAGGTACCGGTGCAGATCGTCGCCCGCTTCCTGGCGCTGCTCGAGCTGTATCGCGGCAAGACGATCGAGTTCGATCAGCCCGATCCGCTCGGTCCCTTGGCGGTCAGCTGGATCGGCGACGAGGCCGCGCAACAGGTGGACACCGTGACTATCGAGGAGGACTACGGGTGAGCGAGCACAGCGCGCGTTCGCGCACGGCGGAGGCGAATTCCGGTGAGGCGCGGTCGTGAGTGAGGCAGTGGTGGAACTCACCCCCGAACCGCTCGCGGACGCCGATTTCCGTTCGGCGCTGGAGGCCATGCTGCTGGTCGTGGACGTTCCCGCGCCGGTAGACCAGCTCGCGGCCGCACTGGGCGACAGCACCGAACGCGTCGAGCGGGCCCTGCGTGAAATGTCCGCTGAGCTGTCGGCGCGATCCAGTGGGATAGATCTGCGTTTCGTCGGTGACGGCTGGCGCTTCTATACTCGCAGCGAGTACGCGCCGTATGTGGAGCGGATGCTGCTCGACGGCTCCCGATCGAAACTGACCCGGGCGGCCTTGGAGACGCTGGCGGTGGTGGCATACCGTCAGCCGGTGACCAGGACCAGGGTCAGCGCGGTGCGCGGCGTGAACGTCGACGGGGTGATGCGCACCCTGCTGGCCAGGGGTCTGATCGCCGAGGCAGGCGTGGACCCGGAGACCAACGGGACGCTGTACCGCACCACCGAGCTGTTCCTGGAACGGATCGGACTCGCTTCGCTGAGCGATCTGCCACCCCTGGCGCCCCTGCTTCCGGGCGTCGACCTGATCGACGAGATCAACGAGAGCCTGGAGACGGACCCCCGGTACACCAGGTTGAGGAAACCCGCCGAGGCCGATTTGGACCTCGGCACCGAAGAATGACAGGACACCATGAATACGCCCGCTCGCCGAGATGGCACACCGGATCGTAGGAAACGCGGCGCACAGCCCGAACGAGGCGGCGCGAGCCGCAACTCGAGCTCACGCGACGCTCGCTCGGCCCAACGGGGTATCGCCGCCCGCGGCGCCCAGCAGGCCGGCGGGGGCCGAGCGGACCGACGCGGATCCGCTCCGGTTCCGAACCCGCAGCGGCACACGGCCGCGAGCAAGAAGAAGCCCAAGCCGCAGCGGCAGGTCGCGCCGCCGCCGCTGCTGAGCAACGCCAAGCCCGCGCGCCACCAGAACGTGGAGCCGGACTCGTCCGGCGGGCACACCAAGCTCCCGTGGGGCGAGGGGGAGCGGTTGCAGAAGGTTCTCGCCAAGGCGGGCGTGGCCTCGCGCCGGGCCGCCGAGGAGATGATCGCGCAGGGCCGCGTCGAGGTCGACGGCATGATCGTGCGCGAGCAGGGCCTGCGCATCGACCCGCAGCACGCGGTGGTGCGCGTCGACGGCACGCGCGTGGTGGTGCGCGAGGAACTGGTGCACGTCGCGCTGAACAAGCCCAAGGGCTGGCAGTCCACCATGTCCGACGATCTGGGGCGCCCCTGCGTCGGTGACATCGTGGCCGAGCGTATCGCCGCGGGTCAGCGGCTGTTCCATGTCGGGCGACTCGACGCCGACACCGAAGGCCTGCTGCTGCTCACCAACGACGGCGATCTGGCGCATCGGCTGATGCACCCGTCCTTCGAGGTCTCCAAGACCTATCTGGCGACGGTGCACGGCGAGGTCAACAATCGCGCGGTCGGCAAGCGGTTGAAGGAAGGCCTGGAGCTGGAGGACGGTCCCGCCAAGGTGGACCGTTTCCAGGTGCTCGAGCTGGGGGAGGGACGTTCTCTGGTGAAGGTGGTGTTGCACGAAGGGCGCAAGCACATCGTGCGCCGCCTGCTCGACGCGGTGGGTCATCCGGTCATCCGGCTGGTCCGCACTCATATCGGCCCGGTCGCGCTGGGCGACCAACGGCCCGGCACGCTGCGCGTACTCGGCCGCGATGAAATCGGCAAACTCTACGAGGCGGTGTCGTTGTGAACGGTGTGGAGATCCCGGTGCAGGCGCCGGCGCGGTTGGCCGGTACGAGCCCGCTGGTGGTCGCCATGGACGGGCCGTCGGGTACCGGGAAGTCCAGCGTGTCCCGGCGCCTGGCCACCCGGCTCGGCGCCCGGTACCTCGACACCGGCGCGATGTACCGGGTGGCGACGCTGCGCGTGCTGCGGGCGGGCATCGAACTGACCGACTCCGCGGCCATCGGCGCCGCGGTCAAGGAGCTGCCGCTGTCCATCGGCACCGATCCCAGCCGCGAGGTGATCGAGCTGGACGGCGAGGACGTGCGGTCGGAGATTCGCGGCGACGCGGTCACCAAGGCGGTTTCGGCGGTCTCCGCGGTGCCCGAGGTGCGTGAGCTGCTCGTCGCCATGCAGCGCGACATCACGGCGGCCGCGGGGCGGATCGTGGTGGAGGGACGCGACATCGGCACCGTCGTGCTGCCCGACGCCGACGCCAAGATCTACCTGACCGCGTCCGCCGAGGCGCGGGCGCACCGGCGCAATCAGCAGAACATCGCCGAGGGCAGGGGCGACGACTACGCGGGCGTGCTCGCCGACGTGCAGCGCCGCGACACCCTCGACTCGACCCGCAAGGTGTCCCCGCTGCGCCCCGCCGAGGACGCGGTACCGGTAGACACCAGCGAACTGTCCATGGATGAGGTCATCGACGAGCTGTATCGCGTTGTCGCGCAGCAGGTCTCGACGTGTGGAGCCGGAGGGGACCGATGAGTGGGGACGTACTCGCAGGCGACGGCGTCTGGAGCGACGAAGCCGACTGGGAACTCGCCGACCTGGAGGGCGAATTCGAGGACGCGGCGCACGTCGCGATGCCGACGCTGGCCGTGGTCGGCCGCCCGAACGTGGGCAAGTCGACGCTGGTGAACCGCATCCTCGGCCGCCGCGAGGCGGTCGTGGAGGACATTCCTGGCGTGACCCGCGACCGCGTGTCCTACGAGGCGAACTGGGCGGGTCGGCGGTTCCTGGTCCAGGACACCGGCGGCTGGGAGCCCGACGCGAAGGGCCTGCAGCAATCGGTGGCCCGCCAGGCCGAACTGGCCATGCACACCGCCGACGCGATCCTGCTCGTGGTCGACGCGGTGGTGGGCGCCACCGCCACCGACGAGGCGGCCGTGAAGAAGCTGCGCCGCTCCGCCGTCCCGGTGATCCTGGTCGCCAACAAGGTCGACGACCAGCGGGTGGAAGCGGAAGCGGCGGCGCTGTGGTCGCTGGGACTCGGCGAGCCGCGCATGGTCAGCGCCGCCCACGGCCGTGGCACCGGCGACTTGCTCGACGACGTGCTCGAGGTGCTTCCCGAGACTCCGCGCGAGGGAACCGGCGGCGTCGGCCCGCGTCGCGTGGCGCTGGTCGGCAAGCCGAACGTCGGCAAGTCGAGCCTGCTCAACAAGCTGGCGAACGACGAGCGCTCCGTGGTGCACGATGTCGCGGGCACCACGGTCGACCCGGTCGACTCCCTCGTCGAACTGGGCGGCAAGGTCTGGAAGTTCATCGATACCGCCGGGTTGCGCCGCAAGGTGGCCAATGCCAGCGGCACCGAGTTCTACGCGTCGCTGCGCACCAAGTCGGCGCTTGAGGCATCGGAGGTGGCGATCATGCTGGTCGACGCCTCGCAGCCGATCACCGAACAGGATCTGCGGGTGATCAGCCTGGTCGCCGATTCCGGGCGGGCGTTGGTGCTGGCGTTCAACAAGTGGGACCTGGTCGATGAGGATCGTCGGCTGCAACTGGAGCGTGAGGTCGACCGCGAGCTGGTCCGGGTGCCGTGGGCGCAGCGAGTGAACATCTCCGCGCACACCGGCCGCGCGGTGCAGAAGCTGGTGCCAGCGATGGAGACCGCGCTCGAGTCCTGGGACAAGCGCATTCCGACGGGCAGGCTCAACACCTGGCTGAAGGAAGTGATCGCGGCGACCCCGCCGCCGATGCGCGGCGGCAGGCTCCCCCGCGTGCTGTTCGCCACCCAGGCGACCACCCGCCCGCCCACGTTCGTGCTGTTCACCACCGGCTTCCTGGAGGCAGGCTACCGGCGCTTCCTGGAGCGCAGGTTGCGCGAGGAGTTCGGTTTCGACGGCTCGCCGGTCCGCATCTCGGTGCGGGTGCGGGAGAAGCGGGATCGTTCGAAGAAATAGGCGACGACGGGTGCGAGGGCAACCCACCATGGCGAATGAAAGCTAATTGTTAGCGGACGAACGTATATGGTCGATAATCCGGTCAAAATGCCTGATAAAACGCGACATCTTCTCGTGTAGATGACGATATGGGCAGTGCTGCCCACAATTGTGGCAAATAGCTGGCATCATCCGGGCATGGGCATTCCCAGCGTGCTGCCGGAACCGCCGGCCGTCCTGACTCCGTTCGAGACGGGATGGCCCGTGCGCCTCGCCGACACCGATCGTGACCAGCGCCTGCGACTCGACGGTGTCGCGCGTTATCTGCAGGACGTCGGCTACGACCATCTCGAGGTCCTCGAGGACGGCGATATCCATCGCCTGTGGGTGATCCGCAGGACGGTGATCGACGCGCTCAAACCGCTCGGATTCGGTGAGTCGGCGACGTTGCGGCGATGGCCTTCGGCGACGTCGACCCGGTGGTGCACGATGCGGGTCCAGATCGGCGGCAGCGCTGGTGGGCTGGTGGAGACCGAGAGCTTCCTGATCCATTTCGGCACCGAATCGGGCGTACCCGCGCGGATGAGCGACCGGTTCCTCGCCCCCATGCTGGCCTGTACGACCGAGCACCGGCTCCGCTGGAAAGCCGAGCTCACCGATCCCATGCCCGCGGCGGGCGAGCCCGGGGTGCAGATCCGGCCCTTCCCGCTACGGGCCACCGACATAGACCTGCTCGACCATATGAACAACGCGGTCTACCTCACCGCGCTCGAAGAAGTCCTGGCCGATTACGCCGAACTGAAATCGGGTCCGCACCGTGTGGTGGTCGAGTACGGGAAACCGGTGCGATGCGGCGAGGACGTCGAGCTCGTCGCCCGACGGACCGACTCGAGCCTGGACGTGTGGTTCGCTGTCGGCGCGGACTGCCGGGCGGTCGCCCGCGTCACCCCGCGCTAACCGGCCAACTGTTCGACGGTCGCGTGCGCGCCCCTGGTGCGCAGGCTGTCCAGAGCCGCCAGATACGCGGTCACGAACCGGGGGTGGTCGATCAGGTCACCGAACAAGGATCGCTCGCCGAGGAAAGCGGTGGGCTGCTCGCGCTGCCGCCGCGCGAGGGGGACCAGCCGGTCGCGGAGCCGGTCAACGATCTCGATCGGGTGCCCGTGCTCGTCCACGCCCTCGGCATAGCGTGCCCAGCTGGCGACGACCGCCGCCGCGCAGTCGATCGGGCCGCCGCTGCCGAGCTGCGCCCGGACAACCGGAAGCAGCCACTTCGGGATCCGGTCGGAGGATTCCGCGCACAGCCGGGCGATGGTGTCGCCGATCGCGGGATTGGCGAACCGGTCGAGCAGCGTCCGCTTGTAGTCGCCCAGGTCGACCCCGGGGACCGCGCGCAGCGTCGGCGTGGCCTCGGCGTCCATGTAGCGGGTCAGGAACCGCCGGAAGATCGGATCCTGTGCCGCTTCGTGCACCAGCCGATAGCCGCTCAGGTACGCGAAGTAGCACAGCGCCTGGTGGCTCGCGTTCAGCAACCGAAGCTTCATCAGTTCGTAGGGAGTGACGTCGGCGACGACCTGCACGCCCACCTCTTCGAAGGCCGGACGGCCGAGTCCGAACGAATCCTCCAGCACCCACTGCGCGAACGGCTCGGTGACCACCGGCCAGCGGTCGGTGAGCCCGTAGCGCCGCTCGATCTCGCCGGTCGCTCCGGGCGGGGTCACCGGGGTGATCCGGTCCACCATGGAATTCGGGAAGCGCACCTGCTCCGTCACCCAGGCTCCGAGCCCCGGATCGCGCAGCGCGGCGAACGCGCCGAACATCCGGCGCGCGACGTTCCCGTTGCCCTCGATGTTGTCGCAGGACAGCACGGTGAACGGCGCGATATCGCGGGATCGGCGGCGGGCCAGCGCCTCGGTGACGAGCCCGAAAACGGTACCGGGCGGCGCGTTCCCGGCCAGATCGGCGCGGATTCCGGGGTCTTCCGGGTCGAATTCCCCGGTAGCGGCGGCGATGTGGTAGCCACCCTCGGTGATGGTGAGTGAGACGATCCGGGTCGACGCATCGGCGAGCTTCGCCACGACGGTCCCGGGATCGTCCGGTGCGTACCGGTAGTCGACCAGCGAGCCGATCGCGCGCGTGGTCCACGTGCCGTCCGGCGCGACCGTCGACAGCGTGTACAAGCCGTCCTGCGCCCGCAGCACGTCGCGCATGCGTCGATCGCCGGGCAGCACGCCGACTCCGTAGATGCCCCACTTGTCCCCGAGGCCGCGTTCGAGCAATCGGTCGACGTACATCGCCTGGTGCGCTCGATGGAAGCCGCCGACGCCGAAATGCACTATGCCGGTGGTGATCCGGGATCGGTCGTAGCTCGGTGTCGAGATCCGATCGGCGAAGTCGGGCATCGTGGCCGCCCGTAAGGGCGTGGCTGTCCGTTCCGGCATACCGCGCCTCCCCGTGTTGTGTGGATCACACCATAGTGCAGCAGGAGTCCGGAACCGGTCAGCCCTGCGGAGGCGGCAGCAGCGAATCCATGCCGTGCCGTCGAGCGCCGAGTACTCGTTCGCAGTTCGCTCGCTCGACGTCGGCGGAGAACTGCTCGGTATCCCGGCGCGCCCGTGCCGGAGTCGGCGTCGCCGATGGACCGGCCGCCACGTCCATGTGCTCTTTCTCGGTCATACCTCACGGTGCCCGGAAACCGGCCAATCCAGCAACAATAGTTGCCGGTATGGCAAAAATCTGTGGGTCCTCGCTCATTCCGGGGCGGATGACGGTACGCCCGCCGAGCTGGCGGTCACCGCCGTTTCTCGTGCTCTTTCTGTCCGCCGCGTGGCCGGCGAGGGGCCGGGGCGCACACCCCGTTTCGTCCGGCCGCGGAAGCTACCGGGGGGTTTATCGCCGCAGAGCTGGGTAGACCGTCGGTGTCCCGATCGATGGCAGAAAGGTTCAGCGCGATGTCCCAACCCATCACCAGTACTTTGGACCCGGAGCAGCAGCGCGTCGCGGGCGAAACTCTCCAGGCGACGGTGGTCGACCTGATCGACCTGTCGCTGATCGCGAAGCAGGCGCACTGGAACGTGATCGGCTCCAACTTCCGGTCGGTGCACCTGGCGCTGGATGAATTGGTGACCGTGGCACGGGAGTTCACGGACTCGGCCGCGGAACGCGCCACCGCCGTGGGAGTCAGCCCGGACGGACGCGCCGCGAGCGTGGCCAAGGACTCCGGCGCGATCGGCATCGGCGAGGGCTGGCAACAGGACACCGACGTCATCGACGCGATCGTCGGCAACCTCGCCGCCGTGATCAAGCGGCTGCGCGAACGCATCGCGGCGACCGAGAAGGCCGATCCGGTGACCCAGGATCTGTTCCTGGCGATCGCGGCGCGGCTGGAGCAGTTGCACTGGATGTGGCAAGCGCAGCTCGCCACGGTGTGATGCGGGTGATCACGTGCGCGTTCGGCGCGCCCGCCACGGAGACCGCCACGGTCACGGTGCGGATCCCCGCCGACGCGCGACACCTCGCCTTGATCCGCGCGATGACCGACACCGTGTGCCTGGTCGCCGAGGTTCCGCTCGACGCCGCCTCGGACATCCGCTTGGCGATCAACGAGGCGGTCACGATGCTGCTGGCGGACGCCATGCCGGGCTCGATGCTCGGCTGCGCGTTCACCTACGGCCTCGGCCGGATGAGCGTGCGTGTCGACGCCCTCGCCGTGGTCGGCGACGAGCTCCGCAGCGATCCGTTGAGCTGGGAACTGGTGCGCATGCTCACCCGCTCCCTGTCAATTTCCCGTGACCCTTTTGATTCCGAACTCGGCGGGTACCCGACCGTTATCGAATTCAGTTGGGAACGAGGACCATTTGATGAAACGTGAGTTCACGACCGACGGAAATGACACGGCGAGCCGCACCCGCGGGGGCGACAGCTACGACAACATCGAGCCGTGGTTCGAGAAGATGGCCGCGATGGACGAGGGGGATCCGCACCGCGCGGCGCTGCGCGAGGAGGTGACCCGGCGGTGTCTTCCGCTCGCCGAGCACATCGCCAGGAAGTTCTCCGGCCGCGGCGAGAACTACGAGGACCTGCTGCAGATCGCCCGGGTCGGGTTGGTGCTGGCGGTGGACCGTTTCGACGTCTCGCGCGGCAGTTCCTTCCTCGGATTCGCGGTCCCCACCATCATGGGCGAGGTGCGCAGGCATTTCCGCGACAACACGTGGTCGTTGCGAGTGCCGCGCAGGCTCAAGGAGATCCAGCTGCGCGTCGGCCCGGCCACCGAGACGTTGTCGCATCGCCTCGGCCGGATGCCGACGGCCAGGGAGATCGCCGAGGAGTTGGACGTCGACCTCGGTGAGGTCACGCAGGCGCTCATCGCGGGCAACGCCTATCAGGCCAATTCGCTGGACGCGGCAGGGCGAGAGGAGGGCGACGGTGCGCCGCAGTCGCTCGCCGACACGCTGGGCTCCGAGGAACCGTGCTACGACCTGCTGGAGCAGGCGATGGCCGTGCGTCCGCTCATCGCCGGGTTGCCGCCCCGCGATCGACAGGTGCTGGTCATGCGCTTCTACGAGTCGCGGACCCAGAGTCAGATCGCCGAAGAGCTGGGTGTGTCCCAGATGCAGGTGTCGCGCATTCTCGCCAGGATTCTCAAAGACCTGCGCGAACGCGCGCTCGGCCCGGAAGAACTCGTTTCGAGCGCGGCCTGAGTTCGCTCACGTGCGTGGACGGGCGGTCGCGCCGGTCATCGGTGTGGCGGAGACTTCGCCGGTCCAGCCGCAGGGCAGGGCGCAGCTGGCGATGATCTTGGTCTCCAAGTCGCCGTTGTCGTAGCGCAACGTGGTGCTCTCCGCGTAAGCGGGATATCCGCACGCTCGGCATTTGCCGAAGAAATCGAGGATCTCCTCGGCGCGAGCGTGCGCGATTCGTCGTGCGGGCTTGTCGTCCATAACCTCTCCAGCCAGGGTGCGGTCCTGCCGAGCAGGCGTCTGTGACGTTAGGTCGGAGGTCGCCGCCCGGCGGGAGTTCGGATGATCGTTGGGCTGATTCACAGGGGCCGGGCGGGTGATTTGGGCTGGTTCCCAGGTTCAGGTGAATGCTGGGCAATCGCAGCGTATTTCCTGCGTGTCGCTGGTAGTAGCGACGTAGCCCTGGCTACTTGACCTCGCTTGTGACTGACGTTACAAAGGAGCTACCCGCCGACCCGAAGTTCTTCGAACCGGCCGACGAGAAGTGCACAAGTTGGTTACCGATGTCATCGACGTAGTCGCCGAATTCGCGATCGCCCGCAAGACCATCTGGGATCTGCTGCTCGAACCGCAGACTTATCCGCGCATGTTCACCGGTATCGGCGCGTGCGAGCAGATCCAGTCCGCCGACGGCAATGTGGTCTGGCAGATGCGCGTCGGTACCTACGGGTCGGGCATACGCACCCACCAGATCCGGCTCAGCGTGGGCCGGTGGTATGAGAGCTTCGAGATGCAATACGCCGCACTGGGCAGCTTCGCGTCGGTGCGACTGTACGGCGACGAGGACCGCACCAAGGTCACCGTCACGTATTTCGCGCCGAGCCGGGTGCACCCGCGGGTGGGCGAGCTGTCCAATGTGGCGATCGGCGAGTGGACCAAGGCCGGACTGAAGCGGGTGGCCGACGTCGCCAAGGGCGCGCGGACCTCCTTGGTCGTCAACGGCGAGGATTCGCCGATCCGGCGCAACGCGGGTGTGGCGCGGCAGATGGTGGCCACCGGCGTCGTGTTGCCGGTTCGTTTCGATCGGACTCTCAAACAGCTGCGCTCACTGGCGAAATGGGGTTTCAACCTGGCGGGCGGATACGCCGCGGGCGCGGCGTACGCCCCGGAGCGGGCCGCGATCATCGACGACCGCGGCACCCGGTCCTTCGCCGACATGCACGAGCGCACCAACGCGCTGGCCGCGGCGATGGCCGCGCACGACCTCGGCCCGGGCGACGCCATCGGCCTGCTGGCGCGCAACCACGCGGCCATGGTCGAATGCATGGTCGCCGCAGGCAAACTGGGTGTGGACGTGGCACTGCTGAATGCCGGGCTGGCGGGCCGCACCATCGAGGAGATCGTCCAGCGCGACCGCCTGTCGGCGCTGTTCGTCGACGGTGACCTCGAGGAGTTGGTGCGCTATCTGCATACCGACATCCCGCGCTACAACACCGACGAGCGTCCGCCGGTACCCGACCGGACGACCGTGGACCAACTGGTGGCGGAGGGGCACACGACTTTCCGCACGCCTGCCCAGCCGGGACGGCTCGTCGTGCTCACCTCCGGGACCAGCGGGACGCCCAAGGGCGCGCGCAGGCCGCATCCGAAGGGCTTCGGGTCCATCGCGGCATTGCTGTCGCGCATTCCGATGCAGATGAACGAGACCATGCTGATCCCGGCGCCGCTGTTCCACACCTGGGGGTTGGCCGGCCTGCAACTGAGCACCGCGCTGCGCGCGACCGTGGTGCTGGCCGAACGGTTCGACGCGGAGGACTGCCTGCGCCGCATCGCCGAGCACCGGGTCAACACGGTGATCGTCGTGCCGACCATGGTGCAGCGCATCCTCGACCTCCCCGCGCACGTGCGTGCTCGCTACGACACCTCCAGCCTGCGGCACATGATCAGCTGCGGCGCGCCACTGGCAGGCGCGACCGTCGAGCGGTTCATGGAGACCTACGGCGACGTGCTCTACAACGTCTACGGATCCACCGAGGTCTCCTGGGCGACCATCGCGACCCCCGAGGACCTGCACACGTCGCCGACCACGGCGGGACGCCCGCCGCTGGGCACCAAGGTGGCCGTGCTCGGGCCGGACCACCGCAGACTCCCGATCGGCGCCACCGGACACATCTTCGTCGGCAACCACATGCTGTTCGACGGCTACGTCAACTCCGCGCCACCGGACGAGGCGCACGGCATGCTCGACACCGGCGACCTCGGCTACCTCGACGCCGCGGGCCGGTTGTTCATCGCGGGACGAGACGACGAGATGATCATCTCCGGTGGCGAGAACGTCTTCCCGCGTCCGGTCGAGGAGGCGCTCGCGCACCTGCCGCAGGTCAGTGACGTCGCAGTGGTCGGTGTGCCGGACCACGAATTCGGCCAGCGGCTCGCGGCGTTCGTGGTGAAACGCGAAGGGTCCGGCCTGGATTCGGACATGGTGCGCACCTACATCCGCAACCGCTTGAGCCGCTTCTCGGTGCCGCGCGACGTCACCTTCCTCTCGGCGCTGCCGCGCGGCGACACCGGCAAGATCCTCAAGCGTCTGCTGGCCGGTCCCGGCGCGGCCGAACCGGAGCTGCCGCCGTCGATCAACGGTCTGGGCACCGCGGGATCACCCTGACCATCCGGCGGCAGCGCCCGGCGGTCAGTAGACGGTGTCCTCCAGGTCGGTCAACGCGGATTCCAGGTGATCGAGCAGCCTGGCCACGTCCGGCACGCTGCGGCGGCAGGCGACGATGCCGATGTCCAGGCTGTCGGCATTGCTGGTGAGGGTGATGTTCACCGCCTGCCCGTCGAGCGGGATCGACAGCGGATAGCTGGCCGCGACGCGGGCTCCATTCCAGTACTGCGGTTCACGCGGTCCCGGAATATTGGAGATGACGATGTTGAACGGCGGGCTGGTCAGCGCGACCGTGGCGGGAAGCAGCAGTGACAGGGCGAGGGGACTGAGCGTCAGCGCCGACAGCGAGACCGCCTGGACGGGGGACAGCGCGCGGTAGATCTCTTTGCTGCGATGCATCGAGGAGCTGATCGCCGCCAGCCGCGCGGCCGGGTCGGGCAGGTCGGTGGCCAGATTGCACAGCAGCGCCGCCACGGCGTTGCCCCCGCCGTCACCGTCGTCGGATTCGGGACGCAGTGAGACCGGCACCATGGCGATCAGCGGCTTGTCCGGCAAGGCGACGTGTTCGAGCAGGTAGGTGCGCAGCGCACCCGCCGACATCGCCAGCACCACGTCGTTGAGCGTGGTGCCGGTCATCTTCTTGACCTGGCGGATCCGGTCCAGCGGCCACGAGCGGGCGGCGCAGCGGCGGGCCCCGCCGATCGGGACGTTGAACATGGTGCGCGGTGCGGCGAAGGGCAGCGTCAGCTGCTGCTCGAGCAGCGCGGTACGGGCCAGGCGCAGGGCCGAAGGCGCCGAGCCCGCCGCGGCGAGCAGGGCGCGCGCCCGGGTGCCGAGCGTTTGCCTCTGCGGGGGATTCGGGCGGTGCCCGGTCGAAGGCGGGAGATGCCAGGGCACCAGCGCTTCGCCGGATTCCGGGTCGGTGGTGAGTGTTCGCTGCAACAGGCGCTGGGCGCCGACGCCGTCGATGAGGGCGTGGTGCATCTTCGCGTACAAGCCGACCCGATCGCCGGCGAGCCCTTCGACCAGATGCGCTTCCCACAGCGGCCGGTGCCGGTCGAGCAGGGTGCTGTGCAATCCCGCCGTTACTTCGGTCAGGGCGTCCAGGCCACCCGCTTCCGGTAGCGCCCACCGCTGGACGTGGTAGTCGAGTTCGACGGCGCTGTCCACGGTCCAGGCAAGCTGTGGAGTGCCGAACAGGCGAGCCGGGCGCTTGCGGAACGTGGGGTGGAAGTTTCGGTCGGCCGCCAGCGTGGCGTACGCGCGCCGGGCGAATTCGGGTCCGGTGCCCTCCACGGGGTCGAAGATGGACAGTGAACCGACGTGCATCGGATGCTCGCGTGATTCCGCGATGAGAAACAGGGCGTCCACCGGCGAGATGAATTCCATGGGCAGTTCCCTCCTGGCGACGCCGCGGCCTCGCCACGGTCTGGTTCCGGACGTGGGGACGGCCGCCGGACTGCTCATGGCGCTGGGAGATCTACGCCGGTCGAACGACGATCCCCAACCGATGATTCGATGCCGAATCCGTACCGGCTGGGCGGTTCGTCGCGAAATTGTGCGCGCGGGCCTCAGGACAGGCGGCTGACCGGCCAGTCCTGCGGCAGTGCGAGGCGTTCGCTGATCATGCTGATCGCGCTGTGCAGGGCCTGGATCTCATCGATGCCGCTGGCCAGCGACGCGCCCTGCTTGCTGATATGGAACCGGCACAGGTGCTCGCGCCGGTCGGCCGCCAGATACGGCCTGCCGATGATGATCGACAAGGAGCTGTCGGCTTCGTAGAGGGTGCGGGCCGCGATGAGCGCCTGCGGCTCGTAGGCGACTGTCGTGGCGGCGCGCGAGGGTCGGGTGGGCGCGGCGGGGAAGCCAGGGTCGGACGGCTCGGTCACCGCGAAGTGCGCACCGTGGCTGTTGGCCTGCCGCAGCTCTTGGGCGATGTCCTGGAACGCGCGGTAGAGCGCGGCGATGGAATCGACGCCGTGCGCCCATCGTTCGCCGATTCCCTGGATGCGAAAACCGCACACCACACCGGTGTCACCCGGTGCCATCTGCGGTTTCCCCACCTCGATGGAGACCTCTCGCGTGGCATCGGAGACGGTTCGGGTGGCGATCACCTCCCTGATCCGCCGCCATCTCATGCTCGCGATCGCACCGCCGTGTTCGGATTCGCGCACTGCGGGCGTGGTCGTGTCACCAGTGACCCGCGCCGGTATCGCTCTCATGATGTCTGGAGTACCCAAGTTGGACCCTCGTTTACCCTGCGGTTCGAGGTGACCTGGAACGCAGTGTGAAGACACGCCGTATCGGCAAAAGGGCTACCGGACGGTTAACGCGCCTCGCGTTTGGCAGGCTGTCGCCGAGGGTGTGATGGTGGGGCCGCGACGATGAGGAGGGGCGGACGAAGTGGTAACGATTGCGCAGTTGCGAGCGGTTCTGTCGATCTTGCGCGTCGACCCGGACGAGGTCGGCGCACGGGCGGGTGAGGCGGGTCTGCACGGTCCGGACGCCGAACGTGTCCTACTGATCGGTTTGCTA
This sequence comes from Nocardia sp. NPDC051900, assembly GCF_044452545.1. Taxonomy (NCBI): domain Bacteria; kingdom Bacillati; phylum Actinomycetota; class Actinomycetes; order Mycobacteriales; family Nocardiaceae; genus Nocardia; species Nocardia sp. NPDC051900. Next base: position 154,043 of record NZ_JBITBU010000019.1, on the reverse strand, counting down.
CACCGGATCGCGAGCAGCGAGCTGCGCGACGTCGTCACCACCACGATGGACGACGAGGAGGCCGCACGGGCCGCCGCGGTCAGCACCCTGCCGGTGAACGGGGAGAACCCCACGGAGCAGGCGCGTTTCGACGCGCACTGGCTGCACGACCGTATCGGCGCGCTGGCGTCGGGCACCACCGTGGAACCGGTGCCGGTGTTGCTGGACGCCGCCGCGCGTTCGGCGGACGCGGCCGAGGTCCTGCTGCTGCTCAGTCGCAATCCCCGTGGCCACGACGCGGACACCAGATGGGAGCGTGCGCTCGACGATCTGGGACGCGCCTATCACTTGATCAACGACGAGCGCGTGGGTCGCTCGAACACGACGACCGCGCCGCTGTAGCGGCGCGGTCGATCGGAAGTCCGCCCGGCGGCGCGCTGCTGCGCCGCCGGGACACGGCTACTTGGTTTGGACCGGAGCGGTTTGGACGGGCTTGTCGGCGAAGCGGGTAGTGCCGTCGGCCGCCTGCAACGTGGTGAGCAGGTCGACGCCCGCCACGACGAGCGTGGGCCCGCCGACCGCGATGGTTCCGAGGATGCCGCCGAGGCTCGCGCCGGTCAGCAGACCGGCCACGCAGCCCAGGGCGATGGTGACCAGGCAGCCGATCGTGGCGCCGATCGCGGTGCCGACGAAACCGCCTATGGCGGTGGCGAGCCCGAACTGGCTGGCGAATTCGTCACGGGCGCGCTGATTCTCGGTCATGGACGCGACCGGCTTGGCCACCAGTGGCTCGGTGATCGCGATGCCCTCCGGCCTGGACGGTTTCAGCTCGAGCACGGTGCTGTCCTTCTTCAGCTCCGGGCGCACCGGAATGGCGGTCCCCGCGATCCGGAAGTCGAGCGGCAACGTCATCGCGACGTGGCCGTCGCGGTCCCGGATGTCGACCACGTCGATCACTTGCGCGATGTCGGCCGGGGCGCCCGCGTGATCGACGAGCACCCCGTTGCGCTCGGTTAGTCGCGCGTTCTCGTCGCCCGCGGGCTGATCGCGCAGTGCCTTGGACAACTGGAAGGTTCCGCCCCGGAGCGCGGCGACCACCGTCTGGTCGACGATCTTGGCCGAGTAGGTGATGTCGGGAGCGGGCTCGCCGTGGGCGACGCCCGCGCCGACGGTCAGCGAGCCGATGGCGAGTACCGCTGCCGCAGTGATGCCGCGGAGTTGCATGTTTCGTCCATTCCTTCATCGGGTTCACACCTGCGTCCAGCACGGCCGGACCCGCGCACTCCGGCGGCGCAAGGGCAGTCGTCTAGGGTCGCTGAGCAGCCTAGCAGCGCCCACAGCTACCGATGAGCGTTCCGGCTCGACCGGTCGGAGATATCGAAAAATTCTCCGACCGGCCGAGTTTCGGATCCGGCGCTCAGCGCGCCGCGGCCAGTTCGCCTGCCTGCTCGGCGCGCAGGATCGTCGCGCTGGTGCCGGGCGGCCAGTCGAGTCCCGCGTCGAGCCGGTCGAGCACCTCGGCACCAGGCCGTGGATTGCGGGACCGCTCGATCTCGCTGATCACCTTGGCCGGCGGGCCGCCGTTGCCCGCCACATCCGCCTGGGTCCACTTCATCTCGCGCCGCCGCGCACGCACGCGCGTGGCGAGCCCGTCGAGATCGAGCACGATGGCCGTCTCGACCTCGTCCGGGGGCAGCGGCGCCGGTCGCGCCGGTGCGCCGTGCTCTTCCTGCTGGTGCTTCTCCCGCAGCATTCCGGCGGTGATCAGCCTGGACCGTTTCCGCCTACCCATCTTCGCCACACGCTCTCCCATCCTCGGTCGAGTCGATCGATTGCGTCGCACTGCTCCGGCGGGCGGGCGGCGCCCATCGCGCCGGGAACGCTGAACATCATGGGGGAGGGTGGCCGCGGACCTCGCTCGACGCGCCGGGTCAGTGCGGCCGGTCCTCCGGCTGGAGAATGAGCACCGGGATCTCGCGCTCGGTCCAGGATCGGTAGGTGTCGAAGTCCGCGTAGAGGGCTACGAGCAAGGGCCACAAGCGATTCTTCTCCTCCCGGCTTGCCACGCGGGCGCGGACGCGTCGGTGCTCGGCCCCGACCTGTACCCGGGTCACGGGATGTGCCAGGAGATTGAAGTACCACTGGGGGTGATTCGGCAACCCGCCTTGCGAGGCGACCACTACCAGGTCGGCGCCGTCGACGAGGTACAGCAGCGGGGCGGTGAACAACTTGCCCGATCTGCGACCCCGATGCTCGAGCAGCAAGGTGGGTACCGGCTTGCGGAAGCCGGCGCCGATCCGCCATCGTGCGCCGACGCGCCCTCCGGTCCGGCGGTACGCCCAGGTCTGCGCTCTGGACATGTATTTGATGACGGTCGTGACCAGCGGGGAGTCGAGGTTGCGTGGCCGCTTGGGCATCAACGATCACCCCGCTCGGGCCGGGATGCGGCGGTGGAATCGGGTGCGGTGACGAGTGATTGATCCATACCTTTGTCCGTAGTATCGTCCAGACAGCTGTCCGGTTACTATTCCATATATGCGCGGCGCGTGTCGCGGGGGTGACGGGAACCGGCGACGAGCACGGTGGAGGAAACATGGATCGGGTCAGCGGCAAAGTCGTCCTGGTGACCGGTGCGGGACGGGGGCAGGGCCGCAGTCACGCGGTCGCCTTGGCCGAGGAAGGCGCCGACATCATCGCCTTCGATATCTGCGCCGACATAGCCGGCACCGAATACGCACTGGCGACCGAAGCGGATCTCGCCGAGACCAAGGAACTGGTCGCCAAGACCGGCCGTCGGGTGGTGGCCGCACAGGTCGACGTGCGCGATCGCCCCGCGCTGCAAGCGGCGATCGCGGCGGGCGTCGCCGAACTTGGGCGCTTGGACGTGGTCGTGGCGAACGCCGGATCTGCCCGCTGGGGCCACCATGTGCCGTTGCAGGGCTTCGTGGATGTCTTCGACGTCAACTTCGTCGGCGTGGTGAACACCGTCGAGTCGCGCTACGTGACCGGTTTGCAGATGTTCGTCGACGGCGGCGCGTCGCTGAGATTGGGCCTGGCCTGAAGTGACGCGGAACGCGCCGCGTCACTTCAGGATGAGCATCGCGGACCGCTCGATGCGGTCCGCGATGTCGGAATACGATTCGTAGCCCATCCCGGCATGGACCAGCGCACCCGCGTAGAGCAATTCGAGCGATTTCAGAATATCCGCGTCGGGATTTCCGGACAGCGCGTGCGCGAGGCGGGTGCGAATTTCCAAGCCGATGCGCGACCGCAAATGCTCGACGTCGGGATCGCGGCCGAGCAGCGCGCTGGTGACCGCGCCGGACAATTCCGGTTCGTCGGCGACCAGCAACGCGATGCTGCGGAGTTCGGCGATCACCCGCACGGTGGCGTCCGGATCCTCGCTCACCGGGGAGGGTTGTGCGCGCAGCCTGCGCCAGAAGATCTCCGCGACCAAGTGCTCCTTGGAGGAGAAATAGGTGTACGCGGTGGCGGTGCCGACCTTGGCGTTGGCGGCCACCATCCGGATGGTCATGCCGGCGAAACCCTCCCGGGAAAGCACTTCCAACGCCGATCTGGTGAGCTTGTCGACGGTGTCGGCCTGCTTTCCGGACAAGCGCCGCCGCGTCGCTTCGACGGTTCTGGAATCGCTTTCGGACATGTGTCTAGATGGTAGTGTCGTTATTTCGTTCGAGCAACTTTCCTGCGGCTCGCCGCGCTGAGCGGCGGGCCGATGTCGGTCAGTTTGCCGGACAACCGCTCGAGGTAGGCGCACACCGCGGGCTCGTCTTTGTTCGGCAGTCCGTACACGACGTCGGTGACGCCGGCGCGGTCCCATTCGGCCAGGCGTGCGGCGTCGGGTTTGTAGTCCAGGGCCACCACGCGCGGACGTCCGGGCCGCCCGGCCTGCTGCCAGATCTCGTGCAGCAACGAGAGACGATCGGAGATCTCCGTTTCCCCCGGGGTGGTGATCCAACCGTCCGCCGACTCGGCTATCCAGCGGAAGGTGCGTTCGGTGCCCGCTGCGCCGATCAGCACCGGCACCGAGCGCCGGACCGGTTTCGGCCACGCCCAGCTCGGGCCGAAGCGCACGTACTCGCCGTCGAAACCGGCCTCGTCCCGGCTCCACAGCGCCCGCATCGCCGCCAGGTATTCGCGCAGCACGGTGCGTCGCTTGTTCGCGGGTACTCCGTGATCGGCGAGTTCGTCGGTGTTCCAGCCGAATCCGGCCCCCAGCACGACCCGGCCACCGGAGAGGTGGTCCAGTGAGGCGATCGTCTTGGCCAGGGTGATCGGGTCGTGCTCCACGGGGAGCGCGACGGCGGTGGCCAGCTCGATGCGTTCGGTGACTGCCGCCGCCATGGACAGTGCGACCCACGGGTCCAGCGTGCGCCGGTAGCGGTCGTCGGGTAGCGACGCGTCGCCGGTCTGCGGGTGTGCCGCGTTGCGCGCGACCGGGATGTGGGTGTGCTCGGGGACGTAGAAGGAGGCGAACCCCGCCTGCTCGGCCGCTCGGGCCGCCGCGGCGGGAGCGATGCCGCGGTCGCTGGTGAACAGGACGATGCCGAATCGCATGGAAATCCTTGTCTGGTCGTTCGGCGAGCTGTCGCGCGCTGCCCGCGTGACGGCATCGGCGAAGGTGGCCGCGTGCTCCGAACCGCCGTGTCTGGACAGTTGTATGGAATATAGTCCGATCGCCGAGCTGCCTACAAGAACGTGTTCTTGATTCGTGGTGTGTGTCGGCCTGGCGATCGGACGGCGGATTTCTTTCCGCGAGATCGCTCGTTCGGGATTGTCCTGAAAAACTGTCAGTGGTACCGTCCAGACACATGTCCAGCTATGTGTCTCTACGGAGCGCCCGGTGGACGATCCTTGTTGAGAACTTGTTATCGAATTCGGAGTGTGGGCGATGACGGCTGTGGTGGGGCCGCTGGTGTTCGACCCGTATGACTACGGGTTTCATGAGGATCCGTATCCGGTGTATCGGCGGCTGCGGGAGGAGGCGCCGTTGTATCACAATCCGGGTCTGGGGTTTTGGGCGTTGTCGCGGCATGGGGATGTGGTGGGGGCGTTTCGTGACAGTGCGCGGTTGTCGAGTGCGAACGGAGTGTCGCTGGATCCGGCCGCGTGGGGTCCGCACGCGCATCGGACGATGTCGTTTCTGGCGATGGATGATCCGCGGCATATGCGGATGCGGCGGTTGGTGTTCAAGGGGTTCACGCCGAAACGTGTCGCGCAGATGGAGGACCGGATCCGGGAGTTGACGTTGTCGTATCTGGAGCCCGCGGTGTCCGGTGCCGTCTTCGATTGGATCGATGAGGTCGCGGGCAAGTTGCCGATGGATGTGATCTCGGAGTTGATGGGGGTGCCGGTGGTGGATCGGGTGGAGATTCGCCGGTTGGCGGATCTGGTGGTGCACCGTGAGGACGGTGTGCTGGATATCCCGATGGCGGCTGTCGAGGCGTCGATCGAGCTGCTGGGCTATTACACGGAGATGGTGGCCGAGCGTCGGCGCGCTCCGAGGGAGGATCTGACCTCGGCGTTGCTGGATGCGGAGATCGGCGGTGACCGGCTCACGGATGCGGAGATCATCGGTTTCCTGTTCTTGATGGTGGTGGCGGGTAACGAGACGACCACCAAGTTGTTGGGTAATGCGTTGTATTGGGGTGCGCGTTATCCGGGGCAGTACGCGAAGGTCGTCGCGGATTCGGGTTTGGTGTCGGACTGGGTGGAGGAGACCCTGCGGTATGACACTTCGAGTCAGATGATCGCTCGTACCGCGACCGAGGACCTCGCGTATCACGGTGGGGTGGTTCCGGCGGGGGCGAAGGTGTTGTTGCTGATCGGTTCGGCCAATCGTGATTCGGCGGTGTTCGACGACGGTGACAGTTTCCGTATCGAGCGTGCCGACCGGTCGGGGCTGGCCAGTTTCGGGGCGGGTGTGCATTTCTGCTTGGGGGCGCACCTGGCTCGTGTGGAAGCGACGGTGGCGCTGACGGAGTTCGCGTCGCGTGTGCGGTCCTATGACGTCCTCGATTCCGGTGTCGCCCGGGTTCATTCGTCCAATGTGCGTGGCTTCGCGCACCTACCCATCACCGTGGAGACCCGATGAGCCGTCCATCCGACCGGATCCGTATGCCGGGATCGCCGCGCAGGCCCGTGTGGAGCCGGTCATGAGAATCCGCGCCGATCTCGATCTGTGCCAAGGGCACGCGGTCTGCCAAGCCGAGGCTCCCGAGGTGTTCACGGTGCCCAGACGCGGGCAGGTCGAGATCCTGCACGACGTACCGGACGCCGAACTCCGGCCCGCCGTGGCGGACGCGATCCGTTATTGCCCCACCCACGCCCTGTCGATCGCCGACGAAGGCGCGACCGACTCCTCTCCGAAAGGTACCGACTGATGCCAGCTTTCGACCGCGCCGAGCTCGACGAGATGATTCAGCGCTGGATCGTGGAGAACCAGCGCTGCGAGGAGAAGGGGGACTGGAAGCCCCTCGCGCAGATGTACACCGAGGACGCCACCTACGGCTGGAACTACGGACCCACCCAGGAATTCATGGCCGTCGGACGCGACGAGATCCGCGAGCTGGCCCTCGGCCAGGAGATGGCCGGCCTGGAGGGCTGGACCTACCCCTACCAGGAATTCGTGGTCGACGACCGCACCGGCACCGTCATCGGGTTCTGGAAGCAGATCAGCGAGGCGACACGTCCGGATGGGCGCAACTACTCGCCCGAGGGCATCGGCGGTAGCTGGTTCCGCTACGGCGGCGACTTCCAATGGTCCTGGCAGCGCGACTTCTTCGACTTCGGCAATGTCTCGGCGCTGTTCGTCGAGATGATCACCGACAAGGCGCTCACCCCGGGGATGCAGAAGCGCATCGAGCGCTCGGTCTCCGGCGCGCCGCTGCCCGGCTGGTATCGCATCGGCGAATCGCCCGCCTCGCTGTGGTGACCGACATGGCCGGACCACAGAGCCGTTTCGCCGACCTGGACCGCGACACCCTGGCCGCGCTGCTGCCCGAACTGCTGCTGTGCGGGCACCTCATCGACCGCTCCGGCATGGCGCACTCGATCGCCGCGTTCGGCCGCGATGGCATGACCGAGATCGCCATCGAGGAGTGGCAGGTGGCCAGCCCGGTCTACACCCGGCGCATGCAGCGGGCGCTCGGCTTCGCGGGTGACGGCGTGGAGACCATCTTCAAGGGACTGCAACTGGACATCGGCGCTCCACCGCAGTTCATGGACTTCCGTTTCCGAGTCGACGACCACCACCACGGCGAGTTCTGGCTCGACCACTGCGGTGCGCTCGCCGACGTGGAACCGATGGGCGAGGACTTCGTCGTGTCGATGTGCCACGACATCGAGGACCCGACCTTCGACGCGACCGCGCTGGCCACCAATCCGCACGCCCAGGTCCGGCCGATCCACCGCCCGCCCCGCCGTCCGGCCGATCGCAAGCCGGTGTGCGCGTGGACGGTCGTGATCGACCCCGCGCACGTACCGCCGCCGGTGCCTGCCAACGCCGACCTGGTCGCCGGGTCGGTGGCGGCCGGACTGGATCTGGCCGCGATCGACCCCGCCGACGAAGGGCGCCCGGACTACTCCGGCCCCTTGCTCAGCGATGTGCGTTTCGCGGATTTCTCCCGCTCCGCGCTGGTTCGGCTCGCCGACGAGGTATGTCTGCAACATCACCTGCTCACCCTGGGTTTCCTGATCGCGGTGCGCGCTCGGGTGGACGCCGACGCGGCGCTGGAGATCGGACGTAAACAGTTCGCGGGCATCGCCGGGCTCACCAGTGAGCGCCTGCGCGATTGTCTCGGCCTCGGTGACGACGCCGCCGCGCTGGCGACGGTGCTGCGATTGCACCCCGCTCTGAATCCCTTGCCGTACACCGGAATCGAGATCGTGCCCGCCGGCGACACGGTCACGGTGACGTTCCCGGCCGCCAGTGGCGCGCACACCGACGGCACGTGGCCTTCGATGCTCGACCCCGAGCACCTGCAGCCGCTGAACGCCCTGGTCCGCGGCGTGAACCCGCGTTTCTCCGCCGAGGTCCTCACCGCGGGCGAGGACGGCTGGCATGCCGCGATCACGCTCGGCGACACACCGTTCCGGGAGGCGACGGAGGTCGCGCTGACCCGGTTCAGCACCGGCGCGGCCTTCACCTTCACCGACCGGGGGATACCCCTTCCGCTCACCGTCGTCTGACCGCACCACGCAGAGATGGAACGACATGGCCAACAACTTCGCCGACCTCTTCGAGCACTCCGTGGACGCCATGCCCGAGCGGGTGGCTCTCATCCAGTCCGGCCGTCGCGTGACCTACCGCGAACTCGACATCCGCGCCAATCGGTTCGCGCACCATCTGGCGAGCATCGGCGTGGGCGGGGGAACGCACGTGGGTTTCCAGATGCACAACAGCATCGAGACGATGGAGACGCTGATCGCGTGCTTCAAGCTCGCCGCCGTCCCGATCAACATCAATTACCGGTACGGCGTCGCCGAACTGGCCTACGTCTACGAGAACGCGGATCTCGAAGTGCTCGTGCACCACTCCTGTTACGGCGCCGCCGTCCGGGAGGCCGGGAAGCGAACGCCCGGTTTGCGGTACACGATTCGCGTCGCCGACGAATTCTCGCCGGACGTGGACGATGTGGCGACGTCGTACGAGTCGGCCGTCGCCGCCGGAGCGACGGATCGTCCGGTGGTCGAACGCAGCGCCGACGACCTGTTCATGATGTACACCGGCGGGACGACCGGCATGCCGAAAGGCGTCATGTGGCGGCAGGAGGACATGTGGCGCGTCCTCGGCGGAGGCATCGACTTCTACACCGGTGAACCGGTCGCCGACGAGTTCCAGCAGTCCCGCACCGGCGCCCGGATCGAGCCGAGTGCCTGGCTGGTGCTGCCGCCGCTGATCCACGCCGCCGCCATGATGCCCACCTTCACCGCGCTGTGGTCGGGCAACACCGTGATCTTCGAGTCCCGCTTCGACGCCGGACGCGTCTGGCGGACCGTCGCCGAGCAACGCCCGCAGGTCATGGTGATCACCGGCGACGCCATGGCCAGGCCGCTGATCGAGGCGTATCGGAGCGAACCGGTGGACGCCTCGTCGCTGCTGGCCATCGCCTCCGGCGCCGCGCTGCTGTCGCAACCGGTGAAGAACACGCTGCTGGAGATGTTCTCGTGGGCGGTGGTCTCGGACTCCATCGGATCATCGGAGACCGGGTTCGGCGGTATCGGGTTCGCCCAGAAGGACGACGATCCGGCGCGCGGCCCCCGCGTGCAGACCGGCCGCGGTGCGGTGGTCGTGGACGACGACGGCCGCCCCGTCGCGCCCGGTTCGGAAGGCTGGCTGGCCAAGACCGGCAACGTGCCGATCGGTTACTACAAGGACCCCGACAAGACCGAGAAGCTGTTCAAGTCCGTCGACGGCGTGCGCATGGTCGTCACCGACGACCGGGCCCGCGCCGAGACCGACGGGTCGATCACGCTGATCGGCCGCGGCAACATGGTGATCAACACCGGCGGCGAGAAGGTGTTCGTCGAAGAGGTCGAAAGCGTGGTGAAGACCCACGCCGCGATCTTCGACGCGGTGGTGATCGGCGTGCCGCACGAGCGCTGGGGGCATCAGGTCGCCGCGGTGGTATCGCTGTCCGGACCGGTCGAATTCACCGACCTGCACGCGCACGTGCGCAAATTCCTGGCCGGATACAAAGTGCCCAAACAGGTCTGGGTCGCCGACACCATCGTGCGCGCTCCGAGCGGCAAACCCGACTACCGGTGGGCCAAGCAGTACGTGGCCGGGCGAGGGCCCGACCACAAGGTGGACTGACATGATCCGGGTGATCCAATGGGCGACCGGCGGGGTCGGGCGGGCCGCCATCGAGGGCATTCTCGACCATCCCGAGCTGGAACTGGCCCGGAGCCTGGGTGCACAGCGCGGACAAGGACGGCATGGACCTGGGCGAGCTGGTCGGCCGCCCGCCGGTCGGGGTGCGCGCGACCAGCGATGCCGACCGCTTGCTCGCCACGCAGGCCGACTGCGTGCTCTACAGCCCGTTCATGGCCGACGCCGCGACGGTGCGCGCGATCCTGCGGTCCGGCAAGAACGTCGTCACACCGCTGGGCTGGTTCCATCCGCGCCGCGCGGAGCGGGAACGGTACGACGAGCTGTGCCGAGCCGCCGGAGTCACGCTGCACGGGACCGGAATACATCCCGGCGGCATCACCGAGAAGATCCCGCTGGTGGTGTCGGCGCTCTCGGGGGCGATCACCGCGGTGCGCGCCGAAGAGTTCTCCGACATTCGCACCTATGGCGCGCCCGAAGTGGTCCGGGACTGGATGCTGTTCGGCGCCACGCCGGAGCAGGCCGCGACCAGCGTCATGGCGAACGTGCTCGCGGGCGGCTACAGCCAGTCGGTGTGGATGATCGCCGAAGCGCTGGGCATCGCGCTCGACGAGCGGTTGCGGATGACGCACGACATGGCGGTGGCCACCGCGCCGATCGATTCGCCCATCGGCCCGATCGCGCCCGGGCGCGTCGCCGCGCAGCGCTTCCGCTGGGAAGGGACCGTTCGCGGTACTCCGGTGATCACGGCCGCGGTGAACTGGTTCATGGGCACCGAGAACCTCGACCCGCGCTGGACCTTCGGACCCATGGGAGAGCGATACGAGGTCGAGATCGTCGGCGATCCCGGCGCGACGGTGACCTTCACCGGTATGCACGCGCACAGCGCCGCCGCGGGTCTGGTGCGCAACCCCGGCATCGTCGCCACGGCCATGCACTGCGTGAACTCGATCCCCTACGTCGTCGCCGCCGAGCCGGGTGTGCGCACGTATCTCGAATTGCCGCTGGTCGCTGGTCGCGCCGCCGCATGGCTGCGCGACGGTGACGCGGCCTGCGCGTCGGCCGCCGAGGCCGATCCCGACGCCGCGCGGCGCACTTCGCCGCGCTGACCGGCTCGCACGTTTCATCTAGGAGGTAGCAATGGCAGCTCCGGCATTTCCGGTCGGATTCGATTTCACCGACCCGGCGCTGTGGGAGAACCGAAGTCCGGTAGCGGAATTCGCTCAGCTGCGCCGGACCGCCCCGGTGTGGTGGAACGCGCAATCCGACGAGACGTCCGGTGGCTTCCACGACGGCGGCTACTGGGTGGTCAGCAAGCTCGCCGACATCAAGGAGATCTCCAAGCACCCGGAGCTGTTCTCCTCGGAGCGGAAAGGGGCCATCATCCGCCTGCCCGGCGACATCACGCCGGAACAGATGGCGCTCACCGGCGCTCTGCTGGTGAACATGGACCCGCCCAAGCACTCAAAGATCCGGCGGATCATATCCAAGGGCTTCACGCCGCGGGCGGTGGAGAACCTGCGCGCCGCGCTCACCGAGCGCGCCGAGCGGATCGTGCACGAGGCCAGGAAGGCCGGCGGCGGCGACTTCGTCGAGCAGGTCGCCTGTGAACTGCCGTTGCAGGCCATCGCCGAGCTGATCGGCGTGCCGCAGGAGGATCGGAAGAAGATCTTCGACTGGTCGAACCAGATGCTCAACTACGACGATCCCGAGTACGGCGATCCCGCGATGGCCTCGGCCGAAATCCTCGGTTACGCCTGGAATATGGCCGAGCAGCGCCGTGCCTGCCCGGTGGGCGACATCGTGAGCGAGCTGGTGCACGCCGACGTCGACGGCGAGGCGCTCGGCTCCGACGAGTTCGGTTTCTTCGTCATCCTGCTCGCCGTGGCAGGCAACGAGACCACCCGCAATGCCATCACGCACGGGATGAAGGCGTTCGTCGATCACCCGGAACAGTGGGAGACCTACCGGCAGCAGCGTCCACGTACCGCGCCCGACGAGATCGTGCGATGGGCCACTCCGGTGACCGCCTTCCAGCGCACCGCGACGGAGGACCTGGAACTCGGCGGGCAGCGGATCCGGCAGGGTCAGCGGCTCGGATTGTTCTACAGCTCGGCGAATTTCGACGAGGAGGGCTTCGAGAATCCGTTCACGTTCGATGTCCTGCGCAATCCGAATCCGCACGTGGGTTTCGGCGGCACCGGCACGCACTACTGCGTCGGCGCGAACCTGGCCCGGCTGGAGATCGATCTGATGTTCAACGCCGTCGCCGACGCGATGCCCGGCCTGCGGCAGGTGTCCGATCCGGTGCGGCTGCGGTCCGGGTGGATCAACGGCATCAAGAGCTGGCGGGTGCGCTACGAGTAGCTGCCGGACGCGGGCTCCCCGTCACGCGACGGGGAGCTCTCGCGTGCCCGTCCATGTCGTCAGCTGTCGTCGTCCTTGCGGCGCCTGCGGTAACGGACGGTGCAGGGCTGCGCGAGCTGCACGACCATCTTGGAGTGGTCGTTGCGGTAGCTGTCCGACGGCTGGACCATCTCGAACTCCCAGTCCCGCAACAGCAGCGAGAAGATCGCCTTCAGTTGCATCAACGCGAACGCCGCGCCGACACAGCGGTGGCGGCCCGCGCCGAACGGAATCCAGGTCCAGCGATTGACGAGGTCGGCTTGGTTGGGATCGATATAACGTCCGGGATCGAAAGCGTCCGGGTCCGGGAAGTCCTCCGGGATCCGGTTCGAGATCGCGGGAGTGGCGGCGACGTGATCGCCGGGCTCGATCCGATGACCGCAGACGTCGAATTCGCCGCGGGCCACCCGCATCAGGATGATCAGCGGTGGATGCAGGCGCAGCGTCTCCTTGAGCACGGATTCCAGCATCGGGATCTGGCGCAGCGCGCCGAAACTGATGTCCGAGCCGTCGGCGTAGAGCTCGTCGAGTTCGGTGACGACCCGGTCGAGCACCTCGGGGTGGCGCAGCAGTTCGATGATCGTCCAAGCCGCCGTGCCGGAGGTGGTGTGATGGCCCGCGAACATCATGGAGATGAAGATGCCGGTGATCTCGCTGGCGCTGAAGCGCGGTTCGCCGTTGTCGCCCGGGATCGAGATGAGCACGTCGAGCATGTCCCGGTCGTCCTTGCCGGTCGGCGGGTCGGCGGCCCTGCGGTCCATGATCCCCTGGACCAGTTCGACCAGCTCGGCCCGCGCCTGATCGCGGCGGCGGAAACTCTCGATCGGGGCGTAGGGGTCGACGTAGGCCAGCGCGTCGGTGCCGCGTTCCAGGTCGTGGTAGAGGTGCGCGAAGCGGTCGTCGAGGTCGTTGCGGAACTTCAGGCCGATCAGGCAGGCCGAGGAGGTGTAGATGGTCAGCTCGGCGAAGAAGTCGAGCAGGTCGATCTCGCCCTCGTCACCCCAGCGCGCCAGCATCCGCTCCACCTCACGGGCGATGGTGGCGGCGTGCCCGCGCATGTGTTCGGCGCGCAGCGCCTGGTTGTGCAGCATCTCCTTGCGGCGTTCCGGGCTGGCGTCGAAGACGACGCCCTCGCCGAAGATCGGCTTCATGAAGGGGTAGGCGGCGGCCTGGTCGAGGTCGTCGTCGCCGGAGCGGAAGAAGAACTCGTTGGCCTCCGCGCCCGACAGCAGGATGACCTGGCGCCCGGCCAGGTCGAACGAGCCGACGTCGCCGCATTCCGCGCGGACCCGGCGCATCAGCCCGATCGGGTCGACGCGGAACTCCTCCAGATGACCGTGCTCGTGGTCGCCTCCGGATACCCGACGTGGTTTCACCAGAGTCATTGGAAATCCTTCCCCAGATAAGTGTCCAAGTTTTATGATGGACACGTGTCTGGACAGTACTACGGTTAGCGAGCGTCCGGCAAGGCGCGGACCGCGACCGTAGTCGGATGCCAGGGCCGCGGGTGTGCCGTCGTCCGCGCACAGCCCGTGACGAGAAGTGATCGGTGGTTTCGAATGAGTTTCGGCAGCCAAACCGTGCTGGTGACGTGGCGGTTACTGCGGTTGAAAGTCGCCGGAGCGGCGTTACTCCTGCTCATCGTCGCGGTGGTCGCGGTCGCCGCGTCGATGTACACCGGACGTTTCCGCTCGACGGTGGCCGTCACCGTCGAGACGCCCCGCTCCGGTCTGGTGCTCGACAGCGATGCCGAGGTGCGGATGCGCGGCGTGGAACTCGGCAAGGTGAGCGCCGTCGAGTTCCGCGGCGACCGGGCGCGTCTGCGCCTCGAGTTGGATCCCGAACTGCTGCGGCTGGTGCCCGCCAACGCGACGGTGGACATCCGCTCGACCACCGTATTCGGGGCCAAGTACGTGAATTTCGTGGTGCCGAGCGCTCCTTCGCCGACACCGCTGCGCCCCGGCTCGACGATCCGCGCCGAATCCGTCACCGTCGAATACAACACGCTGTTCCAGCGTCTGAGCGATGTGCTGGCGAAAGTCGAACCGGGCGAACTGAACGCCACCCTCGCCGCCTTGGACACGGCGTTGCAGGGGCGTGGCGACCGGCTGGGCGATCTGCTCGCTCGTTCGGACGACTACCTGCGGCAGATCAACCCGAGCCTGCCCGCGCTGCGGCGGGACCTGTCCGCTGCGGGCCAGGTCACCGGGCTCTACGCCGATACCGCCCCCGACCTGTTGCGCACGGCCGCCGACGCCACCACGATCAGCGGCACGCTCGCCCAGGGTGCGGAAGACCTGGACGCCGTGCTGCTCAACCTCGTCGGGTTGGCCGACACCACCCGGACGGCGCTGACCGAGAACGAGCAAGGACTCGCCGCTGTGCTCGCGACCCTGCGGCCAACCAGCTCACTGCTCGAGATCTACTCGCCCGTGCTGTATTGCGTAGTCGTCGGCATCGCGAAAGCCCTTCCCGCGGCGGAGGCCATCATCGGCGGATACAAACCCGGAGCCATCTTCAATGCCAGCTTCATGTACGGCGCGCAGCCCTACAAATATCCCGGCGACCTGCCGAAGGTGAACGCGACCGGCGGGCCGCGCTGTGCCGGGATCCTCGACCGGGTGCCGGATAGCCACGCCGACTACGTGGTCACCGACACCAACGAAGGCGCGCCCTTCACGCCGTCCATGGCGGTCGTACTCAACGCTCCCAAAGTCTTTCAGATCCTTTTCGCCGGCATGCCCGGAGTGTCGCGCTAGTCGACGGCGGCCGCTTCCGGTTCGGTGGTGGGTCCGCGCAGGACGGTGCGCGGATCGCCGTTGCCGGTGACCCGGCCGTCCTGTAGTAGCAGGCAGTGGTCGGCGCGCAGGGCATCCTCGTGCCGGTGCGTGGCGTGCACGACCGTCACGCCCTGCGCTCCGACGTGGCGGATGGCGTCGGAGATCTCCCGCCGCGCCGCCGAGTCCAGACCGGTGGTCGGTTCGTCGAGCAGCAGCAGATCCGACTCCTGGGCGAGTGCCTGTGCGAGCATCGCCCGTTGGCGCTGGCCTCCGGAGAGACTGTCGAGTCGGCGATCGGCCAGGTCGGCGATGGCCATCCGGTCGAGGCACGCGCGCACGATGGCCCGATCCGCCCGGGTGAGGCGCCGCCATGCGCCGCGGTGCGCCCAACGCCCCATGGTGACCGTTTCGCGGACGGTGATCGGCAAGGTTGCCGGAACGCCGCTGTGCTGCACGACGAACGCCGGTCGCCGCAGATGTCGTCGGCGCACGGTTCCCGCGGTGGGTGTGATGACGCCCGCCAGGACGCCGAGCAGGGTGGATTTGCCCGACCCGTTGGCTCCGACGAGTGCGGTCACCCGGCCGCCCGGGATGGTGGCGGTGAACTCGCGCAGGACCGGATGTCCCCGGTACCCGGCCGTCACCTCGGCGATATCGACAGCTGGCGGCATGGAACTCCCATCCACTCATTGAAATGAAAACCGTTATCATTGTAGAGTGCTGCGTCATGGAGTGGTTGGCCCCGTTCGAGGTTTCGTTCGTGCAGCGGGCGTTGTGGGGCGGACTGCTCGTGTCGTGTCTGTGCGCTCTGGCGGGGACGTGGGTGGTGTTGCGCGGCATGGCTTTTCTCAGCGACGCGATGGCGCACGGCATGCTGCCGGGCGTCGCGATCGCCGCGCTGCTCGGCGGAAACCTGTTGCTGGGCGCGGCATTCAGCGCCGCGGCGATGGCCGTCGGCGTCTCGGTGCTCGGCCGTGGGACGCGATTCGCCGCCGACACCGGCATCGGGCTGCTGTTCGTCGGGATGCTGTCGGCGGGCGTGATCATCGTGTCGCGTTCGCCCTCGTTCGCGGTCGACCTGACCGGCTTCCTCTTCGGTGACGTACTCGCCGTCGGAGAACGTGACCTGTGGTACCTGGTCGCGGCCACGGTTCTCGCGGCGGTGATCTCGGTGCTGGGCTACCGGGCATTCGTCGCGCTGACCTTCGACCCGCGCAAGGCGCACACCCTCGGATTACGGCCTCGCCTGGCGAACGTGGCGCTGATCGCTCTGCTGACCCTGGCGATAGTCGCGTCGTTCCATATCGTCGGCACATTGTTGGTCTTCGGTCTGCTCATCGCGCCGCCCGCGGCGGCCGTCTACTGGGTGCATCGCATCCCGGCGATCATGCTCGCCGCCGCCGCGCTCGGGGCGGTGGCCACCTTCGCCGGGCTGCTGATCTCGTGGCACGCGCACACCGCCGCCGGGGCGACCATCGCGGCGACGGCCGTCGCGCTGTTCTTCGTCTCGGCGCTGTCGTCCTGGGTGCGTGATCGGATCCGGTCCTCGCGCGGGACGCCGAAACCACTGGCCGTGCTCCTGGTACTCGCCATGATGACGCCCTTGATCGGTTGCGGGACAGGCGATTCCACCGGACCTCCGGAGACGCCGCCGCACGGTTATGTGGCGGGCGCGCAGGAGGCCGACGAGGCGCAGCCGCGTCTGGTCGTGGTCGACAGCGGGACCGGCGCGGTGCGGGTGGTCGACCTCGTCACCGCGGACGTCATCGATCTCGGCCGAGCTGAAGGCGTCGGCCGCGTGACCGCCGACGGGCGCTACGCCTTCTTGTCCGCCCGCGACGGGGTGCGGATCGTGGACGCGGGCGCATGGACGGTCGATCACGGCGATCACGTGCACTACTACCGGGCACCCGTCCGCGATCTGGGCGCCCTCGCCGGTGGCCCGGTGTCGGCCGCGTATGCCGACAGTGCGGTGACCGCACTGGTTTCCGACGCGGGTGGCACAGCGCTGCTGGATCGGTCCGCGCTGGGCGCGGGGTCGCGACACGAGCGCGGCGTGATCGCCGACGGAGCCGCCGTGCCATACGCCGAGCACCTGCTGGTGGCCGTGCCCGCCCGGGACCGGATCGAGGTTCGTGCCCGAGACGGAGCGTCCGCCTCGGTCCTCGCCCAAGAGTGTCCGCGACCGCATGGCTCGGCGGTGACCAGGCGTGGTGTCGTCTTCGGTTGCGCCGACGGCGCGTTGGTGGTGACGGCCCGGAACGCGGTGTTCAGCGGCGAGAAGATTCCCTATCCGCACGGCATCTCCGACGACGACCGCGCGACCGCGTTCTTCCACCGCGCGGGCAGCGCGACGCTGGTGGCGAAGGCGGGCCTGCGCGGGGTGTGGGTGCTCGACGTCCGGCGCAAGTCCTGGACCGCGGTGGACACCGGTCCGGTGGTCGCGGCGAATACCGCGGGCGAGGGCGCGCCACTGCTGGTCCTCACCGCGGACGGCCTGCTGCACAGTTACGACGCCGTTTCCGGACGGGAGACCGCCGCGGCGCGACCGTTCACCGCGCCGGTACTCGACGGCGCACCCGCGCCGCTGATCCTCGTCGACGAGCACCGCGCCTACCTCAACGATCCCGCGGCGCGAGCGATCCACGAGATCGACTACGCCGACAACCTGCGTGCCGCACGAACCTTCGGCCTCGACATCGTGCCCACGTCGATGGTGGAGACCGGCCGATGAGACGTGCGGCTCACTGGTGCGCGCTGTTCGCCGTCGCCCTGCTCGCGCTCACCGCATGCTCGAATGCCGACGCCGATCGCGACGGAGTCGTCGTCACCACCAACATCCTCGGCGATCTCACCCGCGCCATCGCGGGGGACGCGGTCGAGGTCACCGTGCTCATGCCGGCGAACGCGGACCCGCACTTCTTCGCCCTCTCCGCCCAGCAAGCGGCCCGGCTCGAACGCGCGAGCCTGATCGTCTACAACGGTCTCGGCCTCGAGGAGAGTGTGCTGCGCAACATCGAGGCGGCCGAGAGATCCGGAGTGGCAGGGGTATCCGTCGGCGCGGCGATCGATCCGATCGACTACTCCACGGACGACGCGGACGGCAGGCCGGATCCCCACTTCTGGACCGATCCGCGCCGGGTGCGCAAGGCGGTGGAAGTCATCCGGGACCGGATCATCGAGCAGGTCGACGGCGACGACGCCGCGACCGTGCGCGCCGGAGCCGACCGCTACCTCGCCGAACTCGACCGGCTCGACCGCTGGATGACCGAGCAGTTCGCGACCATCCCCGCCGAGCGGCGGAAGCTGGTCACCAACCACCACGTCTTCGGTTACCTGGCACAGCGATTCGGCTTCGAGGTGGTCGGCGCCGTGATACCGGGCGGGACCACGCTCGCCGCACCGAGCCCGTCGGATCTCTCCGCCCTCGCCGGAGCAATCCGGGCCGCCGGGGTGGGCGCGATCTTCGCCGACTCCTCGCAGCCGGACCGCCTGGCCCGTGTGCTCGCCGAGCAGGCCGGTGTGCACGTGCAGGTGATCTCGCTGTATTCGGAGTCGCTCACCGAACCCGGCGGCGGCGCCGGCACCTACCTGGAAATGATGCGGGCCAACACCGAATCGATCGTGCGCGGCCTGGCCGCTGCCCAGCACCCGAACACCAGATGAAGACGGAGTAACTCATGCCCGTTCGGTCACGAACCACGAAATCGTCGGCCCTGATCGGCTTGCTGACCGCAGTGCTCGCCGGTTGCGGCGCCGACACCGCTTCCGAACATGACACCCCGCGGATCGCCGAACCCGTCGCGATCACCTACGACGGCGGGATCCACGTACTGGACGGCGCCACTCTCGAACTCGCGGATACGGTCGAAGTCGACGGCTTCAACCGGCTCAACCCGGCGGGCGACGACCGCCACCTGATCGTCTCGACGAAAGAAGGCTTCCGCGTCTTCGACGCCGTCGCAGGCGAATTCACCGGCATCGAGTTCCCCGGCCCCCATCCCGGGCACGTGGTCCGGCATGCCGGGCGGACCGTGTTGTTCAGCGACGGCACCGGTGAAGTCGTCGCGTTCGACCCGGCCGATCTCGCCGAAGGCGCGCCGAAGACCACCACCTACCGTGCGGCCGCCCCGCATCACGGCGTCGCGATCGAACTCGCCGACGGTGAACTCGTCCTCACCCTCGGCACCGAGGAGAAACGGACCGGCATCGTGGTACTCGACGAGAACCGCACCGAGAAGGCGCGCAACGAGGACTGCCCCGGCGTACACGGTGAGGCGACCGCCGCGGGCGAGGCCGTGGTGATCGGCTGCGAGAACGGCGTGCTCGTCTACCGCAACGGCGCGATCACCAAGGTCACCAGCCCGACCGAGTACGGCCGGATCGGCAACCAGGCGGGCAGCGAGACCTCGCCCGTCGTCCTCGGTGACTACAAGCAGGACAGAGTCGCCGAACTCGAACGCCCTCAGCGCGTTTCGCTGATCGACACGGTCACCGGCACGTTGCGCCTGGTCGACCTGGGTACCAGCTACACCTTCCGCTCGCTGGCCCGTGGCCCGCACGGCGAAGCCCTGGTCCTCGGCACCGACGGACGCATTCACGTGATCGATCCCGTCGCGGGCGCCGTCGTGCGCACGATTCCCGTGACCGGCTCCTGGCAAGAGCCGCTGGAGTGGCAGAAGCCGCGACCCGCGCTGTTCGTCCGCGGCGACATCGCCTACGTCTCGGACCCGGCCGCGAAGCAAGTCCACCGCGTCGACCTGGGCACCGGAGCGAAGACGGCGAGCGTCACGCTGCCGAACACACCGAACGAAGTGAGCGGAGTGGTCGGGCACTGACGCCGGAGGCGAGACACCACGCGAACGGCCGTCGCTACCGCGGAGGAGTGCTATTTCGGGCGCTGGGACGGCTTCGGCGACATCTACGGCGGTTCCTCGGTCCTCAGCGTGGACGAGTCCGCGGAACTCGTGTCCGCGCCCCCGTCGCACCGGCCTTCCCGCCGGAGGAGATCGATGCGCCGCGTCTGCGCATTCCCGCGCCGGACTATCTATCGTTCCGGGGGCCGTTCGGCCAGGTAGGGCAGTGGGGACCGGCATCGCGGGCAGTGTCGCGCTGATCGAGGCCCTTGCGGGACGACGCGGAACTGGACGTCGCGGAGACCGCGCCGTCGGGCGATCGGCCCTGCTGGCGGGAGGGCGCGTGAACGCTGCATAGCCGTCGAGGCGCGATCCACGGCGCGACCGCCGCTACGGTGGGTTGGCATGGACACTGCTGCGCTCGCCGTGCCGGAGTCGGCGCGCGTTCCTCCGGTGTCGGCGCTGGGCCGCGTCCGGAGGATCGCGAAGGCACAACCGGTGGTCGTCGTGGCCGGATGCCTGGTCGCGGTGCAGCTGGCCGTCCGCTGGTGGGTGGCCGACAGCGGCTTCTTCTATTGGGACGATTTCATCCTGGTCGGCCGGGCGGCCCGCTACGGGCTGTGGTCCACCGATCTGCTGCTGTACGACCACGACGGGCACTTCATGCCGTTGGCCTTCGTCACGGCCTGGGCGGTGAACGCGGTCGCGCCGCTGGTCTGGGCGGGACCGGTGACGGTGCTGCTGCTCATGCAAGTGGGTGCGTCGGTAGCCGTGGTGCGCATGCTGCTGCTCATCGTGGGCCCCCGGTGGCCGCTTCTGATTCCGCTGGTCTTCTATCTGTTCTGCCCCCTGACGATCCCGGCTTTCGCATGGTGGGCCGCCGCTCTCAACGCACTGCCGCTGCAATTCGCCCTCGCCTGGGTGATCGGGGACGCGGTGTCGCTGGTGCGGAGCGGTCGCCGCCGATACGCGCTGTCCGGCGTCGCGGTGCTCGTGGTGGCGTTGCTGTTCTTCGAGAAGTCGGCGGTCGTGCCGTTCGTCGCGTTCGCCGTGACTGCGCTGGTCCGCCATGTCGACGGCGGCGAGTCCCCGATTCGTGTGGTGGCGCGGCGGGGCGCGGCGCTGTGGATCGGATCGTCCGCGGTCCTGGGCTTCTGGACCATCGCCTATCTCGCGGTGGTCGCAGGGCCGGGACTGCCCGACGACTGGGACGAGTTGCGCGACCTGCTGCCCGGCGCGGCCTCCCTGGGGATCGTGCCCGCGCTGTCCGGCGGTCCGTGGGTGTGGGAGCGGTGGCTGCCGTCGACGCCGTGGGCGGATCCCCCCGGCTGGGCGGTGGTAGCGGCCTGGCTGGCGCTGGGCGCGGTGGTGGCGCTGTCGATGCGCACCCGGCAGCGGATCGGGGCGGTGTGGCTGACGGCCGCCGTCTACGTCGTGATCGCTCAGCTGGCCGTCGCGTTGGCTCGTGGAGGACCGAACACCGCGGGGGAGTTGATGCAGTCGCTGCGCTACTTCGCCGACTCGGCGGTGATCGCGGCGGCCGCGGGCGCGCTCATGGTGCGGGCTCGCCCCCGGCCGTCCCGGAATCCGCGGCGCATCGGGCTTCCCGTCCGGCAGCTGACGGTCGCGGTGACAGCGGTGTTCGTCGCGAGCAGTCTCTGGTCCACCTGGACATTCGTGCGATCGTGGCGGGTCGGTCCGTCCGAAACGTATGTCACCAACGTGAAATTGGCACTGCGCGCGTGGGACGGCGCGCCCCTGCTCGAGCAGGAGGTGCCGTGGAACGTGTTGAATCCGATGGCCTATCCGCAGAATCTGACCAGCAGCGTGCTGGCGTCCGTGGCCGCCCCCGGCACGTTCGCGGTCGCGACACCGCACTTGCGGATGATCACCGACAACGGTGCGATCGTCGACGCGGCGGTCTGGTGGAACCGGGCCATCCTCCCCGGACCGGAGCCCGGCTGTGGCTACCGCGTCGACGGAACAAGGCCGGTGTTCCCGCGCCTCGACGGCCCCCTGCTCGCGAACAAGTGGACCGCGCAAATCAATTACATGGCCAGTCGTGATGGCCGGATCAGCGTCGCCCTGGAACACGGTGAAGCGGTGTCGGCGCCGGTCCGGAAGGGACTGAACACCGTGTTCGTCCGCCTCGTCGGCAGCGGCTCGGCACTGCGAATCTCCGCCGAGACACCGGGGCTAGACCTGTGCCTCGGCGTCGGCCCGGTCGGCGTCGCGTCGTACGACAACTGAGCTCCGACCGGATCGCGGAGACCTCCGCCATTCGATCTACTTCAGCGGCTCCGAAGCCGATCATCTCCGCTGAGGGCGGTCTTCCGAGGCGGTTCGTCTCCGCGCATGCGCGCGTCGACAGGTGATTCTCTCCACGATACTGACTAATTCGTCATTTACTCTTGACGACAATTTCATCGTAGCTGATGATTTCATCGAATGCCGTCCGGTGGTGCTGAGAAGCACCGGCGGACCGGTCCGTTTCCCCGTCCGGACGAGTGAGGACTCTCATGACCGATTCCCGATTCCGCAGGAAGACGAGCAGGCGCCGCGCCTTGGGCGGCGTCGTCGCCGGGACGCTCGGCGTGGCCGCGACAGCGGCGATCGCTCGAGCGAACCCGGCGCGCACCGGGCAACCTGCGCCGTCGGGTACCTACCGGATCGACCTGCACGCCCACTTCCTGCCACCGGACTACCGCGCGGCGCTGCTCGACCACGGTCACGTCACCATCGGCGGATACCCGACGCCGGATTGGTCCCCGGAACAGGCGCTGGCGTTCATGGACTACTACGGGATCCAGGCGCAGGCGCTGTCGGTGTCCGACCCCGGCGTGTCGTTCCTGCGTGGCAAGGAGGCGAACGACCTGGCCCGCTACTGCAACACGTATGCCGCAAGGCTGCTGCAAACGCATCCGAAGCGATTCGGCGCCTTCGCGGTGCTGCCGATGCCCGACGTCGCCGCCTCCGTCGCGGAAGCCGTCTACGCGCTGGATGAACTGCACCTCGACGGCGTGGTGCTGCTGTCCGCCTACGACGGCGTCTACCTCGGTGATCCGCGTTTCGAGCCGTTGCTGATCGCGCTGAACCAACGCAGCGCCTATGTCTTCGTGCATCCGGCCGCCATCCCCGCCGAGGCCAAACCGAAGCTGCCGCTGCCGGACTTCCTCGAAGAATTCACCTTCGACACCACGCGCGCGGCGACCTTGATGATGGCCACCGGCACGACGCAGCGCTACTCGAACATCCGTTTCCAGCTCGCGCACGCGGGCGGGACACTTCCGTTCCTGTCCCACCGCGTCAGCGTCGCGTCGCAAACGGTGCTCGGCGAACTGTGGCCCGACGATCTGCCCAGGCCGTCGGTGCTCGACACGCAACGCCAGATCGCGAACTTCTACTACGACACCGCGCTCAGCGGATCGGCCGCGGCGATGGCGAGTGTGCTCGCCGTCGGGAAGCGCGAGCACGTCGTCTTCGGTTCCGACTGGCCCTTCAGCGCGCTCACCCTGCCGCAGACCGGCACGCACGATCCGGCCCCCGGACTCAGCGACATCTTCGACGCGGACCAGCGGATGGAGGTCGAGCGGATCAATCCGCTGCGGCAACTGCCCCGCTTGGCCGCGGCGATCGACGCGTGAGCGCCTGCCACTCGCGATCGACGACGCGCAGGGTTTCCCGGCGAAACTCCGGACCACGATTTCGGGATGTCCGCGCGCACGGGTGAAGATAACCAGCAGTTCGCCGAATACGTCCGCGCCGCCGAGCAGTCTTTTGTCCGCCGCGAGAGGAGCCGGTTCCATGGCAGCGAAACCCACGCGGATCCGTACCTGGATCCGACCCCTTGTCGTCGTCACGCTGCTCATGGCGTTGCTATCGGTGATGTATCTCGGGTACGTCGTCAACCCCGAAAAGAATCTGCACGACTTGCCGCTCGCCGTCGTGAACCAGGATGCGGGCGACACACTCGCCGGGAAACCGGCCAACGTGGGCAACCAGATCACCGCGGCGCTCACCGCGAACATCCCGGCCGACAAGGTCGACCTGCGCGTCATCGGCATCACCGAAGCGCAGTTGCTGATGCGCGACGGCAAGATCTACGGCGCGATCGTCATCCCGAGTGATTTCACCAAGCGGCTCGCGATCCTCGGCGCTTCCGGTGTGGTATCCGGAAAGGTCGACCGGCCGGTGATCACCGTGCAGACCAATCCGCGCACCGGCACCTACGCCACACAGATCACGCTGCGTATCGCCGAACAGGCACTGGGCGCGGTCAACACCACGGTCGGACAGCAGCTCACCGCCGCGGTGGACGAACAACTGCGGTCCTCCGGCGGACCCGCGCCGCAGTTGGCCGGAGCCAGCCAGTTGCTGCTGGCCGAGCCGATCGACGTGGTGATCGCGCCGTATCGTCCACTGCCCGAAGGCACCGGCGGCGGGTTGTCGGCCTTCTTCTACACGCTGCTGATCCTGCTGGCCGGATTCACCGGCGCCATGATCATCCACACCATGGTGGACGCTTCGCTCGGATTCACGCCGACCGAGTACGGGCCGTGGTATGTGCACTATCCGCCCACTCCGATCTCCCGGCTGCGCACATTGCTGCTGAAATGGGGCGTGCTCGCCGTCGCCGCGCCGATCGTGTCCGGTGTGTTCCTCGGCGTCGGGACGGCTTTGGACATGCCCATCGACAAAGCCTTGCTGCTGTTCCTCTATTCCACGTTCGCCATCCTCGCCGTGGGCGTCACCGCGCTGTCGATACTCGCCGCCTTCGGCGCCGCGGGCATGCTCGTCAACCTGATCCTGTTCATCGTGCTGGGGTTGCCCTCGGCAGGCGGAACCGTGCCCATCGAGGCGACGCCTACGTACTTCGCCTGGCTGTCCACATTCGAGCCGATGCATCAAGTCTTCCTCGGCATCCGCGCGATCCTGTACTTCGAGGCCAGAGCCGCGGCGGGCCTGGAACGCGGTGTCTGGATGGCGCTACTCGGCCTGGTCATCGGCTTGTGCTCCGGTGCGGCAGTGACGGCGTTCTACGACCGGAAAGGATTGACGCGCACCGCGAATCGCGGCACCGCATCCTAGGGCGGCCGGATCCTCTCCGGCGCTCGCTCAGTTCTGCGCGACGGCGGCCTCGGCCGCGGCCTGGGCGCGCGACAACGCTTCTGGCACCGGTATCCGGCCGAGATACATTTCGGCGAAAATCGGGTCGACGGCGCGGAGCGCGGCCGAGAAACCCGGTCCGCCACCAGAGGAGATGCGCGGGCCCCGGAGTACGTCGAAGAAGGGGGAGACCTCCACGCCCTTCCCTGCCCAGTAGTCGCGATAGCGCTGCTGTTCGGACACGACTGCCGGGATGGCGCCGCCGCCCTCGGCCAGGTGGCGGTTGCCCGCGCCGCTGCCGAGCCAGGCCAGCACCCGGCGCACCGCGTCGGGATGCCGGGTGGCCGCGTTACCCGCGACGCCGATCGCGTTGTTCGTGCTCACCCGTCCCGCCGGGCCCGCGGGCAGCAGCGCGACGCCCCACTCGAAGCGGGCCTGTTCGGAGATTTGCGCGAGATTGAATGTCCCGGACTGCAGCAGCGCCAATTTGCCCTGTAGGAAAGCGTTCTTCGCGAAGTCGGGATTGGTGTTGGTGTCCGCGGGCGATGGCGCGAGTCCGTCGGCGATCAACCGCGCCAGATAGTCGAACGCCGCCACGCCCTGCGGGCTGTCGAAGACGAAATTGTCGTGGTCGTCTTGGAAGCGCGCTCCGTTCGAGCCCAGATAGGGCAGTTCGATGGACTGGAAGTCGTGACCCGCGTTGTACGCCCACGGCGCGACCGCCGCCAGTCTGCGCAGCAGCGGGCGCAGGGTGTCGTCGCCGCCGGGACTCCACCGCATCGCGGTCAGCTCGGCGGGATCGATGTGCGCGGCCGCGAGCAGGTCGCGGTTGTAGTACACCGCGGTTCCGGCATCGACGAATTGCGGTACAGCCCAAAGCTTCCCGTCGCGCGTGTACTGCGCGACCGCCGAGGGGTCCCAGGCACTCGCGGCCTCGGGACCGAGCGTCGCCCCGATGTCGAGCAACCGCCCGGCATCGGCGTAGTCCTCGTACAGATTGGTCCAGAACAGATCGTCGGCGGTGCCACCGGCCACGTCCAAGCGGAGTTTCTGCCGATACGACGACCACGGCACCACCGTGATCCGTACTGCGAGGTCCGGATTCGCCCGCTCGAACTCCGCGAGCGAGGCCTGGTAGGCGGGTACCAGACTCTCGTCCCAGATCCGCAACCCCACCACGGTGCGGCCGGACCCGTCGCCGTCACGGCCGAGCCACAGGGCCGCCGCGACCAGCAGTGCCGCGGCGATTGCGAGGGCGAGCACCACGCGGGTCGATGTCCTCATTTCACCCCCGTCCACGCGATCGAGCGCAGCACCTGCCGCTGGCAGATCACGAACAGCACCACCAGCGGCGCGATGGCCAGCGTCGTGGCCGCCATCACCAGGGTCCACTGCGCGTTGTAGCGGGTCTGCAGATTCGCCGTCGCCACCGTCAGCACCTGCCACGAGCGGCCGCTGCTCGCGACCAGTGGCCACATGAAGTTGTTCCACTGCGAGACGATCGTGACGAGCGTCAAGGTCGCCAGCACCGGCCTGCTCATCGGCACCATGACGTGCACGATGATGTCGAGGGTGTTCGCGCCGTCGAGCCGCGCCGCGCCGATCAGCTCCTGCGGAATCGCCCGAAAGTACTGACGCAGCAAGAAGACCGCGTACGGCGATCCGAACACGAACGGCAGCACCAGCGCCCAGAAGGTGTTCAGCAGGTCCAGGCGCGCGAACATCAGGTACAACGGGATGAGAGTCACCATCGGCGGCACCATCATGGTGCCCAGATACACCCAGAAGAGCGCATCGCGTCCCGGGAAATCGGTACGGGCGAACGCGTATGCCGCCAGCACCGAAGTGATCAATTGGCCGCCGGTGATGAACACCGTCATCAACGCGGTCACCAGCACCGCACGCCCGAACCCGTAGTCCAGTACGGTCCGGAAGTTGTCGGCGGTGACCGGATGCGGCAGGGCCAGCGGCGACCCGGTCGCGAACTGGCCGGGTGTCTTCACGGCGGTGAGCGCGCTGAGCAGCAGGGGCGCCACGGTCAGCAACGCTCCGGCCGAGAGGATCGCGTAGGCGGCCGCCGAACGTAGGCGATCAGAGCTCATAAGTGGTCCGATCCCGGAAGTAGCGGTGCTGCGCCACGGTGATCGCGAACATGACCGCGAACACCACGAGCGCCATGACGGCGGCGCGGCCGGGCCGTGCGGCGTCGAATGCCTCGGTGAAGATCCGCATCGCGAGCACATCGGTGCGGTCGCCCGGTCCGCCCTTGGTCAACGCGTACACGGTGTCGAAGGTCTGGAAGGCGGTCAGTACGCCGGTGACCAGTACGAAGAACATGGTGGGCCGCAGCAGCGGCAGGATCAGCCAGCGGATCCGGCGCCAGCCGGTGGCCCCGTCCAGCGCACCGGCGTCGAGGATCTCGCCCGGGATCGCGCGGATTCCGGCCACGAAGAACAGCGCCACGTAACCGAAGTTCGCCCACACGCTCACCGCGGCCACCGACGGCAGCGCCAGCGCCGGATCCGAGAGCCATTCGACGCGCAGGCCGAGTGCGGCGTTGACGGCGCCACCGGTGGGAGCGAACATCCACTGCCACACCACACCCACCGCCACCGGCGCGCACATCCACGGCAGCGCGTACATGACCCGGAGACTCGTCGCGCCGCGCCGCCGGGCCAGCAATGCCGCGACCGCGAAACCCAGCACCGTCTGAGCGGGCACCACGATCGCGGTCAACGCCAGCGTCACCAGCAGGGCGTGGCCGAACGCGGCGTCGCCGAGCACCGACCGCCAGTTGCGCAGTCCGACGAACTCCATCGGTCCCAACAGGTTCCAGCTGTGCAAACTGAGCCAGGCCACCACCAGAATCGGCAGCACCAGGAACGCGCCGACACCGATCAGGCTCGGCAGCAAGAGAACATAGCTCGTCATGCCGCGACGAGCCCCACGCCGATTCATGTGCTGCGACGTTACCGCCCCCGCCCGCCCCGGCACGGCGGGCGGGGGCGGGTTGTCAGTTGGTCGGGCCGCCCGCCACGTAGATCACCTGGCCGGAAACGAAACCGGCGCCCTCGCTCACCAGGAACGAGGCGGTGTGCGCGATGTCCTCGGGCGTGCCGACGCGCTGCACGGGAATCTGCGTGGCGGCCGCCTTCTGGAAGTCCTCGAAGGAGACGCCGACGCGCGCGGCGGTGGCGGCGGTCATGTCGGTGACGATGAACCCGGGAGCGATGGCGTTGGCCGTGACGCCGAACTTGCCCAGCTCGAACGCCAAGGTCTTGGTGAAGCCCTGCAAACCGGCCTTCGCCGCCGAATAGTTCACCTGGCCGCGATTGCCGAGCGCCGAAGTGCTGGACATGTTGACGACCCGTCCCCACTTCTGCTCGACCATGTGCTTCTGCACCGCGCGGGTGAGCAGGAAGGCGCCGCGCAGGTGCACGTTCAGCACCGCGTCCCAGTCGTCGACGCTCATCTTGAACAGGAGGTTGTCGCGCAGGATGCCCGCGTTGTTCACGACGACGGTCGGCGCCCCCAGCTCGTTCTCCAGCTGCGCGACGGCGGCGGCCACCGACTCCTCGTTCGACACGTCGGCGCCGAGCGCGACGGCTCGGCCGCCCGCCTCGGTGATCGCGCCGACCGTGTCGGCGCAGGCCGCCGCGTCGAGGTCGAGCACGCCGACCCGAAGACCGTCCGCGGCCAAGCGCTTGGCGATCGCCGCGCCGATCCCTCGTGCGGCGCCGGACACTACTGCAACTCGCTCGCCCATGAGCGCGTCCCTTCGTCGATCGGATGTCGGATCGAATCAGTCTTACCGCACCGGTCCGCCGTGCCCGGGAGGCGGATCGGTCGCCGGATCGTCGCCGGGGAATTAGCACCGACCTCGAGCGGAAGGCTTGCCCGGCTCTCGACCCGGATGCTTCGATCGGCACGTGACCGAGCAGAACGAGGTTCCCCGTATCGTCAGCGCCAGCCGTGAGATCAACGCGAATCCCGCGGAGATCTTCGAGCTCATCGCCGATCCCGCCGAGCAGCCGCGCTGGGACGGCAACGACAACTTGGCCGAGGCCGCGGCGGGGCAGCGGGTGCGAGAAGCCGGAGCGGTGTTCAGCACCACCCTGACCAATGGGGCTGTGCGCGACAACCACGTGGTGGAGTTCACCGAGGGCAGCCGCATCGCGTGGCATCCGTCGGAACCGGGCAAGCAGCCGCCCGGCCACCTCTGGCGCTGGGAACTGGAGCCGGTGGGCGAGGGCCGCACCCTGGTCACCCACACCTACGACTGGACATCGCTCACCGACGAGAAGCGTCAGGTCCGGGCGCGCGCGACCACCGCGGACAAGCTGTCGGCCTCCCTCGACCGGCTCGCCGAACTGGCCGAGCAGCAAGCGGTTTCGTCGCAGCGGTAGTCGTCGTCCGGACGCCGAATATCCTGGCCTCGGAACACCCACGCAGGGCCACCGCGATGCGGCCCAGCCCAGTCGCGCCGGAGCCGTATCGATAACGGTGGTGGGAGCACGCACGATGCGGTGGTTCACGGCTGGGACACGGCCGGACCGGTGACCCGGCGACACAGGCCGTCGCGGTAGTCGCCGGGCGCACCTCAGCGTGGTGCCTGCTCTCGGGACAGCAGCAAGCCGATGAGGCCGACTTCCTGTCCCTGGGTGCTGATCATGTCGCGGGCGATCTGTTCCACCATGCCGCCGTTCAGCCGGCGATCCGCCGCCTGCGCCATCTGGATGCCGCCGTAGTGGTGGCGCTGCATCAGGCGCAGGAAACCGGTCGCCGCCTCGGCGCCGCGCGCGGCGGCGAGCGCGTCCAGTTCGTCCTGGCTCGCCATGCCTGGCATCGTCGCGTGCGCGGCGGTCGCGTGGTGCTCGTGGTCGGCCTCCGCGTGCATCCACGCCATCGGGTGCGGATTGGTCACCGCGAGCCGGGCCATGCGCAGCCAGCCGAGCATCATGCCGATCTCGGTGCGCTGGGTGTCGGCGATCTGTTGTGCCAGCGCGCGCACCGCCGGGTCGGCCCCGCCGTCTAGTCGCTGGACCAGGAGCAGCGCCTGATTGTGGTGCGCGATCATGTCCTGGACGAAACCGGTTTCGGTGCTGTCCAGCAGCGGTGCGGCGGTGCTGTCCGCGCCGACTACCAACGGCCGCAGCGCCGCGCCCGCCACCAGCAGCAGCACCGCGAAGGCGGCGAGCGTGGCCGCCCCGAGCCACCGGCGGCGGATCATGATCCCGTGGTCGAACGTTGGTCGGCGGGCGGCGTGTACACGTTCCGGTCCACTTCCAGCGCCAAGAAGCCGTTGTCGGCGCAGGTGGTCCAGAGTTGGCTGCCCCGCCATTCCGGCGGCGAGAAGCACCAGTCCGTGGAGAGATCACCGAAGGCGAGCATGCCGCTTCGTTCGCTCGTCGCCTGCGTGAGGTCGAACTGGCCTTGCAGCACCGCCTGCACCACCGCGGGACCGGCCAGCACCGGCGGGCCGATGATCGACGCGAGCGCGTGCGGTGAATTCCAGAGCTCGGTGTTGCGGCCGGTGCGCGCGGGCGGGTTGTAGTAGGCGATCTCCCGGACGGCCGACGGATCCCGGACATCGAACACGCGGATGCCCGAGGAGGTCCAGCTGCACGCCAGCGCCGTGGGATCGGCCGCCCGGTCCGCGGCGCAGTAATGCGTGTCGTAGGCGAACAGCGAGCCGCCCGCGGCGGAAGCCATTGCGGTGTCCTGATTCTCCGGCAGGTTGATCTCGAGTTTGATGGTCTCGACGATGCGCGGCCGGGTGGGTTCGGCGACATCGATGATCTTGACGCCGCCGGATCCGGCCTCGTTGGTGGCGAACACGTACGGCCTGCCGCCATAGGTCACGGGGATGTTGTGCTGGCTGGCCCAGCCGTCGGTCCAGGTGAGGTGCGACAGTTCGCGCACCTGCGGACCGGGATCGCGGCGCTGCACCGCGCCGACGTCCAGAATCATCAGCCCGCCCATGTTGTTCGCCAGGTACATGAGGTTTCCGTCGGGGCTGAACCCGAATCCGTGCATGGACGGACCGGGCAGGCCCTGCCACACCACGTGGGGAGCGGCGGGGTCGGTGAGGTCGACGGCACTGACCAGGCCGGGTGCGACGCCGGAACTCCAGTAGGTGTTGCCGTCAGGGGAGAACCCGCCCTCATGGGCCGTGATCGGCAACGGCATCGCCAGGTCGGTTCCCGGGCCGGGGTTGAGCAGGCGTGGATGCGCGCAATCGGTGAGGTCGTAGACCGACAGCAGGCCCGCACCGGTCAAAGCGGGCACCCCGGTGCCGACGAGCAGTTTTCTCGTCTCGTTGACCTTCAGGCTCTCCCAGGTGCCTGCCAGCATGGCCGGTTCGGTGAGCGTGGCGGTGCGGACGGGGTTCGTGGGATCGGCGACGTCCACCACCTGGACGCCCTCTTCGGGCCCGAGCAGGTCGCCAGGGAAGAACGTGCCGATGTAGGCGCAGTGGTCGAAGGTCACCGAGTTGATGCCGCCGCCGCGGCCGCCATAGGCGCCGAGCCGGGTGACGTTGCAGCTGTAGCCCTGGCCGCTGCGGCCGCTGTCACGGTCGGCGGCGGGAACATCGCCCTGCAAACCTGTCTCGGGGGCCGAACCTGGATTGCAGACGGCGCGTGCGGCCCCGGTCGCGGCAATGGCGCCGACCTCGCGAATCTGCCCGGAGGGATCGGAATCCGTTTGGGCGGCGACGATGCCGAATGGCAGGAGAATCGCTGCGGCGCCGACGGTCACGAAGAAGCGCCGGCCCCAGCTGGTGATGGACGAAGTCATGGACGTACCGGCCCTCGGCGGTGAGGGCGCCTTTCCCGTGTGCTCGGTTACAAGTCCGGATGCGGTCTCGGACGGCTGTTGGTCGATCCCGAGCGCGTGCGGTGGGCCGCCGCGGTGACGGCAGCGTCATCGTGTATCCGGACCACCCGATGCGGCATGGTGGCGTCGAACGAGTGTCGAATCCGGCCTGGCGCAACGGCGTCCCTACTCGCCGAGCCGGGCCGAGCCGACCCTCTCGCCATGCCGGACTGTGTTGTCCGGTTACTCGGTCAGTGTGCGTGAGATCGCCGCGCCGCGTCAATACGGCGCTGCTGTATCCGGTCGGATTCCGGCATCCGTGCCGGGCCCTCCGGCGTGCTGCGGGGCGGTCGGCGATGGTCCGGTAACCTTGCCCGAATGACCTCGCCACGCCGTGTGAACAGGGGGCCGAAGGCGGCGGCCGGCAATCGGGCGGCCTTGGTCCAAGCGGCGCGGGAGGTTTTCGCGGACAGTGGCTTCGACGCGCCGTTCAGCTCCATCGCGCGGGCCGCCGGCGTGGGGCAGGGCGTGCTCTACCGGCACTTCCCGACCCGGGAGAGCATCGCGCTCGCGGTGTTCGAGGAGAACATCGAGGGCATCGAGGCGCTGGCGGACGATCCCGCGGTCACCGTGGACGATCTGCTGGCGATCATGGTCGATCAGATCACCACCTCGGCGGCGTTCATCGCGATGATCCATCCCACCAGCACCGACGACATGCGCCTGTTCGAGGTGGCGCGACGGCTGATCACCCTCATCGCGGAGAAGCTGGAGGATCCGCGTCAGCGCGGCACGATCAGCGCCGACATCACCACCGCGGACGTGGTCTTGGCGCTGGCGATGCTGGCGGCCGTGCTGTCGAAGACCGATGCGCAGGCCAAGAAGGAGACCGCCCGGCAGGCATGGGCGTTGCTGGACCGCGCTCTGCGCGGCTGAATGGGGCGCGTCCGTGTGTGCGGCTGAACCTTCCGGCGAGGGGCGCGGCGATCCACTTCCACTGCCCACATCGGTACCGCTCGGCGGTGGTCGCCCCGAATATCGCGGACGTCGTGCGCTGGACCGGTGGGTGGCTGTTCGATAGAACCGTCGCGGGATGGGAGGTCACGGTGCTGGTGGCCGGTCAGGCGGATATCCGTCCGCTGCGCATCCTGGGGGCGACGGTGCTCGACCTCGAACAGTTCTCGGCCGCGCCGGTGCGTGAGACGTGGCCGCAGGCGGTCGCCGTCGCCGCCGGGACGTATCGGTCCGACAGCCGGGTTCGTGACGGCGTGCTCGACTGTCTCGACCGCGGGCTCACCGAGGTGACGATGTGGGGCGAGGGGGTGCGGTGACCTCAGATGCAGAAGCTGATGCTGGCCGGGCCCAGTGGGATATTGAGGCATACCGTGACCGAACCGAGGGCGTCGTTCGTCGGTACGGGTGAAGCCGGTGCGGCGGAGGCTGCCGGGGCGAAAAGGGCCCCGATGGTCAGTGCGAGAGCGGCTGCGGCGATCGCTTGCGTGGCTTTGGTGATCATGGTGATTTCCTTGGCTGAGCGATAGGGCGATCCGAACCCGGCCCGGCAACGTCAATCCGAGTCCGGGGTGACTCTGATCAGATCATCCGCCGGTGCGGTGGTGTAGACAAGCCCTCCTGGCTGCCGTGCCCGCATTGGGAAGGTCGGATTTTGAAGTTAGCCTAACCTTATGAATGCCACCGTGGTGGTGCGCGAGCCTGGCAAGCGGATCGTCGGATCACCGAAGCGATCCCGGAAACCGGTACGGCGCAGGCTGATCTCGATCCATCGCTGGTCGGCGCTGATTCTCGGCTCGGTCCTCGTGATCCAGTCGACTTCGGGCGCGATCCTGCTCTACCACGCGGAATTGTTCCGAGCGCAACACGCTTCGTTCTATCGCCACACGGACGCGCCGGCGGTGATCGACGCAGAACAGGCCGTCGCGATGGTGCGTGCCGCCGATCCCGGTTTCGACGTCGGCTGGGTCGGTGGAGACGGCGGCGTGATCGCGATCGGGAACACGAAGTACACCGCCGCCTACTCCGTCGATCCCGCTACCGGACGAATCAACGAGCAGGTGAACCTGACCGACGGCGTTCTCGGCTGGCTGACCAACCTGCACAATTGCGCGTTCGGTTGTGCGCGCTACTCCGGCGCGATCCCGATCCTGGAGAATCAGGCTCCGCTCCTCGGCATCAAATGGGGCGCGGTGATTCTCGGCGCGCTCGGCGTCCTGCTGGTATCGCTCGCGGTGTCCGGCGCGGTCATCTGGTGGCCGTCACTCGCACGGCTGCGCCACGGATTCCGGGTCCGGCTGCGCAAAGGCCGCTTCGCCCGGGACCGCGACCTGCACGACGTCATCGGTATTCTCGCGGTGCCGTTCCTGTTGCTGTGGGGCATCACCGGCACCACCATCGAATGGCCTGCCGTGCAACGGGCTTGGCTCGTGGCGACCGGCGGCACCACGACCCTCGAGCGAACCGAGCGGTCTTTCGTGCCGCGGTCGAGCGATGCCCGACGGCCCCCGCTGTCCATCGGCGAGGCCACGGCGATCGCGGATCGGGCCGCGCCGGGCCGACTCGCCTACCTGTTGCTGCCCACGGACGCCGCCCCGTACTACCGCGCCGTCGTCGCCGGGGCCTACTCCCCGCGCGAGCACCGCCTCTTCTACAGCGGTGACGTCATGGTCTACGTGAACGCCCATGACGATTCCGACATCAAGGTGGTCGACGCGAGCCACGACCGGCCGCTGGCGAACACCTTCTACGCCAAAGTCTTCGAGCCCGCCCACTTCGGCTGGCTGGTGAACGGCTGGTGGCGACTGATCTGGCTGGCATTCGGCCTGACACCGCTCGCGCTGGCGATCACGGGCCTGTCGACCTGGCTGTTCCGGCGACGGACCCGGCGCCGCCGCGCTCACGCGACGACGTAGCCGCCGACCCCGGTCACGACGGGAAGTGGATCACCTGGCGGGAGAAGAGCGCTTCGGGCTCGGCGATGTGATTCGCCGCCGCGACGACTCCCACTCTGGTGTCCAGATCCGCAGGACCGTAGTGGTCCTCGCACATCGAGCGCAGCGTGTCGCCCGCGACGCCGCGGCGGCGGTTCAGACCGGGCACGACGAGCACGTGGCCGGGAGCCGGTTGGCTGCCCGAGGGCAAGTGGTTGGCCAGTTCGATCATCACGCCGAGATTCGCGTCGCCGTACCAGCGCTCGGCGAGTATCGCCAGGGTTTCGCTTTCGGTCACCGTGTGGTGACCGACATCGGCGAGCTCCGGAATGTGCAGCCACGCGCCGGGCTGGATGGCACGTTGCGCCACGCCGTTGACGACTTCCCAGATCAGCTGGACTCCGGTGTCCTCGGTTCCGTAGTAGCGCTGGGTGATCTGCTTGCGCACCGCGGTGGAGTCGGGCGTGGTGAGGAGGTGGCGCCGCGTGATGTAGGGGATCAGGAGCTGTTGTCCGACATCGATCGAATTCGGATCGGCGAGATGGTTCTGGCGCGCGATCGCCGGGAACAGGCTGCCGTCTCCGTACTCCCGATGGGCGATCGCGGAAAGGGTGTCGCCGGGTTGGACTTCGTACTTCTTCATCTCTTCGGCCTTTCTGCACTGCTGACAGCCGGCGCCGCGGACACCGATTCCGGCTTGTCTCGCAGGCGCACCTGCCGTCCGCGAACGGTTGTGGCGCTACCGAATGCTCGTCGCGATCGGCCGCGCGATCGTGCGTAGGCGACTACTCGTTTCCGGCGGCGCAGGCCGCGACTCCGCCGGGGCGGCGCCCCGATTACCCGGTTGGTCTCGCCGGATACGCAGGTGGCGCCCGGCCGGTGTGGCCGGGTCGGATGCCGCGACCAGCTTCCCGGGGCGGCTCGGATAAGCTGTTTCCGGGCAGTTCTTTTCGATCGTGTGAAGAAGCTCCGAGGCTGATTCGAGCACTGGGTCAGGGGTAGCACGAAGACGTGGCGCCAAGAGCCACAGTCGGTTTCATCCGCTACCGAAAGGAGCAAGTGATGGCAGACCAGAAGAACCCGGGCCAGTTCGGCAACCGTTCCGACACCGAGGAGCAGGCGCGTCGCGGCGGCCAGGCCAGCACCGGCAGCTTCGGCGAGCGTAACTCGGCCGATCCGAGTGCGGCCGGACGCAAGGGCGCCGAAGCGCAGCCCAACGAAGCGAAGGTGCGCGGCGGACAGCACAGCCACGCCGGTCGCTGACGTCGACCGAACACGGGCCGGGCGGTACAACCGCCCGGCCCGTTTCGTTGTGCGGCGGTCATGATCCAGCGGTGACACGGCAGCGAGAAGACTGGGTGACCAACTGTCTATGTGACTAGCTATTTGCGACTGGTTCAGGTGGTGATAGGCAGGGAGATCCTGATGGTACGCCGGATGCCCTTCTATCGGTGAGTCGCTGGTCAAGTGTTGAAATTCGGCGAACATGCAGATCATCTGCGATTCCGAACCGGAGCTGCGCGAGTGTCGATCACGGTGCGATTGGTGCCGGCAAGTTACGGAAAAGTCGGGACAACAAGCGCCGATGCTTGCTAAGTTAATGGCTGTTCTTATCGATGCGACGGCGATGTACGAGTGCTGCCGGTCTTTCGTCGCATCATCACGGCGGCGCTCGGCTCAATGAGGAGTGGCGCAGACATGGATGGACTCAGCAGGCGCAACGCGTTGAAAGCCGGTGGGGTGTTGGGCGCGCTCGGCGCGCTGGCCATGGCGACCCCCGCGCGCGCGGAGCCGTGGACGTGGTCCCCGCAGGGTTCGGTGGCCGGCTCCGGTGAAGGGGCCGATCCGCTCACCGTCTGGGATCCCGAGGCGGATCAGTTGGTCGCCTCTCTGATCGACCGGGGGGAGGTGCCGAGGGTCAACGAGTTGTTGCGCACCTGGACCGCGAACGGGCAGCCTTTGCCGGACGGATTGCCGCCGGATCTGCGCGACTTCATGGAATACGCACGTCAGCTGCCGCCCTGGGCTGATCGCGGAAAGCTGGCCACCGCCGTCGAGTTCAACAAGAAGCGCGGGCTGTATCTCGGCGTGCTCTACGGGCTGGCCAGCGGCATGATGAGCACGGTCATTCCCAAGGAGGCGCGCGCGGTCTACTACTCCAAGGGCGGTCACGACCTGAAGGACCGAATCTTGAAGACCGCCAAGCTCGGTTACGACATCGGGACCGCGAATGCCTACGCGCCCGATGGTGAGATGGTCGTGACCTGCGTGAAGACCCGGCTGGTTCATGCGGCTGTGCGTCACCTGCTGCCGCAGTCCCCGCACTGGGTGTACTCCGCCGAGGAGGACATCCCGATCAGCCAGAACGACCTGATGGTCACCTGGCACAGCCTGCCCACCACCGTGATGAAGCATCTGACCGCGTGGCAGGTGCCGATGCCCGTCGCGGAGTCGGAGGCGTTCCTGCATTCGTGGCAGGTGGGCGCGCACATGCTCGGCATCCGTGACGAATACATTCCGAACTCCTGGGCGGAGGCCGACTCGCAGGCCGCGCAGGTGCTGGATCCGATCCTGGCGCCGACCCCGGAGGGCGCCAAGCTGGCCGACCGGCTGCTGCGCCTCGGGGCGAACCTCGACTTCGCCGTCCTCACCAAACCGGTGCTCGGCGCCTTCACCCGCTTCCTGCTCGGCGACAAGATCGCCGACGGGCTGGCCATCGCCAGGGAGCCGGTCTGGGACCCGCTGCTGCGGGTGAGCTGGGGGCCTTTCATCGCCGTGCGTGAAGGTCTGCTGCCCGTGGTGCCGCTCGCGCCGGATGCCTACTGGCTGTTCGACGAATTCCTCCGCAGGGCGGCGCTGCTCTATCTG
Source organism: Nocardia sp. NPDC051900 (assembly GCF_044452545.1). Lineage (NCBI taxonomy): Bacteria > Bacillati > Actinomycetota > Actinomycetes > Mycobacteriales > Nocardiaceae > Nocardia > Nocardia sp. NPDC051900. Next base: position 116,437 of record NZ_JBITBU010000019.1, on the reverse strand, counting down.
GCGGAACTGCGGATGCCGATCAGTATCGAGATCCCCACTATGAACCGGGACATGAGCCAGCCGCCGCGCTGAGCCTTCCGGACGCCGATGCGCTCTCGAAGCCTCCTGGAGTGCATCGGCGATAGCTGGTAAGTTACTGGTTGTTCTTTGCGGTAGATCGCCGAGATGAACCGTCACCTCGTCTTAACTGCGCTGGGGTGCGCGCGATCGAAGAGTTGATCTCGGCCTAAGTTACGAGGAGTTCTGGAACTTGAGCCATAGGATGCTCGGCCCTCCACATGGCTCGACCGCGCTGCGACCGATGTCTGGAGGTGGCGCGGAGCATGCCGTACCGACAACACACCGGACAGTGCGGTGGACATGACGAACCCGCAGCATATCCAGCACATCCACATCGAATCCGGCGCCCTTGTCCTGGACTACCGGGCGTGCGCGGAACACGCCCGGAGTCTGGCCGCCGACTTGGCGCACAGTCATCCGGACCTGATCGTCACGATCGATGACGATGTCCACGTCGAGTTGCCCGAGCTGCCCTGCGGCGGTCTGTGGCGGTGATCGGCGCCCGGGCTCGAGTAGATTGACGATGATCTGACCCACGACGAGGGAGCGTCGGCCCATGACAGCGATTCGCCATGAGATCGTGATCGACGCTTCGCCGCGCCACATCTGGGATGTCGTGCGTGATGTCGGCGCCGTGCATCGGCGCCTGCTGCCCGGCCGGGTCGTCGACACCCGCCTCGAGGGAGCGCGGCGTTGGCTGACTTTCCCGGACGGGCATGTGATCCGTGAACTGATCGTCTCCATCGATGACGAGGCCCGCCGCTTGGCGTACTCGGTCGTCGAAGGCGCCAGGCCCGCGCTGGACTATCACCACGCTTCGTTCGAGGTTCGCGCCGAGGGGGAGCGCGGCCGGCTGATCTGGATCACCGACGTCTTGCCGGAGTCGGCCGCGCCGGAAGTGCGGATTCGTACCGAATACGGCCTCGCGGAGATGAAGCAGGCGATCGAGGCCGCGGCGGCCGAGTCGTAAGGGATCGGAAGGTGTCGGACATGTGGCAGGGCACCGCGACGCTGTACCCGGGCAGATTGTTGTACACGGGGCGGCTCGGGAGCGCGCACCGCCACCATCATGCCGCCGCGCAATTGATCTTCAGCGCCAACGGCTCCGTCGGTCTGCGCGACGACGCCGGCCGCCGCTGGGCCGGGCGAGCGGCGCTGATCCCTCCCGGTGTGCCGCACGAAACCACCGGCACGGCAACGGGATTGCTCGTCTTCGCGGACGCGCAGTCGCCCCTCGGGCGCGCGCTGACCGATTGTGTGCAGCGCACCGGGAGCGCCGTCGACTCGGTCACCGCGTGGTCGCGGGCCGCGCTGCCGCTGCTGGACCTCGACGACGGCGAGCGGGATCCCCGGCAACTGGCGCACGCCGCACTGACGGCCTTGATCGGCGATCCCGCTCCTACTGGCGCTGCCCGGCACCCGGCGCTGCGTCGCGCGCTGGAGCTGCTGCCGGACCTGCTCGACGGCCCGCTGCGTCTGGCCGAGCTCGCCGCCGCGGTCGGACTGTCGGCGAGTCGACTCGGTCATCTGTTCCGTGCCGAGCTCGGGCTGGCGTTCCCGCCGTATGTGCGGTGGGCGCGCCTGCGACAAGCGATGGACCACGCCCGTCGCGGCGGCACGCTCACCGAGGCCGCGCACGCCGCGGGTTTCGCCGACAGCGCGCATCTCACCCGAGTCTGTCGCGAGATGTTCGGGCTCACCCCCTCCGAACTCGCCGGTGCGGTCACCATGGTGCGGCCGTAGCGAATCCGTTCAAGCGCCATCGGGACCGCGGCCCCCACGCTGAACGGCATGCACACCTTGGTTCGCTACGGCTACGTGCCGTTCATGCTCTTGGCGGTCAACGGCGCCGCGCTCGCCGTCATCGCCACCGGCCTCGGCAAATTATGGCTGTTGCCGCTGCTGGTACTCGCGATCGCCGCATCGTTCGCCGCCGAACGGATCCTGCCCTACCACGACGACTGGAACCGCGCCCACGACGACGGTCGGCGCGACACCGCGCACGCCGTGGTCAACGAACTGCTCACCCTCGGCGGCGTGGCCGCACTGCCGCTGATGGCCGCACTGATCCCTTCCGCCGATGTCTGGCCGCACCGATGGCCCTTCCCGATTCAGGTGCTGGTCGCGGTTGTCGTCGCCGATCTCGGCATCACGCTGACCCACTTGGCCAGCCACAAGATTCCCGCGCTGTGGCGGCTGCACGCTGTGCACCACAGCGTCGAACGCGCCTACGGTTTCAACGGCCTGATGAAACATCCCCTGCACCAGACCCTGGAGACCGTCGCCGGAGTCACCCCGCTCGTATTGCTGGGCCTGCCCGCCTCGGTGGCTTCCGCCCTCGCGTTCACCGTCGCGGTGCAACTCCTACTGCAACACTCGAACGTCGACTACCGCGTAGGCCCCCTGCATACCGTGCTCGCGCTCAACCAGGCACACCGGTTCCACCACTTGAAATGGGCGGGCATCGGCGACGTCAACTTCGGACTGTTCACCTTGATCTGGGATCACCTGTTGCGCACCTACTCCTACGACCCGGACCGCCGCTTCACCAGCGACGACCTCGGGATGGCCGCCAAGCCCCACTACCCCAGCGGCTATCTCGCCCAACTCGTCGAACCCTTCCGGCCCAGCGGCGCTTGCGGGGCCACGAAACCCGCTCAGCGCTCATTGCCCGCGCGCAGCCAGGCGATGTAGTCGGCGGCCGCGCGTTCGGTGTCGTAGTCGGGCCGGTAGCCGGTGTCCTGCTGGATACGGGTGATATCGAGGTAGTTGCGTTGTCCGGACCCGCCGGTGGGGAGGTCGATCCCGGCGTCTGGGACGACCTTCTCGATCGCGGCGATGACTTCGGCGTTGGTCGTCGCGCGGCCGGAAGCGACGTTGTAGGTGCGGTGATTGAGCCGGTCTGCCAGTTGCAGGAGTGCGATGGCCCGGCCGCAGTCCTTCACGTAGCACAGGTCGATCGCGTCGTCCGCGTAGGCGGGGAAGCGCAGCGACGACAGGTCCGGCGCGGTGCCGCGGGTGGCGGCATGGACGAGCTGAGGGGCCGGGAAGAACGGGTCCGCGGGTCGGCCGCGCGGGCCCCAGATGGCGGAGATGCGGTAATTGACGATCTCGATGCCGGTCGCTCCGGTCAAATGGTCGGCGAGCAGCTCACCGATCTTCTTGAAGCTCGGTATCGGATGGGGTGCGGTCAGCGGAACCGGCATGTCTTCCCGCAGTGGACCCGCACCGGTCAGGCCGGCGTAGACGCCGATCGTGCTCGCGACGCCGACCCGCGCCACGCCCCAGGCCTCGGCGGCTTCGATCACATTGAACAGACTGCCGATCGCCTTCCGTGCGCCATCGATGGGCTCGTCGGAGCCGGGTGGCCAGGGCATCGAACCCGCGAGATGCACGATGCCGGTGATCTTGTGGCGCGTGCCCACGTCGAGCAACGCCGTCAGATCGGTGATGTCGGCCCGCTCCACCGCCACCTGCGCACCGGCGAACTCGGCCGGTACCTCGCCGGTTCGACGCTGGACCAGAACGCAGCCCTCGCCCAGGTCGAGCAGGGCCCGCACCGTGTGGGAGCCGATGAACCCGAGACCTCCGGTGACCAAGATCATCACATGAACCTTTCTGTAGTCTAGCTGATTATCAGTACTACTGACGATCAGGCTAGCGATAGAATCTGCGGGTGTCTAGGACGGATGGGCCGGGCCCCGAATTGACCAGCCGGTTGGGCTACCTGCTCAAGCACGCGCAGTCGCGGATGGCCGAGCTGAACACGAAAGCGTTGGCGCCGTACGGCATCGACGGGCGCGAGCTCGGCGTGCTGTCCGTCCTCGCGGGCCGTGAACCCACGTCCCAACAGCAGGCGGCGCAGCGGCTGGGCATCGACCGCACCACGATGGTCGCGATGCTGGACACTTTGGAAGGCAAGGGGTTGGTGGCACGTCATCCGGACGCGAACGACCGGCGTCGCAACGTGGTCGAACTGACACATGCCGGACAGGACACTCTTCGCCGGGCCACCAAGGCGAGCGATGCCGCCGAGCGTCAGTTCCTGGCGCAGCTCGGTCCGCAGGCCGCACAGCAACTGCGGAACTCGTTGCGAACCATCGTGACCCATCCCGAGCAAGAGCAGTCCTGACGCTGTGGACCGTATGGGCGGAGAACCGGAGCCGTCGGCAGCCGATGGGCGAATCGCGCCGTTCATACTCGGCTTCCGGCCTACGCGAATCCGCGTAGGAGATCGTGATCGGCTGCGTCGGTCGTCGTAGTCGATCGCGCATCCGGTCCGGAGCGCGAGCGTTCGCGGATGCCGTACGCTCACGGCATGGTTCAGCAGGCGGTGGCACGACGGCTGTCCGCCTGGTTCTCGCGTCGGCCCGCCTGGTTCCCGGATGTCCTGCTGGCGCTGTTCGTCACCGTGATCCAGGTGCAGAGTGCCGCGATACCGGTGCCGCTCGAGCCGGCCTACACGCCGGTGTCGGGTTTCGGATATGTCCTGCTGATCGTCAGCGGCCTGGCGGTCGCCGCCCGCCGCAGGCAGCCGGTCGCGGTGTTCGGCGTGACGGCGCTGGCCAGTCTGATCTATTTCGGTCTCGGCTTCCCCGATCGGCTTTCCTATCTCGGACTCTTCGTCGCCCTGTACACCCTGGCCGCCTACGGCGACGGGCGGCGGACGCTGATGATCGCCGGTGCGGGCATCGCGGTCCTCGCCGTCGGCTGGCTGATCGCCGCGGCGGATATCAAGCCGCTGGTAGCCATCGGATGGGTGTTCTTCCGGATCGGCGCGTCGGTGATCAGCACGATCCTCGGTGAGTCCGTGCGATCCCGCCGGGTCATCGCCGCCGATGCGCAAGAACGAGCGGAACTGGCCGAACGGTCCCGCGACGAGGAAGCCAGAGCGCGGGTCGACGCCGAACGCCTGCGGATCGCCCGCGAAGTCCACGACACGGTCGCCCACGCGATCGCCATCATCAATGTGCAATCCGGGGTCACCGCACACGTGCTCGACAAGCGACCGGAACAGGCCCGGGAAGCCCTGCGCACCATCGAGCAGACCAGTTCGCGGGCGCTGCGCGAGATGCGCGCGATCCTCGGTGTACTGCGTGACGGCGACGAGCGCGAACCCTACCCGGGGCTCGGCCAGATCGACGAGCTCGTCGGCAAGGCCCGCGATGCCGGGCTCGACATCGCTTTCGCGCAGACTCCCCCGGTCACGCCGCTCCCGAGCGCGGTGGGCAGCGCCGCATATCGCATCGTGCAGGAATCGATCACCAACGTGATCCGGCACGTCGGTCCGACCAGGGTGACCGTGGCGCTCGAACCCGGCATCGACGCCTTGCGGATACGGGTCGCCGACGAGGGTCGTCGCGCCGCCGCACCGGTCCGCACGGATAGCAGCACCACGACCGGACGCGGCATCGTCGGGATGCGCGAACGCTGCCGGCTGCTCGGCGGTGAACTCGACGCGACGCCGCGTCCCGGCGGCGGGTTCGAGGTCACCGCCCGCCTACCCTTGACTCCGGTCGGATCGCGCTCGTGAACGCCACACCACCCATCAAAGTCCTGCTCGCCGACGACGAACGCCTGGTCCGTTCCGGCTTCAAGGTTCTGCTCGACCTGGAAGACGACATCACGGTGGTCGGTGAAGCCACCAACGGCGCGGAAGCCGTCGAACTCGCTCGCGCCACCCGCCCCGACCTGGTCCTGATGGACATCCGCATGCCACGACTGGACGGGATACGCGCCACCGCCCAGATCGCCGCGGCCGCCGGGATGGAGCGGGTCAAGGTGCTCATCCTCACCACCTACGACACCGACGAGAACGTCTTCGACGCCTTGCAGGCGGGCGCGAGCGGGTTCTTGCTCAAGGACGCGGGCCCGGCCGAACTGCTGCACGCCATCCGAGTGATCGCCGCTGGTGACGCACTGCTCGCACCTCGGATCACCCGGCGGCTCATCGGTCAGTTCACCGCGCAGCGCCGGGCAGCCAAGTCCGCCGAGGACCGGCTCGCCGTGCTGACCGACCGTGAGCGCGAAGTCCTGGCGCTGGTGGGACAGGGCATGAGCAACGACGAGATCGGCGCCGCGCTTTTCCTCAGTCCCGCCACCGCACGCACCCATGTGAGCCGCGCGATGGTGAAACTGGGTGCGCGCGACCGAGCGCAGCTCGTCGTGATCGCCTACCAGACCGGGCTGACCGGCTTCACCTCGTAGCGATCAGCGGGTTGACCTCGCTGCCGAGGCGTTCGCGGCCTCTCGAATCACGTTGACTTACAGTGCCGTAGCACTGGCGAGTACGGTCGCGCGTTCGGCTACGACGACCTGCGCAGCCGATCGCCGTCGGCGTACGCGCGTTCACGTAGACGGCGACTCCCGTCGGCGGAAGCCCAGCTGGTGCCGAGGGCGCGACCATCGACGGCATGATCTTGGATCCCGAACTCGAAGCCTCAGTCGCGTTCTTCCCCCCGGCCGACCTGAGCGACCCCCGCGCCGCCCGAGAGCGCCTCGCCGAGTTGGTCGCCGCCCTTCCGGTACCGGACATCGCGGGCATGTCGATCGAAAATCGCACGGTGCCGGGCGATTTCGACGTACCGATACGAATCTATCGGCCGGACCGGGCGCAGGGCGCTGCCCTCATCTGGCTGCGCGGCGGCGGATTCGTCATGGGCGATCTGGACACCGAACATCCGTGGGCCGGCATGCTGGCGGACAACTCCGGTGTGACAGTGATCTCGGTCGGCTACCGCTCGGCCCCCGAACATCCGTTCCCCGCCGCGCACGACGACGTCTACGCGGTGCTGATCTGGACGGCCGAGCACGCGGTCGAGCTCGGCATCGACCCGGCGCGGATCGCGATCGGCGGCCACAGCGCCGGGGCGGGAATCGCGACCGCGGTCGCGTTGCGGGCCCGCGACGAGCAAGGGCCGCCGATCCGCTTCCAACTGCTCAACCAACCCGTCCTCGATGACCGCCAGCTGGCCTGGTCGGCGCGCACTTTCACCGATACGCCGTTCGTGACCCGGGCGAAAGTGGCCCAGATGTGGCAGCACTATCTGGGTTCCGCGCCCGCGACGCCGTACGCCGCTCCGGCGCGGGCGACGGATCTGTCCGGTATGCCTCCCGCCTACATCGCCACCGCCGAGTACTGCCCGAACCGCGACGAGGACATCGAGTACGCGCTGCGCCTGTTGCAAGCGGGCGTGCCGGTCGAGCTGCACCAATGGCCCGGCACGTTCCACGGGTCGCAGGCGATCCTGTCCGCGGATGTGTCCCAGCGCCAGAGCGCCGAATTCGCCGCCGCGCTGCGCCGCGCGCTGCACCCCGCGACCGGCTCGCAAAGCGCGTAGCCGCAAAGGGATTGCGAAGAGGGGAGAACGATGACCACCATCGACCTCGCCGAGGCGAGGAAGCAGTCCACACCGCCCCCGTCGGATGCCGATTCGCCGGCGGGAGGAAATGGGACGGGGTTGCTGCGCCCGTACCTGGGCGGTTTCGCCGCCGTCGTCGTCTTGCAGATCATCGGTGCCGTGGCCGGTCTGGCGCCGCTGCTCGCGGTCGTCGAATTGGGTCGAACGCTGTTGTCGCCGGGCCCGATCGATCACGGCCATGTCCGGATGATCGTGATCGCGGGGGCGGCCGGGTTGTTCGTCCGGCTGGTGTTCACGGCCGCGTCGTCCGGCATCGGGCACCTGCTCGACAGCCGGGTGCAACTGTCGCTGCGCCGAAAACTGGCCGCGCGACTGGGGCTGGTGCCGATCGGCTGGTTCTCCCGGCGCAGTTCCGGCGAGTTGTCGAAGATCGTGGGCAAGGACGTCGGCACCGTGCATCCACTCATCGCCCACACCCCCGGCGAGCTCGTCGCCGCGTTCGTCGTTCCGCTGGTGTCGTTGACCTACCTGTTCACCGTCGACTGGCGGCTCACGTTGATCACGCTGATACCGGTCGCGCTGGCCGTGGCGCTGGTCCCCTTGATGATGACCCCGGCCCGGCTGCGTGCGCAGCAGGAGTTCGACGCGGGGATGGCGCGGATCGCGAGTGCGACCGTCGAGTTCGTACAGGGCATCTCGGTGGTCAAGGCGTTCGGCGCGGGCGAGCGCGCGCACCGCAGATTCCGCACGGCCGCAAACGATTTCACCGACTCCTTCCTTCGCATGGTGCGGGGTCTAGCCGGACTCGGCGCGGCGATGCAGGTGGTGTTGTCGCCGCCGTTCGTGCTGCTGGTCGTGCTGACCGGTGGTGCGGTCCTGATCACCGGCGGCGCCATGGCCCCGGCTGACCTGCTGCCCTTCCTGCTGCTCGGACTCGGTCTGACCGCACCGGTGGCGGCGCTCGGCCACGGCTTCGACGACTTGCGGGCGGCCCGGCGCGCGGTCGACCGGATCCGGGAGGTCCTCGCGGTGCCGTCGCTGCGGGAACCTTCGCGCCCGGTCGCGCCGCAGGGGCACCGGGTGGAACTGCGGGAGGTGCGATTCGGCTACGACGCCGAGCACGAGGTGCTGCGCGGCATCGACCTGGTCCTGGAGCCGGGGACGGTCACCGCGATCGTCGGGCCGTCGGGCAGCGGAAAATCCACGCTGGTTCAGCTCCTTCCTCGATTCTTCGACCCCACACACGGTTCGGTGCTGCTCGGCGGGGTCGACCTGCGCGAGCTCGGCAGCCGGGCGCTCTATCGGATCGTCTCCTTCGTCTTCCAGGACGTGCGGTTGCTGCGCGCGTCGGTCGCGGACAACATCGCACTGGCGCTACCGCACGCCGACCGCGACGACGTGGTGCGCGCCGCCCGGCTGGCGAACGTCCACGATCGGATTCTCGAGCTGCCGCGCGGCTACGACACGGTGCTCGGTGCGGAGGCCGAGCTGTCGGGCGGTGAAGCGCAACGGATCTCGATCGCCCGGGCACTGCTCGCCGATACTCCCGTGCTGGTGCTCGACGAGGCCACCGCCTTCGCCGACCCGCACACCGAGCAGGCGGTGCGCCGAGCCCTGGCGACGCTGGAAGGCGATCGGACGATCCTGGTCGTCGCTCACCGGCTGGAGACCATCGCCGACGCGGACACCGTCGTGCTGCTGGAGAACGGGTCGATCGCCGAGCGCGGCAAGCCCGGCGAATTGCTCTCCCGCAATGGGAAATTCGCCGAATTCTGGCGATCGCACCGGTCCACGCTCACCGAAGAGGTCGAAACCCTCGGTGGCATGCTCCGGCGTGAGCTCGGGCCATGGAGCAGGCAGCGGAGCGTGCCTGCACGACCGCTCGCCGACGAGACATCGCGAGGAGAGGAGCGCCGATGATCCGAATGCTGCTGCGCGTGCTGGGCGACGAGTACGCCCAGCCCGTACGACGCACCGTGGCCCTGATGACGGCGACCTCGGTAGCGGAAGGTTTGTCCTACGCACTTCTGGTTCCGGTGCTGCGAGCGCTGTTCGGGAGCACGCCCACGGACGCCTGGCCGTGGCTGCTCGCGTTCGGGGCGGCGATCGCGTGCTACGCGGCGCTGCGCTATCGCAGCGATCTGTCCGGCTTCCTCGTGGGGACCACGCTGCTGCGCGGTGTCTACCACCGTTTCGGTGATCGCCTGGCCCGGCTGCCGCTCGGCTGGTTCACCGCCGGTCGCGTCGGAGAGGTATCGGTGCTCGCCAGCGAGGGTGTGCTGCAGGCGATGAGCGTGATCGCGCATCTGCTGGCGCCGACGATCGCCGCCGCTGTGACTCCGCTGACGATCGTCGCCGTGCTGCTCGCCTTCGACTGGCACATGGGGCTGGCCGCGCTGGCCGCCGTGCCGATCGTGGCGGCGATCCAGATCTGGACGGGACGTTCGATGGCCGCCGCCGACGCCGAACGCGTCGAACGCACCAAGGAGGCAACCGGGCGAGTCGTCGAGTATCTCCAGGCACAGCCGGTCCTGCGAGCCGGTGGCCGAACCGCCGAGCGATTCCGGCTGCTCGACGACGCGCTGTCGGGACTGGAGCGGGCGTCCCGCCGTGCCGTGCTGTCGGCGCTGCCAGGCATCGTGGGGCTGACGCTCACGGTCCAGGCGATGTTCACCGTGCTGCTGGCCCTTGGCGCCTACCTCGCGCTCGGCGGGAACGTCGGCGCGGCGCAGATGGTGGCGATGCTGGTGCTGGTGGCCCGCTGCGCGGATCCGCTGCTGTCGCTCTCGGAGATCGGCGGCAAACTCCGCAGCGCGCGTACCGTGCTGGGCGGGCTCGACACCGTGTTGCGCACGGAGCCGCTGCCGGAACCTCGCGAACCGATCCGGCCGGTGGGCAACGACCTGGCGTTCGAGTCCGTCGCCTTCCGGCACGGCGGTCGTACCGTGATCGACGACGTGTCGCTGTCGGTACCCGAGGGACAGCGGGTCGCCATCGTCGGACCGTCGGGTGCGGGCAAGAGCACACTGCTGCAACTGCTCGCACGGTTCTACGACGTGGACGACGGCGCCGTGCGCGTTGGCGGCGTGGACGTGCGCGCGATCAGCACCGAAGTGTTGATGGAACGGATCGCCGTCGTCTTCCAGAACGTCTATCTGTTCGACGGCACGATCGAGGAGAACGTGCGTCTGGGCCGTCCCGACGCCACCGAATCCGAGGTGCGCGCGGCGGCGACCGCGGCGGGGTTGGACGAAGTCATCGATCGGCTGCCCGGCGGATGGGCGACGAACGTCGGCGAGGGCGGCGCACTGTTGTCGGGCGGTGAGCGCCAACGCGTCTCGATCGCGCGAGCTCTGCTGAAGAACGCGCCGATCGTCCTCCTGGACGAGGTGACCTCCGCGCTGGACCCGGTGAACGAGGCCGCCGTCCACGAGGGCATCGAACGGCTGATGGCGGGCCGGACGGTGGTGATGGTCGCGCACCGGCTGCGGACCGTCCGGCGGGCCGACCACATCGTCTTCCTGGACGACGGCCGGATCGTGGAAGAGGGCAGCCACGACGAGCTGCTGCGTCTCGGTGGCCGCTACGCCGACTTCTGGGAGTTGTCCATGGCGACCGTGGCAACCGAATGAACCGCGATGTCGATCACGGGGTGCTCTCGTGCTTCTCGAGCCAGTCCCGGTAGTGCGTAGCGGCCAGACGGGCGTCCGGGCCCGCCGTGAGAACGTCGCCGGGAACGTCCGCGAACATGCCCGCGGTGTCGTCGGTGACGACGGTCCGGCTGTCGCGGCGAGCGGCCAGGGTGAGCCTGCCGAGGTCGTCGAGGCGGAAGACCTCCGGACCGGCGACATTGCGGACCCCGCCCAGCGGAGCGCCGGTGGCGACCTCGACGACCGCGTCGACCACGTCCGCGGCGGCCATCGGCTGGATCGGGGTGGCGGGCAGGCGGACGGTGTCGTCGTCGGAGGTCCAGGACAGCACCGCGTCCATGAACTCGAAGAACTGGGTGGCGCGCACGATGGAGTACGGCGTTGGGCCCAGCCGCAGCAGGTCTTCCTGCAAGCTCTTGGCCCGGTAGTAGTCCAGGCCGGGCACCTGGTCGACGCCCACGATGGACAGCACGACCTGATGCCCGACACCCGCTTTCTCCCCGGCATCCAGCAGGTTGCGCATGGAGATGCGGAAGAAATCCACCGACGCCTCGTCGAAGGTCGGCGAGTTCGCCAGGTCGATGACGACCTCGGCCCCCTCCAGCGCCCGGTCCAGGCCCTCTCCGGTGATCACGTCGACACCGGTGGACATCGACGCGGGCACGGCCTCGTGCCCGGCCGCGGCCAGCTTCCGCACCACCTGCGAGCCGATCCGCCCGGTACCGCCGATGACTGTCAGTTTCATGGTTCTCGCCTTTCCCGGCGTGCCACCGGGCGAGCCCGCGATTCATGGAACCGTTATCGGTTCGTTCCGGTCTCGGTACCACGCCGCCCGCTCTCGCCACGAGCATCGGTCGTCAGTCCCCGGTGTCGATCGCTCGGGACAGGTGGCCGTCGTACACCGTTCTCCCGCAACACCGTTTCGTCGCACTGATGTAAGAGCGGCGACAGCCCCTGTAGGGGTGTTGGTGGGGCAGGTCGTGCACGCTCGGTTTCCGGAGAAGACCGGAGAGGTGACCGGGGGCGAGATGACCGAACGGCGCACCGGTGGCGCTGTCCACGCGCAGCGGCGCGACGACGGACGGCGGATCGGATCGTGGTTGACCGCCACGGCGGTCGTGCTGAATATCGCCCAGCTCTTCGGGCTCCCGCTACTGATTTCCGGCGACCCCGCATGGGGCTGGGCCCTGCTGCCGTTGGTACTGCTGACGACGACATTCTGGTCGGTGATCCACGAGGCCGTGCACGGCAATCTGCACCACTCGCGGTCTCGCAACGACCGGTACGGGCGCGTGCTCGCCGTGCTGTACGGGTCGCCGTTAGCGCTGCTCAAAGCCGGTCACCTGCTGCACCACCGCTACAACCGGACTCGGGAGCGGGCCGAGGTCTACGACCCGGCGAGTTCCACCTGGGCGAAGGTCGCGCCCGGGTACTACCTGCGGCTGTTCGGCGGGCTGTATCTGCTCGAGGTGGCGGCGATCATGCTGGCGGCGTTGCCCGTCGCGGCGGTGCACGGGCTCGCCCGGGCGGTGGACGGGCCGGACACGGTGGCGGGGCCGCTGCTCGAACGCCTCGCGCGACCCGAAGTGTTCCGGCAGTTCCGCGTCGACGCGGCCGCCGTCGTGGTGCTGCACGGTGCGGCGTTCGCCGCCTACGGTCCGCACTGGTGGATGTTGCTCGCGGCGCTGGCCGGGCGCGGCGTGATCGTCTCGCTGTCGGACAACGCCTATCACTACGGCACCGATCTCGACGAGCCGCTCGAGGCGCTGAACCTGAAACTGCCCGCGCCACTGGAAGTACTGGCGCTGAGCTTCAACCTGCACGGCGTGCATCACCTGCGCCCCGGCCTGCGCTGGTACGAACTCCGGCCCGCCTTCGACGCCGAGGGCGGCCGACACGACATCGGCTGGTTCCGCGCGGTGGCCCGCCAGATACGCGGCCCCGTTCGGCTCACCGATCGCTGACTGCCGCTTGTTGCGGACACGTCCCCGCCGCTGGCCCTCCGACATTGATTACACCGCAGTGAGTCGAGCCTTCATCAAAGGCCAAGCGAATCTGATCGCGCGCAGCATGAATCGATCGATGGACATCGAAAACTAGTTTTCCGCAACAGCGTTCGTTTCCCGTGCGACTACGACGCCGAACCGTTCCCCGACAACCACCTCTTCCTGCCCGAGATCTATCGAGCGGACCCGGAAGTGTTTCCGTGAGAACGGCTGCCGGTGTGGCTGGCCGCCCATATCGGGCATGCCGATCGGCAATCGCGGCCCGCCGACACGGTGGCCAGGGCCGAGCCGGGCGTGGCAGTGGTGGAGGAGGGTGTGCCCGCGCTGCCGTTGCTGCTGGCGCGCTGGGCGGTGCTGTCCGCGGCATTCGTGGCAGTGGGCTCCCCGTGGGGCCCGAGAGCCTTACCAGCGCTCGGGTTGTTCGAGGGAGCCGAGCGCAGCGGCTCCTCGCTCCGGATCGTGCCCGGCGACCGGGCCGTGCTCTCCGGTGGCGTGTGGAACGATCCCGTCCTCGACGCCGTCTACAACCCGGGGGCGCCGATGCCGGACCCTCCCCTTCGTCAGCGGCACAGCGCCGTCTCCCGCTCCATGCGGGACAGCTTCTCCGGATTGCGCACGGCGTAGAGGCCGGTGACGAGGCCGTCGTCGATGCGAAGCGCCAGGACGGTGTCGATCTCGCCGTCGCGTCGCAAGATCAGTGCCGGATATCCGTTGACCTGCGCGGGCTGCCTCGACACCGCGGCGAGCCTGCCCAGCCCGGCCGCCAGTATCCTGGCCACGCTGTCGGCTCCGAGGACGGGCGCGAGGGTGGCCTGCACGACGCCGCCGCCGTCACCGAGCAGGACGACGTCCGGCGCGAGGATGTCGAGCAGATGCTGTAGATCGCCCGTTTCGGTCGCTCGCTGGAACGCCTCGAGTGCGCTGCGGGTCTCGGCGGGCGAAACGACTCCGCGCGGTCGGCGTGCCGCGACGTGCGCCCTGGCCCGGTACGCGAGCTGGCGGACCGCGCCGGGGCTCTTGTCGACGGCTTCGGCGATCTCGTCGTAGCTCAGATCGAATACCTCGCGCAGGACGAAGACCGCTCGCTCGATCGGCGTCAACGTCTCCAGCACGAGCAGCATGGCCATCGACACGCTGTCGGCGAGCTCGACGTCCTCCGCCACGTCGGGCGCGGTGAGCAGCGGCTCGGGCAACCACGGGCCGACGTAGGACTCCTTGCGCCGCCCCAGTGTCCGCAACCGGTCGAGTGACTGGCGAGTGACGATCCGCACCAGGTACGCGCGCTGATCCTGGACGGTGCCGAGGTCGACGCCCGCCCACCGCAGCCAGGTCTCCTGCAGCACGTCCTCGGCGTCAGCGGCCGAGCCGAGCATCTCGTAGGCGACGGTGAACAGCAGATTCCGGTGGGTGACGAACGCCGCGGTAGCCGGGGCGGGGTGGTGATCGCCTGGCGTCTTCTGCGATGTGTCGGCCATGAAGTGGCTCCTGTTCCCTCTCGGCTGTGTCACCCATCAGACGCCTGTCCCGGCCGTCTCGTAACACCGATACGCAGTGGCGCAGGTCACTTCGGTGCGCTGTTACGAGGCTCGGGCAGCCGACGTCTGGTGTTCGTTCAGTGCACAGCACACGACATCACGAGTGAGGACCACGTCATGGGACCCCGTATCAATCTCAACGACAGCGAGATCGGCGCCAAGATCGGCAAGCGGTTCGCGAACACCAGCCTGGCGATCCTGCAGTCGACGGTGCCGAAGGCCACGATGGAGCTGATGGAGCTGCGCGCAAGCCAGATCAACGGCTGCGGTTGGTGCACCGACGTGCACACCAAGGACCTGACGGCCGCCGGTGAAGCCGCGGTCCGCATCAACCTGGTCGCCGCCTGGCGCGAGTCCAGCGTGTTCACCGAGGCCGAACGGGCCGCGCTGGCGCTGGCCGAGGAGGGTACCCGGCTCGCCGACGCCTACCGAGGCGTCTCCGACGAGACCTGGGCCGAGGTGCGCGAGCACTACGACGACGACCAGATCGCCGCGCTGGTCTACCTGGTCGCCATGATCAACGCTTCCAACCGGCTCGGCGTGATCACGCGCATGCCGGGAGGTTCCTATCAGCCCGGCATGTTCGACGCCATCACGAACTGATCGGCGGGTGCGATCCCCTCCGGCGGGAGTCACCGGAGTGGCGGTCCGGCCTCGCGCTCGCCTTGTGGGTGGGCATGATCCGGCTGCTGCGGCGGTCGGCGGGGTCGGTCTCGCGTTCGATCATTCCCAGTTCGGTCAGGTGGCGCAGCGCGGTGCTGACGTTGCTGGGGCGCATGCCGGTCACCGCGGCCAGGTGCCCGGGAACGGTACCCGGCTCGTGCACGATCACCCGGAGTACTTCGGCCTGTGCCTGGGTTACTCGGCTTCAGTCGTTCTCGGGAGCGGCGATCGTGAGGACCGCGTCGGCGATATGCGGGTTGCGTTCGAGTTCGCGCTCGAGCGCGCGCAGCGTGAGGGCGATGCTCGACTCGGCCGGGTCGCCGACCAGGTCGACGCTCGCGACGAGGAAGACCTGCCGAGGGCCGACGTATTCCAGGCGCACGAAGCGCACCGAGGCCACTTCGGGCATCTCCTCGATGCGGGCCGCCGCGGCGGCGCGGAGTTCGGGCGAGGCGGGCTCACCGGTCAGGAAGCGCCGGTTACGGTCGATGAGCACTACGGCGATCACCCCGAGCAGCACGCCGACGAGCACCGATCCGAGTGCGTCCCAGGCCGCCGCGCCGGTGAGCTGGTGCAGCCCCATTCCCGCGAAGGCGATGACGATGCCGATCAGTGCGGCGCTGTCCTCCGCGAAAACCGCGCGCAAAGTCGGATCGGAGGTCTTCAGTACGTACTCGAGGATGTCTTGATCGAAGCTCTCGGCCTCGCCGCCGAGTTGCCGCGTGGCCTGTAGCCACGAGGTTCCCTCCAATACGAAGGCGATTCCGAGCACGAGGTAGGCGATCGCGTAATCCTGTCCACCTCGACCTTCGTGTAGCAGTTCGGTGATCCCGTGCCACACCGACACCGCGGCGCCCGCGACGAACAGTCCCACCGCCGCCAGCAACGACCAGACATATGCCTCGCGTCCGTACCCGAGGGGTCGTTTCGCGTCCGCGGTGCGAGCGCTTCGACGGTTGGCTACGAGCAGGAAGATCTGGTTGCCGGTGTCCGCCCAGGAATGTGCGGCTTCGGCGACCATGGACGCCGAGCCGGACAGCGTCGCGGCGACCGTTTTGGCCACCGCCACCGCGACGTTCGCGCCGAAGGCGACGATCACCGTGCGAGTGCTCTCCCCACCGGCGGTGGGTGCGGATCTCTCGTCGTGGAAAGCGTTCGCTCGCTCCATCTACGCCAGTGTGGCACGACCCCGCCGACTCTGTTTGCCGCACCATGTGTGGGGTATGCGCGGGTCGTGATCAGGCACGACCGCATAGCCGAACCCTGGGGCCACCGGACGCCGTACGAACCGGGAAAGCCGTGGCCCGCCCGCGTGGACATGCATCTGGCGGACGGAGTTCGGGAGCAGGACGTCGACGAGTGGGTACAGTCGGCGTCGATCCTGCACAGCAACGGTGATGCGCTGGACATCGCCGTCAAGGACGGCGGCATCGTCGGGGTCCGTGGACGCGCGGGAGACCGGGTCAATCACGGTCGGCTCGGCCCGAAAGACCTGTTCGGATGGCAGGCGAACGCGTCACCCGACCGGCTGACCAGGCCGTTGATCCGTGTCGGCGGGCGCTTGGTCGAGACCGACTGGGACACGGCGATGAACCGCGTCGTCCAGCGCAGCAAGGAGCTGCTCGCCGAGCAGGGGCCCAGTGCGCTGGGTTTCTACACCAGCGGGCAGCTGTTCCTGGAGGAGTACTACACCCTCGGTGTGATCGCGCACGGGGCGATCGGCACCAACCATCTCGACGGCAACACGCGGTTGTGCACCGCCACCGCGGCCCAGGCACTCAAAGAGTCGTTCGCCAGTGACGGCCAGCCCGGCAGCTACACCGATGTCGACCACGCCGACGTCATCGCGTTGTTCGGACACAACGTCGCCGAAACCCAGACCGTCCTGTGGACTCGCATGCTCGACCGCCTGGCCGGAGCGCAACCCCCGGCGTTGCTGTGCGTCGATCCGCGCCCGACGCCCGTAGCCAAGGCCGCGACCGTGCATCTGGCTCCGCTGCCGGGAACGAATGTCGCGCTGATGAACGGATTGCTGCGCGAGATCATCGAGCACGACTGGATCGACCGCGACTACATCGACGCCCACGCCGTCGGATTCGACGAATTGGCCTCGACGGTGGCCGCCTACACCCCGGAGCGGGTGGCCGAGATCTGCGGCGTCGCCGCCGCGGACGTGCGCAGGGCGGCCGAGTTGGTGGGCACCGCGCGACGACTGCTGTCGACCGTGTTGCAGGGCTTCTACCAATCCCACCAGGCGACGGCGGCTGCGGTGCAGGTCAACAACATTCACATCCTGCGCGGGATGCTCGGCAAGCCAGGGTGCGGGATATTGCAGATGAACGGCCAACCCACCGCCGAGAACACCCGGGAGTGCGGGGCGGACGGCGACTTGGCCGGTTTCCGCAATTGGGCCAACGACGAGCACGTCGCCGAATTGGCGAAGCTGTGGAACATCGAGACGCACCGGATTCCGCACTACGCGCCCCCGACGCACGCGATGCAGATCTTCCGCTACGCGGAGCAGGGCACGATTCGAATGCTGTGGATCAGCGCCACCAATCCGGCGGTGTCACTGCCGCAATTGGGCCGCATCCGGTCCATTCTCGCTCAGGAGAGACTGTTTCTGGTGGTGCAGGATCTGTTCCGGACCGAAACCGCCGAACTCGCCGACGTCGTCCTTCCCGCGGCGACCTGGGGCGAGAAGATCGGCACCTTCACCAACGCCGATCGGACCGTGCACATCTCCGACAAAGCGATCGACCCACCCGGTCAGGCGCGAGCGGACCTGGACATCTTCCTCGACTACGCCCGGCGCATGGACTTCCGGGACAAAGACGGCGACCCATTGCCGCCGTGGCGCGACCCGGAATCGGCGTTCGAGGCTTGGAAGAAGTGCAGTGCCGGGCGGCCCTGCGACTACACCGGGATCACCTACGAACGCCTGCGTGGCGGCAGCGGCATCCAATGGCCCTGCAACGACGAGCATCCCGACGGGGCCGAGCGACTGTATGAAAACGGCGAGTTCTTCGCTTCCCCGCAGTACTGCGAAAGCTACGGCAAGGACCTGGTCACGGGAACGCCGGTGGAACCGACCGAGTATCGCGCGCTCAATCCCGATGGCAAGGCGATCATCAAGGCCGCCCGCTATGTTCCGCCGCACGAGCAGCCCGGCGACGACTATCCCTTCGCCCTGATCACCGGCCGCACCCTCTACCACTTCCACACTCGCACCAAGACGGCGCGTGCGCCGCAGTTGCAGGCGGCCGCCCCGCAGGTGTGGGTGGAACTGTCTACCGAGGACGCGACGAAACTCGGCGTGGCCGAAGGCGATATGGTGCGGATCTCCTCGCCGCGCGGCGCGATCCGGGCACGGGCGCGGATCACCGGCATTCGCACGGGCGTGCTGTTCGTGCCGTTCCACTACGGCTACTGGGACGAGCCCGCCGCTGAGCGCGAGCGGGCAGCCAACGAAATGACCATCACCGACTGGGATCCCGCCTCCAAACAGCCGATCTTCAAGACCGCCGCCGCCAAGCTCGAACGGCTCGCGGGCGCCGACGGGCATCCGGCGCCTGCCCCCACCGCCACCGCGTCCGCGCCGATCACGTCGGGGATCGCCGCCACCGTGGGCGGGACCGCGGCACTCGACGACGAACTGCTCGAGGTCCCGAACCGATGAAACTCCGCATCGCGCTGCGCGAATTGCACCGATCCGAGCGCAAACTCGCCCGGGAGTTGTCCGCGATCTCCGCACGCCACGTCACCGAACACGAAATCCGGCACGTGGCGTTGGACATTCGGCGCTGGTCCCTCGACCACATCGCCGACCTTGCCGACGCGGGCCGCCGATACGGGCTGAAGCTGCGCCCCGAGCCCCGCACCGACGCCCTCGGCGCGGCTCTGCAGGAACGTCTGAGCGCCCGGTTGGGCCGTCGGCCGGAACCGGCCCTGCTTCTGCTCGCCGATCTGCGCCGTCTGCACCGCGTCGCGGCGGGCGTGTCCCTCGACTGGGAACTGCTGGCCCAAGGAGCCCAAGCGGCACAGGACCTCGAATTGGTCGACCTCTGTCAGCGCTGCCACCCGCAAACGCTGCGGCAACTGCGCTGGGCGAACGGGATGCTGAAGACACTGTCGCCGCAGGCATTAGTGAGCTGACGACCGCACGGCCGCTCATCTGTCACCAGTCCACGGGTGCTTCCAACGCCGTGAAGCCACCGCGCTGTGGTTTTGGTTGTGTTATCAACTTTGGTTCCCCATCGGCGTTCTCGCACTTACAATGGGCCAACACATAACGGCACGTTATATAGGTGCACGGTGGTGAGACTGGGTCGGCGGTTCCTCCCACCTCGACGATGGGATTCGACATGGTCGGGAGTTCAGCAGAACCGTCGGACTGGTCCGTCGAGCGCAAGGGCGCCGAATGGGTCGCGGACGAGGAACGTCGAGGCAAGCCACGCGCCTTGTTCTGGCCGTGGGCGGGCACCAGCTGCAATGTGGTCCTGGTGTCGTTCGGTCCGTACGTCACCGCACTCGGCCTGGACTGGCATGTGGCGG
Organism: Nocardia sp. NPDC051900; assembly: GCF_044452545.1. Classification (NCBI taxonomy): domain Bacteria; kingdom Bacillati; phylum Actinomycetota; class Actinomycetes; order Mycobacteriales; family Nocardiaceae; genus Nocardia; species Nocardia sp. NPDC051900. The sequence continues at coordinate 96,608 of NZ_JBITBU010000019.1, read as the reverse complement.
CGCTGGCCGCCGCGGTGGGCGCGGTGCTCTCCTTCCTCCTGCTCGGCCTGGTGTCGTTGGCCGGGCAGCAAGGGGGAGCGGCGACCATGGTGGCCGGCCGCGCCGCGTTCGGATTCCACGGCAACAAGATTCCGGCACTGCTGAGCTACCTGGCGTTGGTCGGATGGGAGACCTTCTCGGCGGTGCTGGCGACCCTCGCGGCCCGCACGGTGGCGCACCGGCTCGACCCGGATATGGACACCGCGCCGCTCATGGTCGTCACTCTCGTCACTGTCATCGTGGTGACCACGGTGATCGGAATCTACGGCTGTCACGTGATCCTGCGGATCCAGAAGTGGTTCGCCCTCGCATTCACCGCGCTGTCGGTGGTCTATGTAGTGCTGACGCTGCCCAGGATCTCGTTCGCGACGCACGGACAGGTCAGCGTGGGCGCGTTCGTGGGCGGGGTGATGCTGGTCGCCAACACGCTGGGCTTGAGCTGGGTCAACTGCGCGGCCGACTACACCCGCTACCTGCCCCGCGCCGCAGGCAAACGCGCGCTGGTCGGCTGGATCACGTTCGGTGGCACCGCTCCCGCCCTCGTTCTGATGGGACTCGGCACGGTGCTCGCGGCGGGGGATCCGGACATCGCGGCGACGGCGGCCACCGATCCGATCAGCGCGCTGTCGGCCCACTTGCCCACCTGGTTTCTGGTGCCCTACCTGATCCTGGCGCTGGTGGGCTTCGTGTCGGGCTCGATCATCGGCCTCTACTCCTCCGGGCTCGCGCTGCAGACGTTGGGCGTCCGGATATCCCGGCACTACACCGTTCTGATCGACGCGGCCCTGATCGCCGCTGCCGGCGGCTATGTGGCATTCGCGGCCCCCGGGTTCTTCGCTCCGTTCCAGGCGTTCCTGACCACCACCGGTGTGGTGATGGCCGCATGGACCGGAATCTTCGTGGTCGACCTGTGGCAGCGTCGCCGCGTCGGCTACGACCGGACGGCCCTGTACAGCCCGGTCGGCGGCTACGGCAAGGTGAACCGCGTCGGGGTCGGCTGTCTGATCGTCGCGACCATCGCCGGGCTCGGCTTGGTCACCTCGCCCGATCCGCATGTCGGCCCGCTGCTCGGCTACCTGTTCACGCCCGCCGCCCGCGCGGGTGGCCTGGGCAGCAGCAACCTGGGGGTGTTCGTCGCGCTGGTCTTGGCGAGCGTGGGATACGCGGCGCTGCATCGGGTAAGTCCACTCGCGCGGGCGAGCGCGACCGAGCGGATCGAGGACCGCGAACCGGAACCGGCCCGAGCGGCGGTGTAGAAAGAACGCCGTATCGGCTGGTGGTGTGGGCTTTTCGCCGCGACGGTCACACGTGCGCGGCGATCCGCCGATCGATCACCGACAGCGTGAACTCTCCCCATCGAATGTTCTCCTGCTCGAAGGAGATTCCGCGCAGCAGTGTGAGATAGGGGCCGACTCGCTCGGCCTCGGCCAGGTACGCCTGCTCGCTGCGGCCGTCCAGCAACCGGGAACGCAGGCGTTCGTAGCGGGCCAGTTTCGACTTGGACCACTCCAGCTTGTCCGCTACCGCGGCACGCACGGCGGGGGCGTCCTCGACGTCCATGCCCTGCACCTTCACCATCATCTCGTCGCGGATGGCGGTGGGCTTCGCCGGCTTCTCGACGAATTCGTGGAGAGCCGCGCGCCCGGCGGGGGTGATGGCGTGCAGGCGCTTGTTGGGCCTGCGCTCCTGCTGCACGACCCGGGTCTCGATGAGGCCATCGGCCGCCATCCGCTCCAGCTCCTTGTACAGCTGCTGGGGCGTGGCCATCCAGAAGTTGGCCACCGAGGCGTCGAAGCTCTTGGCCAGGTCGTAGCCGGAAGCCTCGCCCTCGAGCAGGGCGGCCAGCACCGCGTTACGTAGCGCCATCGGCTCAGGCTACCACTCGAGAAGATTAATCAAATATCTGTCCTTCGAGCTATGGACAGGTCGACTCGACCTGGATACGGTTCAAGTCACCTATTAAATTTCTTGAGTATAGGAGGTGGGAGATGCACCCCTTCCGCGTAGCCGTGGAAGCTCGTGACGAGGCCGCCATCGAGGCGCTGCTGGCCGACAACGTGGTGTTCACCAGTCCGGTGGCATTCCAGCCGTACCCGGGCAAGGCGATCACCGCGGCCATCCTGCGCGCGGTGATCCGCGTGTTCGAAGATTTCCGCTATGTGCGCGAGATCGCCGACGCGAACGGTCGTGATCACGCGTTCGTGTTCGAGGCCACCGTCGACGGCAAGCGGCTGACCGGCTGCGACTTCCTGCACTTCGACGAGGAGGGCAAGATCGACGACTTCATGGTCATGGTGCGTCCGCTCTCGGCGGCACAGGCCCTCGCGGCGCGTATGGGTGAGCAGTTCGAGCGGATCAAGGCCGAGGCCGCCGCGCAGCTCGAGCGGGAAGCCGCCGGCGCGTGAGCGACTACGACGCCATCGTCATCGGCGCGGGCAATGCCGGGCTGACCGCCGCCGCGACCCTGCAGCGCGCGGGCGCGCGAACCCTCTTGCTCGAGCGGCACAATATTCCCGGTGGCTGCGGAACATCCTTTCGCCGTGGACGGTTCGAGTTCGAGGTCGCGTTGCACCAGCTGTCCGGCGTTGGCGTCGATGGGCAGCCGATGTCGTTGCGAGAAGGGCTGTTCCGGCAACTCGGCATCGCCGACAAGCTGGAGTTCGTGCAGGAACACGACCTCTATCGTGCCGTGATTCCCGGTCGGCTGGATCTCACCTTGCCCGCGGACTGGGACGGCGCGGTCGCCGCCATCGAGGCCGAGTTCCCCGGCAACCGCGACCGGGCCGCGAAATTCTTCGACCTGATCCGGCAGGTGAGCTTCTGGCAGATCGCCGCCATGCGGAGGATGCCGGTCGAGCAGATCGACCCGGTGCTGTTCGAGTACGGATTGCGGCCGTTGAAGGACGTGCTCGACGAGTTCTTCGATGACGACCGCATCAAGGTCGCGCTGGGCATGTACTGGACCTATCTCGGGCAGCCGCCATCGAGACTGCGATTCCAGGATCTGGCGCTGACACTGTTCGCCTACTTCGAGTTCAAGCCCTGGCATGTGCGCGGTGGGTCGCAGGCGATGTCCACCGCCATCCTCGACGCCTTCCTCGCCGCGGGGGGCGAAGTGCGGTTCAACACCGGCGTGGAGGCCGTTCTCACCGAATCCGGCCGGGTTCTGGGTGTGCGGCTGGAAGACGGTTCGGAGGTCACCGCTGCCGACGTCGTCTCCAACGCGTCGCTGCCGACCACCTACGGCATGCTCGAAGGCGTCGACGTGCCCGCCGAGGTGCACAACGATCTGGCCACCAGGCGAATCGGTGTCTCCGGCTTCGTGCTGCACATGGGTCTGGACGCGACTCCGGCCGAATTGGGTTTCACCACCAGCACGACGTTCGTCAACATGGACGCCGACGACGACCGCACCTACCGGGCATGGAAATCGTTCGAGCCCGCGCGGGGCATCTGCGTCAGCTCCTACGATGTCGCGCCGATCGGATTCGCGCCCGCCGGCGCCACGCACGTCAGCCTGATGACGTTGCAGTACGCCGACATCTGGAAGAACATCGCCGCATCGGAGTACGCGCGCACCAAGTTCGCCTACGCCGAAACCCTGCTCGACCTGTGCGAAACCGTCACCCCCGGCATCCGCGACGCCATCGAAGAGGTCGACGTCGCGACACCGTTGACCATGATGCGCTACCTGGGGCATCCGGGCGGCGCGATCTACGGCTACGACCAGGACGCCACCGAAGGCTGGCTGTTCCGCGACAGCGAACGCCGAACCCATGTTCCCGGACTCCATCTGGCCGGCTCCTGGGCCGGGATCGGCGGATTCCAGCCCACCCTGGAGGCCGGCGCGCGCGTCGCCCGCCGTCTCCTGCGCTCCAAAGCCGCCTGATCGGAGGACACTACGTGAAGCACCCACTCGCAGAACGGTTCGACGGGGCGGCGGAGATCCTCGCCGAGATCGATGCCCGCGTCCCCGATACGCGCGACTATGCCGCCGAAACACGCGCCACCATCGACGCCTACCACCCCAAGCGGCTGCGGTTGGTGGTCACCGCGATCATCGAGGAGACCGCCACCGCCAAGACCTTGCGGCTCGAGCGCGCCGACCGGCTCGAGCTGCCGCCCTTCCTGGCGGGCCAGTACGTGAACGTCTTCATCGACGGCACCAGCCGCCCGTTCGCGATCTCCTCCAGCCCGTCCCGGCTGACCCACTACGACCTCACCGTCCGCCGTGTCCCCGGCGGACGCGTCAGCAACCTGCTCGTCGACACCGCCGAGATCGGGCAGGTGCTCACCACCACCGGCCCGATGGGCACCTTCCACCACAACCCGCTTTTTCACGGCAACGACGTGGTGTTCCTCGCGGGCGGTTCGGGCGTGGCTCCGGCTATGAGCATGATTCGTGAGATCGCCGATCTGGGCCTCGATCGCGCCTTCCACCTGATCTACGGCTCCCGCGACGCCTCCGACATCATCTTCGGCGCGGAACTGGACGAGATCGCCGCCACCCACCCCGGCATCGACGTGGACCATGTCATCGCCGAACCCGCCGCCGGCTGGACCGGAGCCACCGGCTTCCTCACCGCGGAAACCATCGACCGGCTGGTGGGCGAACTCGACGGCCGTATGGTCTACGTGTGCGGCCCGCAGGCGCTGTACCCCTACGCCCTCGGGCAGCTCACCGCGCTGGGCCACCCGCGCAAACGCATCCGTTTCGAGGCCAACGGCGCGCCGAGCGATCCCACCGCCCAATCGCACTGGCCCGCCGGTATCGATCCGGCGGAGGAGGTCACCGTCACCGTCGGCAACACCTCCTTCCGCACCCCGCGCAACCGTCCACTACTGGACGCTCTGGAAGACAACGGTATTCGTCCCGAGGCCGCCTGCCGTTCCGGCGAATGCAGCCTGTGCCGGGTGCGGATTCTGAAGGGTGAGGTGCACAACGCCGAGGAGGCGAAACTTCGGCTCTCCGACGCTCGATTCGATTACACCCATTCGTGTGTGGCCTACCCGATCACCGATGTGGAGTTGGGCTTGTGACCTACCGAACCTATGTCGCGCTCGGCGACAGTCAGACCGAGGGCGTCGGCGACGGCGACGACCGGACCGGATTGCGCGGCCTGGCCGACCGCCTCGCCGAACGCCTCGCGCAGGCCGATCCCGGCCTGCTCTACGCCAATCTCGCGGTTCGGGGCAAACTCGCCCGGCAGATCCGCGCCGAGCAACTCGATGCCGCCCTGGCGCTGCGACCGGACCTCGCGACCGTGGTCGCCGGAGTCAACGACCTGCTGCGGCCGAATTTCGACGCCGACGAGGTCGCCGGACACTTGGACGCGATGTTCGCCGCCCTCACCGCCAACGGCGCGGTCGTGGCGACGCTGACCTTCCCCGACCTCGCGCGCATCACCCCGCTCGCGCGCCCGCTCGGCGGTCGCGTCACCGCGCTCAACCAGCGCATCCGCGCCTCGGCGGCACGGCACGGCGTCGTCCTCGCCGAAACCGCCCACCACGCCGCCGTCACCGATCCCCGCCTGTGGAGCACCGACCGGCTACACGCCAACTCGCTCGGACATCAGCGCATCGCCGACGCTCTCGCGCACGCCTTGGGTCTACCCGGCGCCGACGAAAGCTGGGCCGCGCCCTTGACGCCGCCGCTGCCCGCCGGCACCCGAATGGCCACGGTGATGAGCGAAATGCGTTGGGCCGCGACCTTCCTGGGTCCTTGGCTCGGTAGGCGGCTCACCGGACGCTCCTCCGGCGACGGACGTACCGCCAAACGCCCGCACCTTCTCCCGGTGCACGGCCGCACGGCGACCGCCGCGCCCACGGACCGGTTCCAGCCGTGACCACGGTGTCGGGGCGCTCTGTGCGGGCTCGTATTGCCGCTCGTCGGTTCCCCAGTACACCCCGCGAGACGAGCGCCGCTTACCCGGCAGGTAATCGACTCTGGTCGATCGCCATGCCACGATCACGCTATGACCGCTTACGCCATAGCTCACCTGCAAGACGCCGCCGCGCACCCGGAGATCGCGGACTACATGGAACGTCTTTCGTCGACCCTCGAGCCGTATGGCGGCCACTACCTCGTGCACGCGACACCGCACGAGGTGAAAGAAGGCAGCTGGCCCGGCGCCGTGGTGATGCTGGGCTTCCCCGGGATCGCCGAGGCGCGAGCGTGGTGGGACTCGCCCGCGTACCGGGAGATCGCACCGCTGCGCACCCGGCACATCGAGGGTGACCTCATCCTCGTCGAAGGTGTCCCCCCCGGCTACGCCCCGACCGCCGCCGTGAAAGCCATCCGGGAGGCCGTGTCCGCCGACTAGCCGCTTCCGGCACCGGGCAGACGCATGGTGAATGTGGTGTGGCCGGGTTCGCTGGCCACCGAGATGTCACCGCCGTGCGCCTTGACGACCGCCGCGACGATCGCCAGACCGAGGCCGGTGCTGCCCGCACGCCGCGAGCGCGACGAGTCGCCACGCGCGAAACGCTGGAACACAGTCGGCTGCAAGCTCTCCGGGATTCCGGGTCCGTCGTCGGTCACCCGCAGCACGGCTCCTCCGTCGCCGTGGAATTCCAGCGAGGTGAGCACCGTTGTGCCAGGGCCGGTGTGAACCCGCGCGTTGGTCAGCAGGTTCGCCAGCACCTGATGCAGCCGAGCCGCGTCACCGGTGGTCACCACCGGCTCGTCGGGCAACTCCAGATCCCAGTGAAGTTCTGGTCCCGCGATGTGCGCGTCGCTCACCGCGTCCACCGTGAGCTGGGTCAGGTCCACCGGCTCGTGTTCGAGCCCGCGTCCGGAATCCAGCCGGGCCAGCAGCAGCATGTCCTCGACCAGACCCGTCATCCGCCGGGACTCGGACTCCACCCGGGCCATCGCATTGGCCACCTCGCCGGGCACCTCGGCTCGTTTGCGTTGTGCCAGTTCGGCATAGCCGCGAATGGCGGCCAGCGGGGTGCGCAGCTCGTGGCTGGCGTCGGCGAGGAATTGCCGGACCCGGGTCTCGCTGTCGTGGCGTGCCGACAACGCACCCGTGATGTGATCGAGCATCCGGTTGACCGCCGCGCCGAGCTGTCCGACCTCGGTGCGCGGATCGGCGTCCGCGACCGGAACCCGGACGGGCAGTACCACCTCGCCGCGCCGCAGTTCGAGTCCGGCCACCCGCGCGGCCGTCGCCGCGACCCGATCCAGCGGCGCGAGAGCGTGCCGGATGAGCCAGATGCCGACCAGTGTCGCGACGATCGAGACGACCGCCGTGACGATCGCCAAGATCAACAGAACGCGCAACAGCGTCGCGTCGACGGCGGTCAACGGCAGGCCGGTGACCACGATGTCGCCCGACCAGGTGGTGTCCGCGACCACTCGATACCGCCCCTGGCCGCGGAGATCGACGTCGACCGGATTCCCGGTGGCCGCCACCGCGGCGAGCTGCTCTTGCGCGGCCCGCGACAACGCTTCCTGCGTGCCGTCGGCCGCGTTGCGGCCCGCCTTGGTGACGCTGCCTTCGTGGACGATGGCGCCGATCATGTCGGGCTGGATACCGCGCCGGTTGAGGAAGTCGGGTCCCGGGCCGTTGTTCGGCGGCGGTGGCGGGGGTGGAGGCAGCGGCGGCGGCTGCTCACCGCTGGGGCGGGGGCCTAGGCTCGGGCCACCGCCGACCTCGCCGAGCGAACGCTTCTGCACATCGATCAGTTCGGTGTCCAGTTGGTGTACCAGGAACTGGCGCAGCGCGAATTCGGTCGCGGCGCCGATACCGACGACCACGATCACCAGTAACAGCACCTGCCCGACCAACAGCCGTGCCCGCAGCGACCAGCGCCGTGGCATCAGCACCCGGCGCGCCGCCTCAGCCTGCGGGCTTGAGGACATACCCGGCACCGCGCAGGGTGTGGATCATCGGCGCGCGTCCACTGTCGATCTTCTTCCGCAAGTAGGAGACATACAGCTCGACTATGTTGGACCGGCCGCCGAAGTCGTAACTCCACACCCGATCCAAAATCTGTGCCTTGCTCAGTACCCGTTTCGGGTTGCGCATGAAGAACCGGAGCAATTCGAACTCGGTGGAGGTCAAGACGATCACTTCGCCCGCTCGGGTGACCTCGTGACTGTCTTCGTCCAGCACGAGATCACCGACCACCAGCTGCGCGTCACTGTTCTCGGTGGCGACGCCGGTTCGGCGCAGGAGCGAGCGCAGCCGCAGCACCACCTCTTCGATGCTGAAAGGCTTGGTGACGTAGTCGTCGCCGCCCGCGGTCAGCCCGGCGATGCGGTCCTCGACCGAGTCCTTGGCGGTCAGCAGGAGCACCGGCAGGTCCGAATACTGTGCGCGTAGTTTGCCCAGCACCTCTAGCCCGGTCATGTCCGGCAGCATCACATCGAGCACCACCACATCGGGGCGGGCTTCGCGGGTCTTGGCGACGGCGGTCCGGCCGTCACCCGCGGTAGTGACCTCCCATCCCTCGTAGCGCAACGCCATCGACATCATCTCGGCCAAAACGGGCTCGTCGTCGACCACGAGCACGGTGATCGGGCTGCCGTCGGCGCGGCGCACGACAATTCGTTCGGCCGGCCCGTTCCCGGTGGTCGTCGCGGACATCGTTTCACCATGGCGAGCAACGCTTGGGGTCCGCTGTGGTGCGGCTATGTGTTTGCTGTGAGGGTGCGACCAGCGGAAACGGGCTCGCGCGGCGGAGGCGCGGGTATGCGAAGCCGGTCGGTTCACAGCTGGCACACAGCTTCCGCCAACGAGGGACAAATGTTGAGACTCAACGATTCTCGTGTCGGCCTCAGAGCGGTGGCCGACGGTTTCGGACCTGATCCGACAACAGGAGGAACGCAGATGAGTTTCACATCGAAGCTGGCAATGAGCGCCGTGGCCGGTGCGCTCGCGCTCGGCGCCCTCGGCATCGGAGCCGGTGTGGCCGGCGCTGATGCGCCCCAGGGACCGGTGCCCGGACAGCAATGCCCGCCTCCCGGCGATCACCAGGGCCCTCCGCCCGGTGACCACCAGGGCCCGCCCCCCGGCGACCACCAGGGTCCCCCTCCCGGCGACCGTCAGGGCCCGCCGCCCGGTGACCGTCAGGGTCCTCCGCCCGGTGATCACCCGGACGGCCCGCCGCCGCAGTGCCAGCCCGGACAGTGATCCGCTGCACCTCGCAACACATGAGCTGAACAATTGAACAGATCGAGCGCGGCGGCGGACCGAACGTCCACCGCCGCGCTCGGCGTATCCGCGGTGCACTGTGGTGGTCCGTGCAGGGTCGCGTACCCCGGCCAACTGCGCGGCGTAGCGCGAATCCGGATCTTGCATCGTGATGTCCTCGGTGCTCGGGCCAGGCGTCCGCGAATCGCCTCCACCGTCGTCGTGGACCGACCCCGTCGGCTGTGCGGTGGATTGCGGCCTCCCCATAGGGTTGTGACCGACGGGCGGGTCCGCCGAGAGGAGTTGCCGATGGACGCCGAACACTTCCTGCCGTTCCGTAAGAGCGCGGTGATATCGCTGTGTGCCGACGAACTCCCCGAAGCGGAGCGCGAGTCGTTCACAGAGTTCGCGCGTCTGCTGGCGGCGTTGGTGCACAACGAGTTCCATGTGCGCGGTGAGGCTTTGCTCGATGCCTATCAGGTGGTCGATCCAGCGGAGGACGAACGGGCGATCCGCGTTGCCACCCCCGAGCACCGGGCCGCCGCGCGGGCGCGGGTGGAGAGCGAGCTGGTCGCGCTGGCCGAGTCGGCGGATTTCACCCGCATCGATGCCGCTGAGATCGATCGTGCGTTCGCCGAGCACTCGCTGGTGAAGGTGCGGTTGGAAGTCGACGCTGACGACATCGAAACGGCGATGTTCTTCCGCCGCGGGGTCGCGCGGCGCACCGAGCAGGTGCGGTGGCTGTTCGGTCTACGGCGGCGCAGCATCGAATTCATCAGCTACGGCAAGGTTCTGGTGTACGTCGCGTTCACCGAGCGCGCGGAGGCGGTCGCGGATCGGCCCAACGGCGGTGTGCTGGTGAAGTTGTTCCAGAACGTCCCGAGAAACGACCTCGAGATGCTGTATCCCAGCGTTCGCGTGCGGATGCGGCCACTGGACAAACTGCTGATCGGTGTGCCCGCGGTGGTCTCGGGGATCGTCGTGGTCGCCACCAAGCTGGTCGCTTCGCTGGGGCCGCTGCTCTTGCTGCTGGCGTTCTGGGTGGGGTTGCGCGAGGAATCCGTGCGGCTGGATCAAGCCACGCTGGTGACCCTCGGCGCCGGGTTGGCTGCCTTCGGCGGTTATCTGGTGCGTCAGTTCGCGAAGTTCAAGAACCGCAAGATCAAGTTGATGAAGACGCTGTCGGAGCATCTCTATTTCCGCAACCTCGACAATGATGCGGGAGTGTTCCACCATCTGCTCGGTGCCGCCGAGGATTCGGAGGTGAAGGAAGCCGTGCTGGCATACCACTTCCTGCGCACCGCCGACCGGCCGCTCACCGCCACCGAACTCGATCGGCGCGTGGAGGACTGGTTCCGGCGGCAATGGGGCACAACCTTCGATTTCCAGATCCGCGACGGACTGCGCAGACTCCGGAGGTGGGAACTACTCGTCGAAAACGAGCACGGCACGCTGAGCGCCGTGCCGCCGACCGAGGCGAAACAGCGTCTCGATCATCACTGGGACAACCTTTTTTCCATGTCCGCCAACCGGCTGACGAAGGCGTGAGCCTGTGCAACCAGGCCGCCGAGCCGACGGTGTCGGCGGCGAGCTCGGCGAGCTTGTTCGAATGCTCAGTGAACTGCGGCTGACGCGAACACAGGCCTATTCAGGAAACCGGCGGCCAACCGACCGGCACAGCTCAACCACTGTTCACGGGGTGGCACGGTTGTCTCGATAACGTCGAGCCCGTCGACGCATCGACGAAACCTACGTCAGGGGTTGCGATGGGCCACGACGGACTCTCGCGCAGGACCATGCTCATGCTCACCGTGTCGGCCGTGCTCCCGGTGGACGGATTCGCGTTGCTCGCGTCCGAGTCCGAGAACGAGATGATGCGGCTGACCCTCGACACCGACGGGGCAAGGGTGACGATCGAATGCGCCATCAAACCCGAGATTCGTGCCGCCGCGGTGACCGATCTGCCGCCCGACCTGCCACCGGCTACCCTCGGCCTGCTGGCCGGCGACGCGGACGAGTACATCGTCACCGAAGGCGGTCTGCAAGGACAACGCGGGTTCTTCACCCGTGACGATTCCGCCGCCGTGACCGGAATCGATCTCGCCGGTCGCTTGTTCGCCCGGGTGCGATGACGGCGGCGGGCACCGAAGGGAGACAAGCATGATCACGATCGGGCAGCTCGCGCGGTATGCGGGCGTGACGATCAAGGCCGTGCGCGTCTACCACGAACGCGGCCTGCTGCCCGAGCCGCCGCGCGACTCCTCCGGCTATCGCCGCTACAGCGCCGAGGACGCCATCGATCTGGTCAAGATCAAGACATTGGCGCGATCCGGCGTGCCCCTGGCGCGGATCAAGGAATTGCTGACCGCCAATTCCGACGAGTTCGCGGCGGCGATCGCCGAGATCGACCGCATGCTCGCCGAACGCGCCGAGGAGATCCGCCGCACCCGCGAGCAGATCGCCGAACTGGGGTCAGGCGATCGACTGTTCGTGTCCGCCGATGTCGCCGAATACCTCGCGCGCCTGCGCGCACTCGGGGTGAGCGACCGGGCGGTCCGGATGGAGCGCGACATCTGGATTCTGCTGCAATCGGTCGCTCCGGAACAGGCGTCGGACTGGGTCGCCGACAAGCTCGACGCCATCGACGATCCGCGATTCCGGGCCATCTACCTCGACTACGACGCGGCATTCGACTGGTCCCCCGACGACCCGCGGCTGGTGGACCTCGCCGACCGCACCCGCCGGTGGATCATCGGCAGACGCACCGGAGCCGGCCGGACCACCCCGGCGCTGGATCCGAAACTGGTCCGCCTGGTGAACGAATCCGTCGGAGTCACCTCGCCCGCCTGGGAACGGCTGACGAAGATCGCGCAGAAGGCGACCACCGAGTAGCAACCGCCCGCATCGGCTCGGCAATCGCATTGCGGTACAGCTGTTTCGAGAGTGCGTTACTGTCCTGCGGACCCGTGCGCCGGCGATCCGGCTGCTCGGGCGGTCATGTCGTACTCCGGAATCGAGGCAAGCGTATGAACCACAAGCTCTGGTTGCTCGGACGGTCCGTCACGGTCGGTGCTCACATCATCGGCGAGAAAGTGTTCCGGCCGAAGGCGCGCGACGTCGAGGACGTCCCGGTGTCGGGTGAGACGCTGACCCCACAGTGGCTGACGGCCGTGCTGTGCCGCGATGTCCCCGGGGCCGAAGTGCTCTCGTTCGAAACCGCGAACGGCAGCCGCGGAACATCAACCCGCGTCGCGATTCGCGTCGACTACAACGACGCGGGACGGCAGGCGGGCTTGCCGACCGACCTCTTCGCGAAGACGACGACGGCCTTCTCGCAACGCATCCTGCTCGGTGGCGGGAAGATGATCGACGGCGAAACCCGCTTCTTCCGTGACTTCCGCCCCCAGGTCGACATCGAGGCGCCGATCGGCTATTGGGGTGCCGCGGATTCCGCGTCCTGGCGATCGATCGCCTTGATGGAGGACATCGCCTCGACCCGTGGTGCGCAGTTCGTCGAGCCGAACGCCCCGGTCGCCCGGGACCAGATCGAAGACCTGGTGCGCAATCTGGCTCGACTCCACCGCACCTTCTGGAATCACCCGTCGATCGCGGACCTCAAGACCACCACCGAGGCGCTGCGGGCATACCTCGCCGCCATCGACATGAAGAAGCGTTGCGAGGTCGGCCTGCGCCGCGCCGCGGCGGTGGTTCCGGAGGCCCTGCACGACCAGGCCGACCGGCTGTGGGCCGGTGTCGAGCGTGCGATCGACAACGCGACGAACGAGCTTCCGCAGACTCTGTTGCACGGTGACCCGCACATCGGGCAGACATATCGAACCGCCGCCGGGCGAATGGGATTCGTCGACTGGCAGGTGGTGATGCGGGGAGGCTGGGCACACGACTTCGCCTATACCGTGAATTCGGGATGCGAGCCCGAGGACCGGCGCGCTTGGGACCGCGAACTGCTGGCGGCCTACCTGGACGAACTCGGAGCCCTCGGCGGCCAAGCGCCGTCGTTCGAGGACGCGTGGCTGGCGTACCGGCAACAGTCCATGTTCGCGTACGCGGCGTGGGCGTTCACGATCGGCAGGGCGGCGTATCAACCCAAGATGCAGCCGGTGGAGACTTGTCTGACGCTGTTGAAGCGAATCACCACGGCCATCGACGACCACGACTCACTGGACGCTCTCGGCGTCTGAGCCCCGAGTTCGTCCACCGCCTCCGTGTTGTCGCGGCCGGGTCGATTCCGGCCGCGCAGCGGATCGGCGGGCATTCTGCGAAGCTTGTTCTCGTCCGCGGTGAGGGTCACGGTCCACGCGCGCTATACCATCGCTTGGTTCCGGCACAGTCGCCGTGAGTTCGCTCCAGTGCAGTGTCCAGGCAGGGAGCGGTAGTTCAGCAGTCACGTTGTGCAACACCAATGTTTGGAGTTCGCTCTTTGAGTACGCCGCAATCTCATGCTCCGGCTGAGTCGTGCCCGGTCCTCCACGGCTCGCCGATCGAATCCGACGAACAGCGAGTGCCCATGTACTCGCCCGAGTTCGCGGCCGATCCGCACCGTGTGTACCGCGAGATGCGCAGGCGCTACGGGTCTTTGGCGCCGGTGGAGTTGGCCCCCGGCGTCCCGGCCACCTTGGTGATCGGCTACGGCACCGCGGTGCGGATCCTCAACGATCCCGACCATTTCCCGGCCGACCCGCGCGCCTGGCAGAAGAACATCCCCGCGGATTGCCCCATTCTTCCCCTGCTCGAGTGGCGGCCCATGGCCAGTCGCAGCGCCGGGACCGATTTCACCCGCTACCGTGGGGCGATCACCGCCAGCATCGACGAGGTCGACCTGTATGCCCTCCATTCCGTCGTGGAAGGACTGGCCACCCCGCTGATCAACTCGTTCTGCGAAGACGGGTCCGCCGAGCTGATCCGCCAGTACGTGTTCCCGCTCGTCTTCCAAGCGGTGAACTATCTGCTCGGCTGCCCGCCGGAGATCGGGGCGCAGGTCGCCGCCGGTACGGCCGCCCTCCTCGAGGGTGTCGACGCCGAGAAGGGCAATCAGATGCTCGGCGAGGCGCTGATGAGCCTCGTGACACTCAAACGCGCCGAACCCCAGCGCGACATCACCTCGGTACTGCTGCGGCATCCCGCCCGGCTCGACGACGTCGAGGCGTCGCACCACGTGTCCCAGGTGTACGGCAGCGGCATCGAATTCCAGCTGAACCTGATCACCAACACCCTGCTGCTGATCCTCACCGACGAGCGCTTCGGCGACAGCATCCTCGGCGGAAACCTGTCGTCCCGCGATGCCATCGACGAGGTCTTGTTCAACGACCCGCCACTGGCGAACCTGCTGATCACCTATCCCCGTCACCCGATCCTCATCGACGACGTCTGGTTGCCCGCGCATCAGCCCGTCGTCATCAGCATGGCCGCGTGCAACAACGACCCCGCGATCCGCACCGGCGACTTGACCGGCAACCGCTCCCACCTGGCCTGGGGTCTCGGCCCGCACGCCTGCCCCGCGCGTCCGCTGGCCTACCTGATCGCGCAAGAGGCCATCGACCAACTCCTCGACGCACTGCCGGAGATCGAACTGAACCTGCCGAACCGAACCCCCGACTGGCGACCGGGCCCCTTCCACCGCGCCCTGACCGAATTGCCGGTCACCTTCCCCCCGACCTCTCCGCTGAACATCTGACAAGAATTCCTGGGCGCGGTGCCCAGAATTGTCGAGCATCCGCCCAGGCAAGGTCGGTCAGCCCCGAATCGGGAGTGCAACCGGCATATCGCTGTCCCGAGCCGGTGGCTGGTGCGACAGTGATAGAAAAGTATGAGAAGCCCGGCAGTCCAGTCGGCGCTGTCCTGGAGCCGCTTGCGTGCAGCGGATCGGAGGGGAAGCGGTCATTATGCTTGAGCGTGGTGACAGGTTGGCCGGATTCACGATCGAGCGAACGCTGGGAGCGGGAGCCCAGGGCACGGTTTACCTGGCGTATGACGACGGATCGTCGCCTGTCGCACTGAAGGTTCTCGAGGCTGAGCCCGGCCGAACTCGCAAAGAACTGGATGAATTTCGTGTGGCTGTCGAGAGATTTCGGCTCGAAGCCGAGCTCGCGGCAACGCTGCATCATCCCAATATCGTCGATATTCTCGGCCATGGCGACGATGGCGGGCAGCTGTGGCTAGCAATGCGGTTCATAGACGGCGTCAACTGTGAGGAACTCGCCAGCAACTCGGGATTGACTCCGGACCGGGCGGTCGGCCTGCTGATACAGGCTTCCAGCGGTCTCGACTATGCGCACCGCGCGGGAATTCTGCATCGCGATATCAAGCCCGCTAATTTCCTCATACAGTCCGATTCCGGCGTAGAGCGGCTTTGGATTTCAGATTTCGGCATAGCGCGAAATCTGCTCAGTCCCACAAACCTCACGGCCACGGGGACGGTCCACGGCACTATGGCCTATATGGCACCGGAGCGGATCCTCGGGGGAGAGGTGGACAGCAGAGCGGACGTCTACTCTCTCGGCTGCAGCTTCTTCCGAATGATCACTGGAAAAGTTCCTTTTCCCCGAGACCATGATCCCGCGGTCATGCACGCTCACATCTACGAGCCGCCACCACGGCCGAGTCGAATCAATCCGGCGATCCCGCCGGCGCTGGACGGCATAATTGCGAAAGCAATGGCAAAAGAACCCGTTGACCGTTATCCGGATTGTCGATCCTTGGCCGACGCCGCACTACAAGTGCTCCGGGTCGCGTATGCGCCTACGCGAGTCGGCACTGTCGGCGGTCGTCCTCCAGTCGTCGTACACAGCAGGCCCGCCCCGGCGTCACGCCGCGAACGGAGAGAGCATGCGCGCCGAGTAGAAGTCAGGAATCGTCCTTCGGCCGAGTTCGGTCTGTTGGATGCATTTCGCCGCCGAAGGTCTGCAAAGATGATCGAACGTCTGAGTCACCTGGCCGATCAGGTCTTGGCTACTTCGCCGGAGATGGAAGCGCTTGCGGACGGCGAGCTCCGCGAAAAGACGGACGAATTCCGCGATCGGTACGACTCCGGAGAAACTCTCGATGAATTCTTGATGGAGACTTTCGCTGTCGGCCGCGAAGCGTCCAGCCGAGTTCTGTCTTACCGGCAGAGCAAGCTCCAGATCATGGGCGCGGCGGCCGCTTATATCGGAAATATGGTAGAGATGAAGCCGCGTGACAGTACTCCGGCTCTGATCTTGTCGGTGTATTTGAGGGCCATTGCTGACGAGGGAATTCATGTCGTGACGAAGAACGAGGAGGTCGCCATTACTACCGCGGCATGGGCCGGTCGGGTGTACCACTTTTTGGGTTCGAACGTGGGCGTCAACCTTGCCGGGCAGCCTCCCGAATCTCTACGTCGAGGATATGATTCCGAAATCACTTACGGCACTGTCAACTTCGGGTTCGACTACTTACGTGCCGGTATTGCGATCGGCTCCGCGCATCCGTTGAAATTCGGAACCCGAGCAGCGGTGTTCGTCGATGGCGCCGGATCTCTGCTTGCGAGTGAATCTACTGCGCGACTGGCCCTGCTGAGCCGCGGCAACGATCCGAGCAACCTCGAAGCATCTGTCCTCCAGGGGGGCCGCGTACCTGACAATCGACGTGAGGTAGCTGGAATCTCCGTCCTCGACTACTTTCGTATGTACGAGACGATCGGAGGCATCAGTTCCGAAAAGATGGACCCGGGGCTGCTGAAGAAGAATCTCAACATCGGGGTGATTTCTTTGAGTGATTCGCGATAGCGTCCGACCCACATGGTCACCGGACTTCGCCGCGACCCCGCTCGAGTGCGGCGGGGTCGCACGTACGCACCGTGATCATCAACTGGCGCTACCCCGCGATCGGCCGGACGTGAGGCGGCCGGTGGGGCCCGCCCGGAGTGCGGTCGGCGGGGATGCTGGTGGCGCTGGCCGCGTTGCCGGGGGTGAGGTTGGTCTGGCCGCCGGGAGTCAGGTTGGTTTGCGGCCCGCATGCCAGGTTGGGCCAGGAGCAGGTCGGTAGGTTGGGGTCCTGGCCGGCCTGGGCCGCGCCGGCCGTCAGCAGCCCCATGCCCAGCAGGGCGGGTGCTGCGGCGATCGCCATGGCGCGGGCGAAGCGGCGGGTGCGGTGGGTCGAGCGCTGGTCGATGGTCATATGGGTGCTCCTTCGTGTCGGTGTGGCGGGGCGGTCCCGCTGTCGTCATTTATGACGCTGTCCAGACTCATCGACGCTGGTCCGGGCCGAAAGGACACCCAGGGTGCGCGGCAGCGCACCCTTCTCGTGGTTCGATCCCACCAAGGTGTCGGGTTCCGGTCGCCCACGCGGACACCTTTGCGCGTCGTCCCCGGCATCGCGTTCTCGATCAGCACGGGCGGCGACATCGTCTGCGGCCGCGGAATCGGGACCGCCGAGGATGGCGTATCGGGATACAGCAGCCTGCCAATCGGCGGCGACCGCCGACTCCGCCGCATCGGCCGGGCGAGCGGAGTGGACCGACTACAAGGCGATCATCCTGCCGACCGCGCGCTGATCTCCGGATCGAAGCGAATGCCGGTCACTCAGCGTGTGAACACAATGGCCCGCAACAGCTTTGATCGCCGCGGGCTCGCTCTGCCGACACACCATCAAACGTGGGAGAGCTGATCGCGCAGCACCGTACTCAAGGTGACGGGTTCGCGACCGAGCAGGGTGGCCAGTGTCGGGTCGACAGTGGCGAACTCGCCGACTCGGCTGGCGGCGAAGATGCCCAGCAACTGATCCGCCCGCTGCGCTGGAACGCCTTGGCCCACCAGCTGATCCCGGAACTTGTCGTCGGGTGTCGTGATCCTCGTTACGGCGCGGCCCGTGATCTGGGTGGCGATACCGGCGATGTCGTCGAAGGTGAGCGCTTGCCCTCCGGTGAGCGGCGGCGTGGGGCCGTCGAAGCGGCCTTCGTCGGCCAGGATGGCGGCGGCGGCTTCGGCGAGGTCGGCGTGCGCGGTCCAGCTGAACGGCCCGTCCGCGGGGAGTTCGAGCTGACCGGATTCCACTGCGTGGCCGAGGAAGTGCGCCGCGCTGGTGGCGTAGAAGCCATTGCGCAGCGACGTGAACGGTACGCCGCAGGCGCGTAGTGCGTCCTCGGTGGCGGCGTGATCACGGCACGCCTGAAAGTGCGACGAGGCACTGGCTCCCATCTGGCTGGTGTAGAGGATGCGCCGGGCGCCCGCGGCGACGGCCGCTTCGATCGCGGTGCGGTGTTGTTCGACGCACTCTTCGCCCATTTTGTCGACGGAGACGATGAGTACCTGAGAGGCGCCCTCGAAGGCGTTGGCGAGGCCGGCGGCGTCGGTGAAGCTTCCCTCGCGTACCCGTACCCCTCGCTCGGCGAAAGCCCGCGCTTTTCGCGGGTCGCGGACGCTGACGCCGACTCGGTCCGCCGGCACGCGCGTCAGCAGTCTCTCGACGATCTGACGTCCCAGCTGTCCGGTGGCTCCGGTCACGATGATCATGATGCGCTCCTGTGTTGCGGCGATGGTTCCAATGGAAACACTTGAACGGTATCATTGATACTAACAATGGAACCAGAGAAGCGGTATCGTTGATATATGACATCGCGCGCACGCGGCACCGATGACGCAACTACCGTCGAGTCCGGCACGGCCACGGGCCGTGAGCAGACTCGGCAGCGGGTCATCGAGGCCGCCATCGACCTGCTGACGCGTGGGGGTCGCGACGCGGTCACCACGCGCGCGGTCGCTGATGCGGCGGGCTTGCAGCCGCCGGCCATCTACCGGCTGTTCGGCGACAAGGACGGCCTGCTCGACGCGGTGGCCGAGCACGGCTTCGCCGCGTTCCTCGCCACCAAGCACGTCGACCCCGATCCGCCGGACCCCATCGAGGACCTCAGAGCCGGCTGGGACGTCGCGGTCGAATTCGGTTTGGCCAACCCCGCGCTGTACACGTTGATGTACACCGAACCCGTCGGTACCACCTCGGCTGCCTTCAAGGCCGGCATGGAGATCCTGATGGGCCGAATCCGCCGCCTCGCCGCAGGCGGCTGGCTGCGCGTCGACGAGGAACTCGCGGCCCAGATCATCCATGCCACGGCGCGCGGCGCAGTGCTCACCTGGCTCTCGCTGCGCGAGGAGCGGCGTAACCCGGCCTTGTTGACCACCCTGCGGGAGTCGATGGTCGCCGCCGTCACCAACCAACAACCGGCGGTGCGAGACGCGGGCCCGGCAGGCGCCGCCCGCGCCTTGCGCGCCGCACTGCCCGAGCAGACGACCCTCAGCAGCGCGGAGCAAGATCTACTGCGGGAGTGGCTGAACCGCCTTGCCGCCGACGGCTGATCGCCGACCCTCGATCTTCCCGGCGCCGACACCGTCGGATGCCGTGACAATCGGGTGCCGAGCCGCGGCCAGCCGCGCGAGCGCGGTTTCGGTGAAGACCGACAACCCGAGGTCGGGGTTGTATCCGTGAATTTCTTTGACGTCGAGGTCGGCGAGGAAATAAAGGATCTCCGTCGAGACCACCTGCCCTGGAACCAGTATCGGGAAGCCGGGCGGGTAGGGCACCACGAAGGTGGCCGATACCAGGGGCTTCCCCTTGGCGAGCCGTCGCCCGGCATCGCCCAGCAGGACGTGCTCGCGGTCGGACTCCGCATACCCGGCGTAGAAGGCCGAACGCATATCGCCGAACGGGCTGGCGCCGTCGGGACGGAAAGCGCTGTCGAACTCGCTGAAATCGGGCAGTGCGGGCAGATCCTTGGTGATCTCCTCGACCCGGCGCTGTTGCAGTGCGCGATCGGCCCTGCCACCCGCGCTCCGGCTTCGCTCGAAGTCGGTGGCGACCCGGCGCAGCACGTCGAGCAGGTAGTGCACGCTCGACCAGGTGACGCCGATCGTGAAGATCAACAGCACACTGTTGATCGAGGTCTTGTTGATCTGGATGCCGAACCGGTCCATCAGGACCTTCTCGCGGAAGTCGTACCCGTTCATGCCGGTCTTGCCGATGAACAGGGTGACCCGGGTCGGGTCGAGCACGAACTGATCGGACCGCCACGCCTCGTTCCACTCCGCCAGGCCACCCTGTCTGACCTGCCGGTAGGAGATGACTTCGGAGGGGCGGAACTCGTCGGGCACCAGGTCGTCCTCGTCGAGGATGCGGAACCACTTCCCGATCAGCCGGTCCTTACGGACGCGGTGGCGGAACACGAGCGCCATGTCGTAGACGTTGCGGACCAGCTGGAAGCCCTCGATGTCGACCTGCCTGCGCGCCAAGTCCAACGACGCCAGGAGTTGCTGGTTCGGCGAGGTCGAGGTGTGGGTCAGGAACGCCTCGGCGAACGTCTCGCGGACGAGAGCTTTGAAATCCTGGTCGCGGACATGGATCATCGACGCCTGCCGAAGCGCGGACAGCGATTTGTGGGTGGAATGCGTCGCGTACACGCGCACCCGCGCACGCTCGGGGTCGGGAAGCAGCCTGCGCTCGCTCCACTCGGCACGGTCGACTCCCCGCATCGACGCACGCCACTCGCGGTACTCCTCGGCGTACCCGGGCGAGGACAACGTCGATCGGAGTTGCTCGGCGGCAACCATCGCGGTGCGCTGTCGCGCCCACGGCACGGCGGTCGCGAACGCGTACCACGCCTCGTCCCACAGGAAGCAGATGTCCGGCTTGATCGCCAGAACCTCCTCCATCACGCGCTGGGGGTTGTAGACGATGCCGTCGAAAGTGCAGTTGGTCAGCAGCAGCATCCGCACCCGGTCCAGTTGTCCGGCCGCCTCGAGGTCCAGCAGTGCCTTCTTGATGGTGTGCAGGGACACGGCTCCGTAGATCGCGAACGGCGCGAGCGGGTAGGCATCCAGGTACAGCGGGTACGCACCGGCGAGCACCAAGCCGTAGTGGTGCGACTTGTGGCAATTGCGGTCGATCAGGACGATGTCGCCCGGCCGGGTCAGGGCCTGCACGACGATCTTGTTCGCGGTGGACGTGCCATTGGTGACGAAGTACGTCTGATCGGCGCACCACGTCTCGGCGGCTTTGTCCATCGCCGCCCTGATCGTGCCGTGTGGATCCAGCAGTGAGTCCAGCCCGCCGGAGGTGGACGACGTCTCGGCCATGAAGATGTTGCGGCCGTAGAACTCGCCCATGTCCTGCAGCGACTTGGAGTTGAAGATGCTGGCGCCACGTGCGACGGGAAGCGCGTGGAATTGGCCGACCGGCGCGGCCGCGTAGGCGCGCAAGGCATCGAAGAACGGTGTGGCGAACCGGCTGCGGACGCCCGCGAGCACCGTGCTGTACAGGTCGGTGACGTCGTTGAGGCGGTAGAACGTGCGATCGTAGACGTCCGTCTCGTCCTCGGTCTCCGCGGCGATCGACTCGTCGGTGAGCAGATACAGGTCGATATGCGGTCGCAGCTTCCTGATCCACTCGCCGCATTCCACCCAGTCGTGGTTGCGGTCGGTCACGTTGACGTCTTCGTTGGCGCCGAGCAACGTGGTCATCAACGGCGCGCGGTCGCTGGAACGGAGGGGGAGGTCGTGCCGGATGATCGCCGCCTGAATCTCGCCGTTCAACGCGACGGCGGTGATGGCGTCCTCGATGCTCGCCACGACGAGCAGGTCGAACTGCACATCGTCCGATGGGTCGCGCAGTGCCCGCAGGCTCTCCGCCAGGCCCGCGGGAGCGTCGGGCGGAGCGTCGTCGCCGAGCAGGACGGTGTAGAACTGCTGCTCTTTGGCCCGCGCCACGAGTTCCTGATCTTCCAGCGGCGCGGAGGTGTCGAACAAAGCCGCACGGTCGCCGTACTCGGAGAGCAGGCGCACGGCCAGCGACACTTCGTCGGTGAGCCGCGCCGTCGCGAGATCGGCGAGATAATCGCGGAACGCCGCCAATCTCGCCGGTCCCGGGTACAGCCAGTACCGCTCATAGGTGCCGAGTCGATCGAGAAGACGCCGCACCCGGGCGGCTTCGTGGGTGGCGTCAAGCCCGGCCCGATTGACATCGGCGAGCCGACGGCACGCGTCGTCGAGCAGATTCCAGGTGTCGATTCGCGAGTACGACGGGTTCGCCACCGCCGCCAGCGCGGAAACAGAAAGCCCTTTCGGGCGCTCGCCGTCTCGGTGCATGTCGTCAGTTCCTCCCCCTCGATGGGCGAAGTGATCTGTCGAACGCGATAGACCTAATTGTGCCTTGCGGCAGATCGAATTCCTAGCGAGCGAAGAGAGCACGTCGGCAGGTCCCTCGACGCGGTTGTCGTTCGAGGGCCGCCCGCGATATTTCCGTGGCGTCGAAGCGAGGTACCTACAATGATCGTGTGACGACCTTTCGTCGCGATAGCGAAGTCGAACTCGACGACTACGTCGGAGGGATCGCCGCCCGGATGAACGAGCGGGTGACGGAAATCGGCACGGCCATCCGGCGCAAACTCGAGGAAGAAATAGCCGAACTGCGCGAGGACACGCATTCGCGGGAACTGCTCGGGGCCAGCGTGCACGCGAATGTCGAGACACTGTTGCAGGCGCTGCGCCACAATATCCCGGTCGCGCGCGTCCAGGCGCCGACGGCGGCGATCGAATACGCCAAACGGCTTGCTCAGCACGAGGTTTCGCTCAATGCTCTGATTCGCGCCTACTGGGTGGGGCAGCGACGGATGAGCGAACTGGTGTTCGCGGAGGTGCGCGCCGCCGACATCACGCCGCAGCAGTGTGTCGACGCCCTGCAGACCATCACTACGACGCTGTTCAACTACATCGACTCGATCACCCGGCAGGTCGTCGCCGCCTACCAGGGCGAGCGGGAACAGTGGTTGGAGAATCAGAACAGCATTCGCACACTCCAGGTCCGCGAAGTGCTGACCGAGACGAGCGCCGTCGACGTCGACGCGGCGACCGAGTCGATCCGCTACCCGCTGCGCTGGCATCACCTCGCGCTGGTGCTGTGGTATCCGGAGCTGAGCACCGACGGTGACGAGCTGCCCCGGATACAGCGGTTCGTGCGGGAACTGGCCGAAGCGGCGAACACGTCGGCGCGCCCGCTGTTCGCCGCCGTCGATCGGGTCAGCGCATGGGCCTGGCTGCCCTACCGGTCGGTTCCCGCCGACCCGGTCGGCGCCGTACGCAGGTTCGCACGCGACCGGACCGACGCTCCCTGCTTCGCGATCGGCACGCTCGGCGCCGGCGTCGAGGGCTTCCAGCGGTCCCATCGGCACGCTCAGGCCGCGCGCGCGGTCGCGCTCGCCCGCGGCACGGACGATCCGACGGTCTTCTCCGCGACCGATCCGGGACTGTCCGCCGCGGCGCTGCTGGGTGGTGACATGGCGGAAGCTCGGGACTGGGTGAGCGAGGTACTCGGCGATCTGGCCTCCGACAACGACAACGACGAGCGGCTCCGCGAGACGTTGCGGGTCTTCCTGCGCACCGGATCGAGCTACAAGGCCGCGGCCGCGGAAATGAACCTGCACTTCAATTCCGTGAAGTACCGGATAACGCGAGCGATCGCGCGGCGAGGTCGGCCGATAGACGACGACCGGCTCGAGGTCGAGATGGCGTTGCTGGTGTGCCAGTGGTACGGGGGCGCGGCATTGCGCCGAGGCCCGGCGTAGCGCAGATCGTTCCCACCTCCTGGCTCGAAACCCATCACCCCAAAGCAAAGGAGAAGGCAATGTCCACCATCCACTTCAAGGAGACGACGAACTCGACACCGGAGCAGTTCGTAGCGGCGCTCACCGATTTCGGGCCGGGCCGTTCGCAGGTGTTCGGCAACAGCGCCGACGAATACCTCGAAGTGCACAACCAGGGCCGCCGTGAGGCCGACGTCACGGAAGGCTCGCACGGCATCTGGGAGCGCCTGCACTACGACTGGTCGAATCCCGAGCGGGTCGTCATGACGACCACCGACTCGAACGTATGGGGCGGCCACTCGGGCCACACCTACACCTTCAACCGCCGGTCGGACGGGAAGACCGATGTGGATGTCGTCATCGTGCGCGAGGGCAAGAACCTCAAGGGGCGCGTCCTCGAAGTCGTGGTCGGGACCGTCGGCAAACGCGTCCTGCGACAGGCCCTGGACAAGACCGTGAAGGCCATCGAAACCCGCGACAACGGCGGAGGAACGGCCGAACGCCCGTAACGGGTCCTGCGTATCGGCGGTCAATCGCCGAGGTCGGGTGGGGTGGTGGCCAGCAGGCGCGGGTCCGGATCGGAGCCGGCCATGGCGAGGGCTCCGGCGGCGGCTCGGCCGAGCTTCCACAGGTCACGAGGATCGCGTTTGTTCAGTCCGCCCACCAGCTGTCGGAGAATGGTGAGCTGGTCGAAGTAGATCCGTTCGGTCACCAGGTTCTCGTGCTCGTCGAAGACGAAGTAGGCCGTCATCCTCGTGCGGTGCCGGGAGCCGGTCGGGGGAATCTTGCCGAGTGATCCGAGATGTGTTCCGAGCAGCCAGAATTCGACGATGACGGCGTCATGGCTGTGCCGGAGCGCGATGAGTTCGTGGTCCTGATCGGGGAAGGCGACGCGGGTGTCGTGATAGTAGCCGCGCACTTCGCCGTCGCCGTCGTGGACGAGCATCTGCGCGATGATCTCGTAGTGCGGGTGGGGGAATGTCGACAGGGTGGCGTCCCAGTCCTGGCGGACTTCGTCGCGGAAGTGGTCGAGGACCAGTTTCTCGCGGGCGCGCAGCACGTCTTCGGGCGGCAGGTGGAATCGGGACGACATGGGAGTACTCCTTCGAAGCCGGGTCCATCAGTGCTGTGGCCGTGACTGCGCATGGGCCTGGTGCCCGGGTTGGTCCATGTGCCGGTGAGTTCGCTGGGGGAGGGAAACCGCGGATACGGAAAGCGCATGCCTCCGATATCCACAGTGTGGGTTAAGTGAGGACGAACTTATACCCACGCCGTGGATATAATCAAGGAGGTGTGCGGTCCGGCACCTCGATCGTGCGAAAAATAGGTATACCCCCGGGTAATTTCACCGTCGCTCGACGTGGCTCAGCGGGGCAGTCTGGAGCGGAACTTGCCAGCACCGCCTCGGGGAGGCCCGTATGCACACGAACCAGGTCGAGCACACTTCGAACGTCGTCGGAGGTGGCAGTGCGCTGCGCGCGGACGACATGTTGATGATCTACCGCTGCATGCGGTGCGAGAAGTTGCTCGCGCCGATAACGTCCGGGTGTTCGTCCTGCGGATCCGACGACCTCGAAAGTGTGCCGTCGTCGGGTGCGGGTTCCGTCGTGTCATGGCGGGTAGTGGATCGGGCCCCGACCGACAGGCAGGGCGGGTTGGTGCCGCTGACGATCGCCATCGTGGAGCTCGACGAAGGCCCGTGGGTCTACACATCGCTCGAAGGCGAGATCCCCTCGTCCGCGGGCCCGTCGGTGCGGGTTCAATTCCAGCCCCATCCCCCGGAAGGCAGGTTCCCGGTCTTCGCGGTCAGCACCCGTTTGCCCTGAC
Source organism: Nocardia sp. NPDC051900 (assembly GCF_044452545.1). NCBI lineage: Bacteria > Bacillati > Actinomycetota > Actinomycetes > Mycobacteriales > Nocardiaceae > Nocardia > Nocardia sp. NPDC051900. The sequence goes on along the minus strand of NZ_JBITBU010000019.1, from coordinate 71,000 downwards.
AGTTCTACTGCGCGACCCGTTGGATACATCCCGGCGATATTCTGGGGATACGTCACCGGGAGGTGTGCAGTGGTGGGTTTGCCAATGGGCTCGGATGGGGTGAATCGGTGTAGTCGATGACCGATGCCGATCCCTTCGCGACGCAACGCGACGCGTCCGGTTCGGTCGCGGCGGAACTGGCGGCGGCCGGGTTCGACGACGCCGCCGAGATCGGCCGGGGTGGTTTCGGCGCTGTGTATTGCTGCAGGCAGGCTTCGCTCGACAGAGTGGTCGCGGTCAAGGTCCTCACCGCCGATCTGGACGAGGACAACCGGGCCCGGTTCTTACGCGAGCAGCGGGCCGCGGGCAGGCTGACCGGCCATCCCAATATCGTGCATGTCCTGCACGCCGACGTCACCGACGACGGTCGCCCCTACATCGTCATGCCGTATTACCCGCACGGCTCTCTGGACGCACGGATCCGCGGCAGCGGGCCGCTGGGACTCGAGGAAGTGCTGCGGCTGGGGGTGAAAATGGCCGGGGCTCTCGAGACGGCGCATCGCGCCGGGGTGCTGCATCGCGACGTCAAGCCCGGAAATATTCTCTACACCGACTACGACGAGCCCACGCTGGTGGATTTCGGCATCGCTCATATCGGAGGCGGGTTCGTCACCGGCGCGGGCATCGTGACCGGGACGCCCGCCTTCACTGCTCCGGAAGTGATCGGCGGCGAGGCGGCCGGCCCGGCCGCAGACGTCTACGGCCTCGGCGCCACCTTGTTCGCCGCGATCACCGGCCATGCGGCCTTCGAACGCCGCGACGGCGAGCAGTTGGTGGCCCAGTTCCTCAGAATCACCTCCGAGCCGGTACCGGACCTGCGCGAGCACGGCATTCCCGAGGCCGTGGGCGCCATCATCGAACGTGCCATGGCCGGTGACCCGAACAGCCGACCTTCCGCCGCGGAACTGGGTGAGCAACTCCGAGAAGCGCAGACCCGTCATGGTTTCCCTGTCGATGAAATGGCGTTGCACACTTCGCTCGCGGGGGAGCCCGAGGCCGAGTCACCAGGCCGGCAGTCTCCTTCGACGGGGTCGCGGCAGCTTCGAGCGACGGAGGCTTCGTCGGGTTCGGGGAAGCTTCCGCTGGAACTGACCAGCTTCATCGATCGACGAACCGAGCTGACGCAAGCGACGAACTCGTTGTCGACCGCACGGTTGGTGACCCTCACCGGGATCGGCGGAGTGGGCAAGACGCGGCTCGCGGTGCAAGTCGCCACCACTGCGCAACGCGACTTCGCCGACGGTGTGGTGTTCGTCGAGCTGGGTGAGCTGCGTGACGAATCGCTGTTGGCGAGCGTCATCGCGGGCGCGCTGAACTTGCAGGACCGATCGATGCGGCCGTTACGCGACGTACTCGCCGAGTTCCTCGCCGATCGCGAACTGTTGCTCGTGCTGGACAATTGCGAGCAACTGGTGGCCGCGGTGGCGGAACTCGCGGAGTCGCTGCTTCGCGCGTGTCAGCGAGTGCGGATTCTCGCGACGAGCCGCGAGCCGATCGGCCTCGCAGGGGAAGCGGTTCTGCCGATCCACCCGCTGGCCGTCCCCGATCCGGATCGGCTACCCAGGAACCCGGCCCGCAATGACGCGATGAGGTTGTTCGGCGACCGGGCCGCCACGGCCGTGCCGGGGTTCGAACTCACCGAGGACAATCAACGCCCCATCGCCCGGATCTGCCGGCAGCTGGACGGCTTGCCGTTGCCGATCGAGCTGGCGACGGCCTGGTTGCGGGTGATGTCGCCGGAACAGATTTTGCGACGCTTGACCGATCGGTTCGCCTTGCTCACTCGCGGCAGCAGGAGCGCACCGCCGCGGCAACAGACATTGCGCATGTGCATCGACTGGAGCTACGACCTGTGTACACCGGTGCAACAACGAGTGTGGGCTCAGTTGTCGGTTTTCGCGGGCAGCTTCGACCTCGAGGCCGCGCAATACGTCTGCGGAGAGGATCTGGCAGCGGAGAACATTCTGGATACGGTCGCGTTCCTCGTCGACAAGTCGATCCTCATTCGCGAAGAGTCGGCGGGCGTGGTGCGGTTTCGGATGCTGGACACGGTGCGTGACTACGGCCGCGAAAAAGGGGAGCGGACCGGCGAATACCTCGAACTCTGCCGTCGCCACCGTGACTGGTACGAACAGCTGGCGCTCGATGCGAATGCCGACTTGATCAGTCCTCGGGACTTCGAGTGGGTCGGTCGGTTGCGCCGGGAGCAGCCGAACATGCGGCAAGCGCTGGAATTCTGCGTGTCCGACAGCCCCGAAGCCGGAATCCGGATCGCCAACGCTCTGTTGCCCTTCCGGTTCTCCCACGGCTCCCTCGCCGAGGAGCGTCGCTGGCTGGAGCGTCTGCTGGCCCGCCGCACCGGCACAGTCACCGTCGACCAGGCCGCGGCGATATTCGCGACCTCCCTCATAGCCGCAGTACAGGGCGACGTCTCAGGGGTGGCCGATCTGGTACGCGAAGGGCACGCGTTCGCCGAGCGGACGACCGACCCGCTGATCCGCGCACACATCGACTTCGCCGATGGACTCCTCGCACTGTTCAACGGAAACCTTTCCGACGCCCGCCTGTATCTCGAGAAAGCCCTCCAGGTGTATACCGAGCGAGGCGGCCCTCTCCTCTTCCGAGTCGACGCGCTGACCTTTCTCGGTCTCACACACGGGCTGGGTGACGACAGCGCGCGGGCCATCGAATATTTCGAACGCTCTCTCGCGCTCATCGAAGAACACGGCGGGACGGTATATCAGGCCTACGCGATGTGGGCGCTGGCTATTTCGTTGTGGCGTCGAGGAGATTCCGTGCGGGCGACTCGACTCATCGTGCGAGCACTGCGGGTGAGCAGGAAGGTGGACGACCGCACGAACCTCAGCATGTGCCTGCAAGCACTGGCGTGGATCGCCGCCGACCACGAAGCTGCCGAGCGCGTGGTCGTCTTGTTCGCGGCCGCCGAACAGATCGGCCGGTCCGTGGGTACCGCGCCGACCCAATTCCCAGAGCTGCTCGCTTATCAGGAAGAGTGCGAGCGCCGAACTCGAGAAGCCATCAGCGAGCAGGCCTACGCCGCGGCCCACCGGGAGGGCGCCGCGCTCGATCTCGACGCCGCGATCGCCTACGCCCTGGGTGAACCGGCCTCACCCTCGGCGCGAAATCCCCTGGGCAGCAAATTGACCAAACGCGAGCGGCAAGTCGCCGAACTGGTCGCCGAAGGCCTGACCAACAGGGAGATCGCCGCTCGCTTGGTGATCTCGCCCCGCACCGCACAAGGCCATGTCGAACACGTGCTGACCAAACTGGGCTTCACCTCGCGAACACAGGTCGCGGCGTGGATAGCGGCCTCGCGCAACCCCTCGGGAACATGAGCGAACCGTCACGATCGACTACGCATTTCTCTGTCAGGCCGACCGGACGATGACCACGCGGCCGATCCGTCGATCGGTGCGAGAAAGCCTGCGCGACAAGCCGCGTCCGTGGCGATGCTCGGTCGGCGGCTACGCTCATCGCGGTATCGGCATAGGTCACGTGATCGACAAGGGGAAGGCGTAATGGAGGATCTCGCCGCGCGATTCGAGGAGCTGGGTCGCCTGGTACCGATCCCCCACCCATGGGACGTAACGGAGTACATCGCGCGGGTGGCAGAGTACCTGGAACGGCCGATCACGTTGTGTCCGATCGATGTCGGCGCACTCTCGGAGAACGGATGCGGCACCGGAAGCGGCCTGTGGATCGCCCGTGCAGGCGACGACGTGATCATGTACGGAGCCGACACAGAATGGCATGCCGATCACATCATCGCCCACGAGATCGGTCATATGCTGCTCGGCCACGGAGGAACCGCGAGCGGTACCGATGGTGCCGCGGCCGATCTGCCGTTGCGCGAATTGATGCCCTCGCTGTCGCTGGAAACCATCCGCAGCGTACTGCGCCGCCAGGACTACGGAAGTGAGCGCGAGCGCGCCGCCGAAACCTTCGCCGACCTGTTGCTCGTCGAAGCGATGCTGCCGAAGCGGTCAGCGAGCCGGTTCCGCTCGACGTTCTTCCGAAACCGGCATCGGTGAGATGACTTCCCCGATCCCGGGTTCGATCACCTGGCCCGTCCTGACAGGTATCGCGTTGGCGCTCGTCGGTCGGTGGTGGCTGTTGCCGGACAGCGTCGTCGACCGGCTCGTCAACCGCGCGCTCGCCGCAGCTCTCCTCGAACACCTGTTGCGGGAGTCGTGGTTCGAACAGTCACTGACCCGGCTGCTGCCCGGCGACAACAGCGACGTGGTGAACATCGCCCGGCAGCTCTCGCTGGGAGCAACCGTGCTGGCCGTCTCGAATATCTACGGCATCGCCAAGCTGTGGGCAGGCGCAGACCCCGCCCACACGTGGCACAGGCAGCGGCGCTACTACCTGTTCACCCTCACCGCAACCGTTGTCATCCTGATCGCAGGGACGCCCGCCCGCCGCGCCGACCAGTTGATCGACCAAGCCCTCGGCTGGCCTGCCGTCGTGATCTGGATCGCGTTTTCCCTGCCGCTCGGTGCGACGGCTGTGCTCGTCAGCCGGGCAAGCGTGCGTGAGATGCGCGCCGCGGGCGATAGCCCCTGGCAGGAACGCGCACTGTACACGGTGGTCCTGTGCACCGCGGTGGGCATGGGGATTGTCGCGGTCGCATACCCGATCGATTCGCTTGTCAGTGTCCTGACAGGTCAACCGCCATTCGATCCCGAAATGCACTGGAAAGCATGGTGCGGGTTCCTTCTCTCGGCGGTGGGCGCTCCCGCCGTGGTCACGGTGCCGCTGATCAGCGCCTTGGTCGCCCACGTCGGATGGGACCGCACCAGCCGATATCGCCGCCGCTTGCAGCCGATGTGGGCCGATCTCACCGCAGCCGTACCGGAAATCGTCATGGAGACGCGGCGCGACCTCGACGGCCGAACAGACCCGGCCATCCGTCTGCACCGCATGACGGTCGAGATCCGCGACAGTCTGCTGCATCTCAAGCGCTACAGCGACTGCCCCGACGATCTGGCCGCCACCGGCGGCGACCCACACATCTATGCCCGTCGCGTCGCCGAGGCCATCGCCACAAAAGCTGCCGGGCACGCCCCGCGCGCGAGCCGGCTCACACCGCGGCACCAAATCCAACCGGGGGCACGGGATCTCACCGCGGAGCTGCGCCAGCTCCTCGCACTCGCCAAGGCATGGCCACACGTCCGCGGCCTGACAAAATCGCCGTAGCCGTCGCGCGTCGGTGTATCCGCCGCCGTCGACTGCTCGAAATTCCTCATATCGACGGTGATGGTGTCGCGAAAATCGTCCCCACTCGAACGTCCGCCTGGTCAGGGCGCCGCAGGGTGGATGCCACCGGTGGTCACGGTAGGCCGGCGAGGGCCGCGACGACTGCCCATGCGTCGGCACGTGGTTCCGAAGTCCAAGGGGCCGTAGGTTTGTGGATCCGTAGCGAGACCACGCCGTGCAGGGCGCACCACGCGCGCAGCGCGAGGTCCGGGGACTTCTCGGCGGCCGGTAACACATCGGCCAGACGATCCAGCAGATCCAGTCCCGGCCCGGTACCGGGCTCGATCGAGGGATCGGGTCGTTCGAACAGCAACTGGTAGGCGCCGGGATGATTCTCGGCCCACGTCAGATAGGCATCGATCAGCGAACGAAGCCGGTCGACGCGGGTGCCGTCGGGCATGTCCGCGGCGTCGAGCGCATGCCGCAGCCGGCCGAACAATTCCTCGGTCACGGCATAGTTCAGCGCATCTTGAGACGGGAAGTGCATGTAGACCGCGCTGGGCGCGACACCGCAGGCCCGGGCGATGGCCCGCAGTGACGGCGTCGGCAACGACTGCGGTTCCAGCAGCAGCTCGATCGCGGCGGCAACCAACTCCGCGCGCAGCCGCTCGCCCTCTCCGCGCGCTCGTCGTTGGCGTGTATCGGTCATCGAGGCTCCCTTGACATGGATCACTGAACAGATGTTAAGTATAGCTAGCTGAACACCTGTTCACCTTCAGGAGGCGACATGAAGAACTGGGATGGCGCGACGGCGGTCGTGACCGGTGCGAGTAGCGGAATCGGCGCGGCATTCGCCACGGCCTTGGCGGAAAGACGGTGTGACCTGATCCTGGTCGCCAGGCGCGAGCATCGGCTGCGCGAGCTGGCGACAGACCTCGGACACACCTTCGGTATCCGGGCTCGGGTCGTCACCGCGGACCTTTCGATCCCCGCGGACGTCGAGCGCCTCGCCGCCCTGCTGAGCGCGGACGAGCACCCGATCGACGTGCTGGTCAACAACGCCGGTTTCGCGACCCACGGCCCGCTCGCCGACCACGACCCCGCGCGAGTGCGCGAGGAGATCGCGGTCAACATCACCGCCGTCGCGGAACTGACCCGGGCGGCACTGCCGGACATGATCCGGCGCGGCCGCGGAGCGGTGATCAACATCGCCTCCACCGCGGCGTTCCAACCGATCCCGTTCATGGCCGTCTACGGCGCGACGAAGGCGTTCGTGCTCTCCTTCACCGAGGCGTTGTGGGGCGAGCTGGAAGGTAGTGGCGTCACCGCGCTCGCCGTGTGCCCGGGCGCCACCGATACCGAGTTCTTCGAGGTGGCGGGCGAAGCCGCCAGTGTCGGCCGACGGCAGACATCGGAGCAGGTGGTGGCGACGGCTCTGCGCGAACTGGACCGTCGCACGCCCCGGCCGAGCGTGGTATCCGGGCTGACGAACGCGGTGTCCACGCGTCTGCCGCGGTACCTGCCGCGCCGCACCACGATTCGCCTCACCCGCGGATTGGTCGCCGCGAAATGACCATGTACGCTCTGCGTCCCAGCAGCCTGTGCGATATCTCTTCGATGCGCCGCCACCTACTCAGCGAACGTATCGTGGACGCATCGGCGCAGCGAACCTTCGACATTCTCGCCACCGGGGAAGGCCAAGGGGAGTGGGCCCACGGGTACCGGGCCACCACCTGGTACGGAAATGCTCCGCATGACGTGGGAACGATCCGCGACATTCACTTGCGCTGGATCACGGTGCGCGAACGATTCCTGGCCTGGGAGCCCGCCGCCCGTTTCACGTTCTCCGCCGATGCCATGTCGATCCCGCTGGCGCGCGGAATGATCGAAGACATCACCTTCGAGCCGCTCGGCCCCGACCGCTGCCGCATGGTCTGGCAGGTACACCTCGACCCGGCACCGGTGCTACGCCCGGTCGAATCACTGGTGATGCGACGCCTTTTCGAGCCGATGTTCGACTCGTTCGCCGCCGGACTCGCCGGATTCGCTGGCACACGTAGTACTCGCGGAAGACAACGACAATAGTTTGACCACGGCGGCTAGTGAAGTTGGCGGTCCCAGTCTTGGGCCCATGCGGTGATCGGTTGCAAGCTGTGGATGAGTCGTTGTCCGATCGGTGTCAGCGAGTAGCCGTTCACGTGGTCGACGATGCCGGCCGCGGTGAGTTCATGGAGCCGACGGGTCAGCACGCTCGAGGAGATTTCGCCGCATGCCGTACGCAGTTCGCGGAAGGTCGGTGGGTGTGCGGCTCTGTCGAGTTCCCAGATCACTCGCAGGGTCCACCGCCGCCCGATCAGGTCGAACAGGGCCATGATCGGGCGGCCGGTCGAGGAGCCGCGGACGGGATGTCCGGGTCGTGGCGCGTCGGTGGGCATGGCTATCCGGCCTGGCTGGGCAGAGGTGAATCCTGCAGCCGCCGGGACATTTCCGCGATCGCGATGCGCAGGGTTCCCAACGGACGCAGGAACAACGTGACGTGTGTGATCCGATCGGAGGCGTCGCGTTCCTCGCGCAGCATGCCCTGCAAGTGGTGATCCTCGACCTGTGCGGTGAACGCGAAAACCCCGTCCCGTTCGCCTCTCCATTGGTTCGTCTCGGTGATACCACCGAGCACTGTCGAGATCAGTCCCAGCACGTGTGTGGCGTCCTCGCGCCCGTGATAGTCGGCGACCGGGCTGCTGAAGATCGAGTCGTCCGCAAGATGCTGCGCGAGGTCCCGCGAGCGGTCGGCTTGCCAGAAGGAGAGAACCACACTGTCGCTCATGCCTCTATTTTAGAGGCATGAGCGACAGTGTGGTAGGCGCTGGTCCGGTGGCCGCAACTGCGGCAGATGAACTCAGCGGCTCGCGCGCAGTATGCGGATCGCGCGCAGTGCGGGGGGCGGTTCGCCCTCGAAATTTTCGGATCCGTCGAGGTAGCCGGCGATGAGGTCGGGGGCGGAGTGGTCTTCGAGGTCGGTGAAGCCGAGGGCGCGCAGCTGTGCGGCGAGGTCGTCGGGCGTGAAGTAGCTGAACACGGGTTCACCGAGGCCGGCCAGCCGATCGGCGCGGGCCTGCTGGTGCGCACGGTCCTCATCGGTGTCCGCGGGCTGCAGGTAGTCGAAGACCACCTCGACCGGCTGGGCCTGACCAGCGATGTATTCGAGAGTGGCGTGGGCGGCGTCGGGAGTCAGATAGAAGACGACGCCGAGCCACACGAAGACGGCAGGGTCCGTCCGTTCGAATCCGGTGGATTCCAACGCCGCTGCCAGCGTCTGGGTTTCGAAATCGACCGGCACGAAGGTCAACGTCTCAGGGCGGTCGATTCCGGCGGTAGTAAGGCGTTCGCGTTTCCACGCTTGGGTGGCGGGGTGGTCGACCTCGAAGACACGCAAGTCCGGGCGCGGATTGCGGTAGGCGAAGGTGTCCAGACCGGCGCCGAGGATCACGACCTGCCGCACACCAGCGGCGATGGCCGCAGCCACGGCGTCCTCGGCGAAGCGCGCGCGGGCGGCGAAGAACAGTCGGCGGGGCCGATCGCTGACCCCGTCACGGAGGTGATCGGTGGTGGGTGTCCCCTTTTCGGCCAGGTCCTCTGTGGTGACGCCGAGTAGACGTGCCGCCAGGGGGTCGGTGAAAATTTGTGGTCGGTCAGCGATCTGGTGATAGGCGCGGGCGTACGCGGTGATGAGCGCTGTACGGCTGGGTCCGTCGTTATCCATGTTCGACAACCTAGTCACGAGTGTGGCGCACACTCTATGAATTACTCACGCTCACTCCGATCTGATCGGCATGCCGACCAAGGAGAGAGCCGTCCGGAAACTCGCACGCAGGCCGGTCAGAAGGGGCGGGTCAGGCGTGCGCGAACTGCATATCCCTACCGAGGGTCAGGAGCCGTCGGATACACGGTCCAGAACGCTACCGTCGGCTATCGGCTATCGGCTATCGGCTATCGGCTATCGGCTATCGCAGTCGGCTGGACTACTCCGACCCCATATTTCCCATTAGCTGGGATCGGTACGGATCGAGCCAACCGGCCACCGCCCTCCAGTCGGCTGGGGTCATTCGAGCAGGAGGATGTGCCTCCGACTCGAGACAGTATATGTGCAGGCGTCGACGCTGATCCGCTTCCGATAACAGCGCTCTTCTGCATCGTGAGCAGAATCTGTTCGTTGTTGTGTGGATGTGCTCGTCCATTGTTCTCCCGCCAGTAAATGCGCGAAGAGGATCGGAACCGGTTGTGTGTAGCGCTGTCGAGACCGAGCCGATCAGTCGTCGGTTACGAGCACTGTGTCCAGGTCCACGTAGCTGCGAACAACCATGCGAATCGGTAGCGTCCAGGCGAGCTGGATCGACGCGCTCAGGATCCGGCGACGCTATCGCGCGTCGGCCGTGCCATGTACGGCGAACTGTCGCGTGACGTGCGTGGCACGGTGACTCGCTGACGAGCCTGCCTGAGGGGTCATCGGTGCGAGAGTGCTCGAGTTCGAAGCGGCCTCGACAATGCGCATGCGCAGTTCGAGTCGGCGATCTGACCCGAGGTGGAGCGTATTCCAGCATCGGCTGGTCGCGTCGGGTCGATTCTGTCGCACCATTGGCTGTGCAGTGTTCGCCAGCCTTCGGGGGCCGTGCGGATCCACTTCTCTTGCAGCTCTGCCGCAGCCAAGGCGGGGTTCTCGCGCTCGACTTCGTTTTCCGCGTGTGCGGCCCGGTCGACCAGCGCGGTCCAGCGGTGGAAATCCTGATGGAGTGCCTGTTCGGCCTTCTTGTGCACTGTCAGCTCCTTAGGTGACGGTTGTCGTTGTTTTTCTGAACCTGCGCTTCTGGATGGTGCGCTCGGATCACCACAAGTCGGATCTGTATATCGCGAGCGTTGCTGTGGGCGGTGACTGGTTTGTGACGTGTCACGGCTCCTGGCTCACCTTGGTAAAATTGATGCACCGCATCAGATTTGATCTACCGGTACTCGAATATGTCGCCGCCCCTCGCCGTGCGTATTGACACAGCTACATGCTCGGTCGGCTGCGTATACGGTAGGCGCGGCCACGGCTACCATGCCCGTGGCGCCGAGGGCGACGCCGATGCGTTCGCGATTCGCGCCGCAGCGCTGGGATAGATGTCGGCAGTCAGGCATTGTGCATCGATCTCTTGTACGGACGGATCGGATTCCGACAGCGCGTAGGGGCTGCACGGACCCTTGGAGAGAGCCGCTGAGGCTCGCCGATGGAGCGGTCTTCTGTTGTGGGATGCTCAACTCTCCGGCAGCGTCACGCATTCGCGCGGCTACCATCCCGTCATCACAGGGCCGGCCGCGGTGTCGGGTGGCCAACGTTTGATGTCGGCTTGGTCACAATTCAAGCACAGACGGTTAACTATGCACAGGGCAAGTAGGGACTTTTCTATCGAAAGCCGCAGGTCTGCCATGGCTTCGTCGCCTAACCAGCGAATTTGCTGAGTGTATGTGATGCATATCACATACAATATCTATTGACGGTTACCTGACCCTCTGTTGCCGACTTCCGGCTCGATGGAGCGGACATGAATTCGCCACCTGAGTGTGGTGGCGTGGGCCGGCGACCGGGCTGAGGGCTCTGCAACGAGTCGGTGCTACGTCGGCATGGTCTATTGCCGTGCGATGTTGTCGCAGTGCGGGATTCAGCCACCGCTGTATTTTTTGGGAGGCGGAACGCGCCGCGCTCGCGGCGCCAACTGCACATCCACGGAGCCAACGGGTCCGCACCCGAACACAACAAGCGCGCACTCGAATACATCTCCTCAGGGCAAGTGCCGGTGAAAGACCTCATCACCCATCGCATCCCCCTCGAAAACGTGCTGGACGCCTTCTCGATCGTCAAGAACGGCGCGGCCATCAAGGTGACCGTGGAGCCTTGAGCTGTCTGCTAGGTAGCGTGCGCTGCGGCTCGGACCAGCGCCGCGACAGTTGCCACGCCGGGCGAGTTTTCCGATTCTCGGTGGGCCAGCATGAGATCGACCGTTTCCGGCTGCCGGAGTGGTCGGTAGGTGACGCCGTCCAGTCCTAGGCTGCGAACGGGTTCGGGGGCGAGGGCGACGCCGAGGCCGGCGGCTACGGAGACGGCGAGGGTGGCGGTTTCGCTGACTTCCAGGACGGGGGGTCGGAATCCGGCGCGGGCGCATGCGTCGAGTACCAGGTGGTGCATGGTGGACCGGTCGCCGGAGGGATGGGTGATGAAGGTTTCGCCGCCCAGGGCGGCGAGATCGACCGGATCGGTGTGGGCGAGTGGGTGGTTGACGGGGAGGACAGCGAGAAGGTGTTCGGTGCGCAGTGTTTCGAGCACAATGCTCGGCGCGTCCGGGCTCCGTGCGAGGAGGTGGTGGAGTCCTCGGGCTGATCCCGGTTCAGAGCCTGGTTGCGGCCGGACCAGTGCTAGGTCGTATTCGCCGGTGGCCAGGCCGTCGAGCAGTTGCGGGGACAGCAGTTCGCCGCGCACTCGCAGGTCGATGTCGGGAAGTTCGGTGCGGACCATCCGGGTCAGGCGGGGAAGGACGTCGTAGGTGGCGGTGCCGACGAAGCCGACCGAGACGCGGCCTGCGCTGCCGCGGGCGAATGCGGCCATGTCGTCGGTGGCGCGAGCGCATGCCGCCTCGATCCTTCGGGCGTGTTCGGTGAAGCGTTCGCCCGCGGGGGTGATCTCGACGCGGCGGGTCGAGCGGTCGAACAGCTGGATTCCGAGTTGGGTTTCGAGCTGTTTGATCTGTTGGGACAGGGCTGGTTGGGCGATGTGGACGCGAGCTGCGGCTCGGCCGAAATGACGCTCGTCGGCGAGGGCGAGGAAATAGCGCAGGGTCCGCAGGTCGAAGTCCACACAGCCATCCTATCGTCGCTACTTATCAATACGCGTTAAATAAGTATTGGACTGCATTAATCGTGCTGTTTACCGTCGAGGCGTGACCGATTCCTTCGTCTATGCCGCGGCGCGCACGCCGTTCGGGCGTTTCGGGGGTGCGTTGGCCGATCAGCGCCCCGATGACCTGGCCGCCGCGGCCCTGACCGGTGCGCTTGCCAAAGCTCCACACCTGTCTCCTGACGCGGTGGGGGATGTGATCTGGGGATGCGCGAATCAGGCCGGTGAGGACAACCGCAACGTCGGCCGGATGGCGGTGCTGCTGGCCGGGCTGCCGACCGGGGTGCCGGCGACCACGGTGAACCGGTTGTGCGGCTCATCTTTGGATGCGGTGATGAGCGCCTCGCGGATCATCGAGACCGGTGACGCGGAGGTGGTGGTGGCTGGGGGTGTGGAGTCGATGACGCGGGCGCCGTGGGTGCTGCCGAAGCCTTCGCGGTCCTTTCCTGCCGGGAACGTCACCGCGGTCTCGACCACGCTGGGCTGGCGGCTGGTCAACGACAGGATGCCTGCGGAGTGGACGGTCTCGCTGGGTGAGTGCAACGAACAGCTCGCGCAGCGGTTCGGGATCTCCCGTGCCCGCCAGGACGAGTTCGCCGCCCGCTCACACCTTTTGGCGGACGCGGCGTGGGAAGCGGGCTTCTACGACGACCTCGTCGTCGCGGTCGGTGGCCTGGCCCGCGACGAGGGCATCCGTCCCGGCTCCACTGCCGAGAAGCTGACCCGATTGAAACCGGCGTTCCGGGAAGATGGGTCGATCACCGCCGGGAACGCTTCCCCGCTCAACGACGGCGCGGCCGCGGTCCTGCTCGCGAGCGAGACAGCCGAGCTGGGCATCGATCCGCTGGCGCGGATCGCGGGCCGGGGGACGCATGCGCTGGATCCGCAGGATTTCGGTTACGCGCCGGTGGAGGCGGCCAATCGCGCGCTGGCTCGCGCGGGGATCGGCTGGGCTGATGTGTCCGCGGTGGAACTGAACGAGGCTTTCGCGGTGCAGTCGCTGGCTTGTGTCGATGCCTGGCTCGCGCAAGGGCTGGCCGATCCGGAGATCGTCAATGGCAAGGGCGGCGCCATCGCGATCGGGCATCCGCTGGGTGCTTCGGGCGCGCGGATCGTGGGCACTTTGGCGCACCGTCTCGTGGAGTCCGGTGGCCGGTGGGGTGTGGCGGCGATCTGCATCGGTGTCGGTCAGGGGTTGGCGGTCGTGCTCGAGAACATGCGGGAGGTGTGGTGATGGTGGAGGTCTGTGCGACGACCGCGGCGGCGGTCGCCGGAATCGCCGACGGCAGTACTGTGCTGATCGGCGGTTTCGGTATGGCGGGCATGCCCGTGCAGCTCATCGAAGCGCTCATCGAGCAGGGCGCGACCGATCTGACGGTGGTGTCGAACAACGCGGGCAACGGCGACACCGGCCTTGCCGCGCTGCTGGCCGCCAAGCGGGTGCGCAAGGTGATCTGCTCGTTCCCGCGCCAGTCCGATTCGTGGGTTTTCGACAGCCTCTACCGGGCTGGCGAGATCGAGCTCGAGGTCGTGCCGCAGGGCAACCTCGCCGAACGTATCCGCGCGGCGGGCGCGGGGATCGGCGCGTTCTTCTGCCCCACCGGCGTCGGCACCCAACTCGCCGCAGGTAAGGAGACCCGCGAGATCGGCGGCCGCACTTATGTTCTGGAGTATCCCCTGTGCGGGGATTTCGCTCTCATCGGCGCCTATCGGGCTGACCGTATGGGCAATCTGGTCTACCGCAAGACCGCTCGCAACTTCGGTCCGGTCATGGCGACCGCCGCCACCGCGACCATCGTCCAAGTCAGCGAGGTCGTCGAGACCGGCGCCCTGGATCCCGAAGCGGTCGTCACCCCCAGCATCTACGTCGACAAGGTGGTCGCGGTATGAACACCGGCCCGCTCAGCAAGGATCAGATCGCGGCCCTGATCGCCGAGGACATCCCGCCCGGCGCGTATGTCAACCTCGGCATCGGCCAACCCACCACCGTCGCCGACCATCTCTCAGCCGGCTCCGGGGTGGTACTGCACACCGAGAACGGCATGCTGAACATGGGCCCCGCAGCGGTGGGCGACGACATCGATCCCGATCTCACCAACGCGGGCAAGATCCCCGTCACGGAGCTCCCCGGAAGCGCCTACTTCCACCACGCCGACTCCTTCGCCATGATGCGCGGCGGACACCTCGACGTGTGCGTGCTCGGCGCCTTCCAGGTCTCCGTGACCGGTGACCTGGCGAACTGGCACACCGGCGCACCCGACGCCATCCCCGCCGTGGGCGGCGCGATGGACCTGGCCATCGGAGCCAAACAGATCTTCGTGATGATGACACTGTTCACCAAAGACGGCGCGCCCAAGCTGGTTCCGGCCTGTACCTACCCCCTCACCGGAGTCGGCTGCGTATCCCGGGTCTACACCGACCTCGCGGTCTTCGACATCGAACCCGACGGAGTCATCGTGCGCGACACCTTCGGCATCACGCTCGAGGAGCTGGCCAACCGCCTGGACGTGCCCCTGCGAGGCCGACGAGTAACGGCCTGACGGGAGTCACGTCCGGTCTTCCGGCTCCCGAGTTGTGACCGCCGCAAGACAGCGTGTCACCGGTCGCCGGCCGACCACGCGCGCGGTCCTGGAACGAACGGTCGCCTCAGCGCTCACCAGCGCACCAGCTTCCGGTGGACCGCATGGACGCGTAGTTTTCGGGCATTGCCGGATGTTCGACGGACCAGATCGACTCGAAGCGGAGTTCTTCCGCGGTCGTGGCCAGGCTTGTCAGCGCCGGGTTCCATCGAAGGCCCGATTGTGGCGGATCGATTCCGAACTTCGTTGTTCCTCCCGGTAGTAGGACTTACTGGGCATCAGCCGCCGACGGCTTCCCTCCACATGGTGAGCGGCCGGGTTGGAGCGCCCCTTACGCTACGTACCTTCTCTATCGAGCGGGCCGGGGTGAACCCGCATGAAAGTACCTGTCTTCTACCTGTCGAGTGACGTATGGCGCCAGCCCTTCTCCTACAGCGACATGCACATGAAGGTGCCGGTTGTGCTGTTCATCGCCGAGGGTGGTCAAAACCTGGCAACCACCATGCTCGTCGATGACGTCGCGGGAGACCTCCTGCACGATCTGCAGCAAGTGAGCACCCAATCCTGGCTTCAACTCCAGCAACGACCGAACATGGCGCTTCGGGACCACGATCACGTGATCAGTCCCGAACCCCTGAATCGGCGGTCGGAGCGCCAGCACCTGCTCGGTCTCGCGGACCACATCAACCTCGATCAGCCCGGGGAGAGGATATCGCGGCGGCGGGCACGTTTGAGCGCGGCGGCGATCTGAGTGGCGCTCAGCCTGGCCGCAATCCTCGTCGCTCATCGAAGCCCGGGCTCATTCCACCGGCGGACAGCAGATTGCGCGAGTGTGTAACAACTGACGCGAACATGCGACATCCTTAGTTGTCGAGGCGGTGGAGGGATAGGCGCATGGACGTTCTCGTCGAATCAACGCAGCCGGGAGGCGCGGACGCACTCCGCGACCTGAACACCGAGCTACTGAACGATGCGCGGTGGCGCGGCCGGGTCACCCTGCTCGAAAAGCCCGCCCCCAAAGGCACTTTGGGACCGGTGCTAGAGGGCCTGCAGATCGCGCTACAGCCGCAGACACTGGTGCCGCTGGCCACCGCGTTGTTCGCCTTTCTGCGCGTCTATACCTCGGACATCAAGATCAGCATCAGGCGCACCGACAAGAAGACCGAAGTCACGTTGTCCGCCAAGCGGATCAAGCGGCTCAAAGATGCCGAGCTCCCTGCCGCGCTGGCGGAGCTGATCGGCCGACTCGACTCACCCGACAGCGACAACACCGAATCATGACCGGACTGAGCGGCGCAGGTACACGCGTACTGCTCATCGGAACCGAACACACGGATAGCCCGAAGCTGTCCGACGTCCCGGCAGTGCGCACGTCGTTGGCGGATCTCCAACAGCGGCTGATGGATTCGTGCGACATTCCCCCGGCAAACATCCGAGTCGTCCTCGATCCACCCGATCCGGTCATGCTGGACGCGGTTATCCGGGCCACTGCCGCCGCGGCGACCGATGTCCTGCTGATCTACTTCGTCGGGCACGGACTGGTCGCGGCGGGCAACGAGTTGTTCCTCTCGACGGTGGCGACCGTTGACATCACCAAGAACCGCCCCGCCAGTCAGGCTTTGGAGTTCTCCGCCATTCCGGCGGCACTGTCCACGTCCACGGCGAGCACGGTGCTCGTGGTGCTCGACTGCTGCTACTCCGGCCGGGCCAGGCTCGGCTCCGATATCGCCGACGGCCTGCTGCTGGTGTCCGCGACGCCGTGGGGACCCGCGCTGGTCCGCGACGGCGCCGAGCACACCGTGTTCACCGGCGCGTTGCTGCAGGTCCTCGCCGCAGGCGATCCGAATGGCCCACCGCTGACCACGCTCGCCCGCCTGACCGAGCTACTCGATCGCAAGCTGCATGACCTCGATCCCCATCAGCCACGGATCGGCATCGAATTCCGCGGCAACGCAGGACGACTGGTCATCGCGAACAACCATGCCCACCGACAACCGAAGCCGGAGCCGCCGCCGGATGCGGGCGCCACCGACGCCGTCAACCCGTATCTCGGGCTGGCCGCGTACGAGAAGGAAGATGCGTCACGGTTTTTCGGGCGTGCTGAGACGACCGCCGCGCTGACCGCGGCCATCGCCGCGCGCGCCACAGACCTGATCGTGCTCACCGGCGCGTCCGGCGTCGGAAAATCCTCGATACTCGGCGCCGGGCTGCTGCCGCTGCTCGACAAGGGTAAGGAGTTGCCCGGCTCGGAGACATGGCGGCAAGTAGCGTTCGTGCCCGGCACCGATCCGCTGGCGGCGCTGCGCACCGAATTGGCCGGGGCCCTCCGAATTTCCCAGGAGGCCGTCGACGACCTGCTCACCGACGCCACCCGGCTGCGCGAAACCTGCAACACCACACCGATTGCCGTGGTGGTCGACCAGTTCGAGGACGTGTTCACCCACCACCTCGCCGTTGCCGATGTCTTCATCGAGGAGCTGACTGCACTGGCCAGCGTCGCCCGGCTGACGGTGGTTTGCCTCCGATCCGACTTTCTCGGGCGCTGCCTGAGCTACCCGGCGCTCGGCCCGGCGGCCAGAGCGGCCGTCGAAGTGACACCGATGACGCCCGCCGATCTCCGCGCGGTGGTCGAAAAGCCCGCCGAGCAAGCCGGTTTCGTGGCGGGAGAGGATCTCGTCGAGATCATACTTTCCGACGCGCTGCCGCGCTCGGGCCGCTCGGTGGAGGTGTTGCCACTACTGTCGCACGCGTTGATGGAGACCTGGCAGGTGCGTCGGGGCCGGGTACTCACCGCCGCCGACTACATCCGGGCAGGCCGCATCGAAAAAGCGGTGACCAAGAGCGCCGACGCCGTATACGCCGCGCTCGACGCGGCGGGCAAAGCCGAAGCGCGCCAGCTGTTTCTGGCGTTGGTCCCGCTGGACGGCGAGCTGCAGCGAACCAGCCGGGTCGTCGCGCTGGACGATCTCCGGCCTGACCCTCAGGTGCTCGACGTCTTTGTCCGAGCCCGGCTGCTCGGCATAGACCGAGGCGCCGTATTCCTCATCCATGACGCCCTGCTGGACGCCTGGAAGCTGTTGCAGGAGTGGATCGACCAGTATGGCGCGGGGATGCGGGAGCGGCAGCGGGTCCGCAGCCGGGCCGCCGAGTGGCAGGCCCGCAGACATCCAAGTCTGCTGCTGTCCGGTCCGGCGCTGGATTCGGCGTTGCGGTTACGCGACAGCGGCGTTCGGCTCAACAAGCCGGAAGAGGAGTACCTGCACGCCAGCGAGGGCAGGCAAACGTTCACCAAACGCCTGAAAATCGGCGTGGTCATAGGTTTGGTGGCGCTCACCGTGTTCTCGGTGGTAAACGGGACTCTCGCGATCGATCAGCGCAACCGCGCCAGGGCAAGCGCCGACGAGGCGGCCGTGCGTCAGCTGCAGTTGCTGGGGCAGATCCATGCGGAGACCAATCCTCGTGCGGCACTGAGCTTTCAACTGGCCGCGGCGCGGATCGCGCCGAGTGAGCGGAACCGCGCGGAGCTGGCGAGGGCCTTGGTCGGTAGCCCATTCGGAGGTTCGGTCATCATGCCCGAATTCCAGGAGGCCGACGACGCCATCACAGCGGTAGCGCTCAGCCCCGACGGCGGTCTACTGGCGGCCGCCGACGAGATCGGCCATGTGGCGCTGTGGCGGGTCGACGGCCACCAGCTGGCCAACGCTCCGGTCGGCAGATTCCGGGTACGGCACGTGGACGATCTCCGGTTCGACGCGACCGGCCGCACCCTCGTGGTATTCGGCCATGACTACGACAAGACGCGACCGGTCGACCAGCGTGAGCGCGATGTCCAGTGGTGGGACATCAGCGATCCGGCGCGACCCGCCCTCAGCCGCGCCGACAGCGGCGGGACGGTCGCGTTGATCTCCGCCGACGGGACAGTCGGCGTCCGCAGAACAATCATCGACAACGCCTCCGTGATAACCCTGGTCCGCATCGGCGACCAGGTCACCGAGGTCGCGCGGCCGGACATGCCGGGCGGGCTGCTCGGATTCAGCAAAGACAATTCGATGCTCGTCACCGGCGACGACACCGGGTACGTCCTGTGGGATACCCGGGATCTTGCTTCACCTGTGCAACTGGCGCGGTTTTCGACCGCCTTGCCGATCGAGACCGACCCGGCGTCCTTCAGTATGATCACCGGCGGACCGCGGGAGTTCGCCTCGTTCAGCGCGGACAACCGCCTGGTCGCGCTCACCGGACGCGGGGCTCCGGTCACCCTGATCGACCTGGCCGACCGCACCCGGCCGACGGCACTGCGCACCGTCTCCGACACGGGACCGACCGGGCTGATCGGGCCGAGCGCCACCCGAGCGGAATTCAGTCCGTCCGGACGCACGCTGACCGTCGGCGGAAGCGGTGCAGGCGTTCAAGTTTGGGACGTGCGTGACCCGCTGCACCCGCATGTCGAACGCAGCCTCGACACCGAACTGACGGGCCAGATCTGGTCACTGACGTATTCCGCGGACGGCCGTGCGCTGGTGTCCGGTGGGCGGGGCGGAAGGACGACCTTGTGGAATCTCGGCGGCGGCACCGGGATAGAGGTCGAGACCGAATTCGAAGCCCTCGGTGACGACGGGTACTTCAGCCCGGACGGCATGACACTGATCGTCGACCGTCAATCATCGCTCACCGAACCCGAGATGCTCGAGGTGTGGCGGCTGACCGATCCGCTGCACCCGGTGCGGGTCGGCCGAATACCCGAGCAGGCCGACGGAACCGCCGATGTGAGCATGGCGCGGGACGGTCATCTGGTCGCGGTGCGTGGCGCCGACGGCGCGACCGCACTCTGGTCGCTCGTAGACCCGGCCGACCCGGTACAGGTCGGGTCGGTCGCGACGAATTCGGGGATCGGCCTGACGTATCCCAACACGCACACGATGACCGTGCGGATGGACCACGCGGGGACGACCCTGGCCGTCGAGCGGGAGAGCCAGAGCCGCTTCGGGTACGTCGTACAGCTGTGGGATATCACCGACCCGGCACGACCTCGGCAGCTCGACGAGATCCCGGTCGGCGGTTCTCCGAAACCCGTCTACACGGTGTCGCCGGATGGCCGGTTGCTCGCCGCGGTCACGAAATCGGACCGTACCGGTATCTGGGACATTCGTGGACGGGACAAGTCTCGGCTGCTCGCGGAACTGCCGGGGGCGGCCGGGCGCGTGACGGTCAGCGCCGACGGCCGCATGTTGCTGAAAACCAGCAGCTTCACCGCCGAGAACCCTGCCACCGAGGTCTACGACCTGACCGATCCCACAGTGCCGCAGCTACGAGAAGCGACCCAGCGGGTGCTCAACTCGTCCGCCTTCAACCTGGACCCGCGGATACTCACCATGGCGCTGGGCCGCGACGTCATGCTCGCGCCCACCGACAACATGGACAGCACCGTGCTGCTCCCCGGTCATCTGGGCACCGTGGACGCACTGCGGTTGCGGCTGGACGGGTATCTCGTCTCCCGCGATCCGCGCACCGTCCGGGTCTGGGATGTCCGCGGTGCGCTGACGACGCTGCTCGATCCGGAAGCGGCAACCTGCCAACGACTCGGGACGGCGATCTCCGAAAAGGCCTGGCACTACTACGCGCCGAACCTGCCCTACGACAACGTCTGCCGCTGACGCTAGGGCGTCACTGGCGGACGATGTGTTCCGTCCGCATCGAGTCCTTCACCTGGCCGATGGTGAGATCGCGCGTGGCATCGCCCCGGAGCCGGGAGTGCATCCCGAGTGCGGCCGCTACTCCCGCCAGGCGTGCCCGATGCTGGCGGGACGGCAGGTGGTCCGCAGGACGGATGTAGAGCACGACCCGGTCATCCAGCGGCTGCCCGCAGACCTGGCACAGCCTGCGGGACAGCGTCTCTCGCAGCTGTCGATCGTCGAGTTTTGCCCCAGACCGGGCGGGTGCGGGCGCGGTGGGCGAGGGTGATGTGCGGGACCACAAGCCCCTGCGCCAGCGGTGCGTGCGTCAACCGCACGGGGATCGGCGGCCGTGCCGGTACTGGTACTACGGGTTCAGCCAACGACGATCACCTCGAATTGATCGGAGAATGGGACCGCCTGCAGTGGCAGACGGGCGGAGTGTCAGGACTCGGTGGGCTGGTTCGGGTGCGGCCGAGACAGCGACCCGGATCATCCGCTCGGTGATGCCGGGGGTGTGGATACGGATTTCGATCACCGCCCTAGAAGTGGGCGATCTTCCCAACCCGCTGGGGCTGCTTTTCCGGCGCGCAACGGGTCGCTGCGCAACCCGAACAACTTCGGCCGCACCTGGCGCGGCGTGTGGCGAGAACTTCGCGTGGGTGACCCCGCGTACGTTCCGCAAAGGCGCGGCCACCGCGGTCGACCACGCCTACGGCGGCCCCGAACGCGCCGCCCGCCAGCTCGGCAACACCCGCGCGGTGGCCAAGACGCACTACATCGACGTCCTGGAGACCGTTCCGGACAATCGGGACGTCCTGGAACGCTGGGCTCGCGGCGACGAGGGCGAAAGTATGAGATTTTCACTGGCTCGGGTCGAATCCGGCCCCATACCGATGAACGAGAAAACCCCTTCCGACGCTGGTCGGAAGGGGTTTCCTGGGTCGGGCTGACAGGATTTGAACCTGCGACCACTTGACCCCCAGGTCGGTCCTGGGGCTGAAATAGCATGTCAGCGCGTTGTTTTCGAAGTTTCGACGCGCTCCAGAAGTGCTGGTCGGTGAATAGCGTTCGTAGCGTGTGGTCCCGTTCTGGTCCCGCCGCTCGTGCTCATTCGAGGCGAACGTATGTTCGAACAGCCCCTCTGGGAGACCTGCCCCTGCGGCGAGCAGCGGGGTTCCGGGGCAGCGCCCCGTGTGACGCCGGAGGCGTCAGTCAAATCGGTGAACATGCCAGGGGTGACCGGGTGTGGTGTGTGCTCCTCCGGTCGACCTGGGCTTGACCTGGACCGCGCTGTCGGGGCGCGGAAAAGGATGGCGAAGCCACCGCGTAGCGGCTTGTCCTTTGGAGTGCCCCGGCAGTGTGGTACACCTCCGGCAGGTCGATCGGAGGAGTGCACGCCGGACCGCAACCAGCTCGGCTGGATCATCGCGCGACCGGCAGGTCGCGGAAGTACTTGCCCCGGACCGGTTTCCGCGGGCGGCTCTTTAATCTAAGTAATAGGCGAATTCGGCAGTCGATCGCGGTAGCCGGGTTCGGTGACCGGACCTGGTTGTAGCTGGCCCGGTCACCGTGGGCGGATCAGAACGGCGGCTCGGTGGCGTCGACGCTGCTGGCACCGTTGCGGGTCCAGCGGGTGATCTGCGCGGACTGGCCTTTCAGGTCGACGGCAACGGTGTCGGCGGTGAGTTCGAGGGCGGCGCGGGGCTTGGCGTCCTTCCCGAGGTAGGGATCAGCGGTCAGGCGGTGACCGGTGACGGTGACCCGGCATCCCTTGGTCAGGCTGTCTCCGGCGAGTTGGGCCAGGTCGCCCCAGCAGTTGATCCGGATGACGGTCTTGGCGGCGTCGACCCATTCGTTGCGGTCGCGGTCGTAGCGGCGGTCGTTGGAGATGACGGTGAAGTTGGTGACGAGCTTGCCGGTGGTCGTGACGCGGGGTTCGGGGTTGTCGGCGAGGTGGCCGGTGATGGTGACGGTGACGTTGCTGGCCATGACGGCTTCCTCCTGGCGGGGTTCCGGGGCTCGGTCGGCTCCCGGTGGTTGGTGGGACGGAGGACGCGGTGGCGGGGCATGCACGGTCACGTCAAGGCTCGCCATGAAGCCGTCTCACTTCAAACACATTGTGCGGCAGCTCAATTGGTGAGGCGGTTTCGTGGTGACTCGTCTTGGCCTTGTCGGGATCGGGTAGGGCCTGCCATGGTGGCATCCGCCCCGCCGGACACCGGGTGTCGTCCGTGCCGCTCCCCGGCAGGAGGAAGTTGTCGTGGTCGGCGACGGCGCTGGTGCCAGCAGTGGATGCCTGGGCGGCGGCACCGGATCGTGTGACGCGGGCACTGGCGGGCTCGGCATCGGCTGCACCGGCAGCTCCAGCGGACGCTGGTGCGGGCGTGGTCGCGGCGGAGGGGTTGGTGTCGACATGACCGTCAGTAGGGGCGGCTGCCGGGGTGGCCTGGTTCGGCTCGCTGGTGACAGTCGGATCACGGGATGTCGGGGCGCTGGTGCCGGTCGGCGTCTGAGTGGTGGGTCCTGGCTCGGGAAGGGCGTCGGGTGCCGTGACGGTCGCGGGCTCGTCGTCGGCGTCGTGGGCGTCGGCGTGGGAGGTCGGGGTGTGCGGGTCGCTCGATGGATTCGCGGCGGTGGTAGCGGTGGCGAGGTCGGCGGGCTGGTGTGCTGGTCCGGGCGCGGTGAGCGGGTCTGCTGCGGGCGGGTCAGGGTGGCGAGGACGGCTACCGCGGTCGGCTGCCGGATTCGACTAGTGCTTCGATCAATTGCGGCCCGCTAGCGGGTGCCGCGCCACGCCGACGCGCCGCGGCCGACGCTTCATCAGGCAGCGCTGCGTGTCGCAGCGTGGCGCGGCGCGCGCTAGCGCGCCGCCTTGATCCTGCACGGCGAAATTCGGCAACAACTCGCGCGTAGCATGGCAGCCGTGAACGACGCCATAGCCGAACTGCTGTCTTCGCTGACTGAATCGCGACGGAATCACTCGATCGCGGTGGGTCGGCGAATGGAGGGCGTAGCTGAGCTATTGCCAGTGGACCTACGTGCGGATGCGATCACGGCGGCGTATTTGCATGACGTTGGCTATGGATATCCGGACACCGGGTTTCACCCAATCGACGGTGCGCGGCTGTTGCGTTCGCTCGGGTATTCTCCCGTCGTGTGTCACTTGGTGGCGTTTCACACGGCGGCAGAGGTAGAGGCGGACGTCCGGGGCCTGGACGCGGGCCTGTTTGAAGAGTTCCGACTGGTTGACGTGGTAGGACTCGATGCAGCCGATGACTTCATGTGGTGGGCCGACCTCTCCACCGGGCCAAATGGCGAGGACTTCACGGTGGATGAGCGACTCGCCGAAATCCTGAGAAGGTACGAACCGGGAAGCGTGGTTCATACCGCCATCACGCGGGCAGAGCCGCGGTTGCGGATGGCAGCTCAGCGAGCGTCAGGGTCGATGTAGGGTTCGCTCTCGTTTAGAGCCCAGTCGATCCGCTTTCGTTGGCTGGGGTCCATAGTCAGAGACGGGATTTGATCGACCGGCACCCATTCGACGCGAGTGCTTTCGTTGCTGGTTGTTGGCTGTCCGCCGATAGCTTCGCCGCGATAGACCACGGTGAATTCCTGTCGGACCTCATCGTTACTGGTGTAATGGATGACGTGGGTCGGGTCGGTGAAGATTCCGACGATTCCGGTTACATGGATATCGACCCCGGTCTCTTCTTGGGTCTCTCGGACGGCGGTGTGGCTAAGGGATTCGCCAGGGTCGTGCGCACCTCCAGGCATTGACCAGTTGCCGTTATCTGACCTGCATATGAGGAGGACCGCGCCTTGCCGGTGGACGAATGCTGCTGCGCTAGGTCGGACACTATTGGCTGCTGGAGCGTTGGGGTCCTGGTGGTAGTCAATGCGGCGTCCCATGAGGTCAGGATAGTGCGGGACGTCCCGTAAGCCAGGCAGCTTCGAACGACTCCATGTAGTAGGAGAAGAGGCGACCACCTGGGACGTGCTGCAAATGCTGAACTGGGGACTTCGCCGCGTAGGCACCGTAGCTGTGGGTGTTGACAAGCATCGAGTCGCCGAAACGGTAGATGCTGTTGTACAGCGTTGTGCGGTGGGTGCGAATATCGACCATCGGCAAGTCCATCGTTTCGCGGAGATATTCCAGCGTTGACTGGCACCGCTGAGGTAGCGACGGCAAGCCTTCCTCGCGGGCTCGGGCGAGAACTTCCGGCGAGTCGCTTTCTCCAAGAAGGATTCGAACCTGCACGCCTGCACTGGCTTTGGCGCGGACGATATTTACGAAGTTGAGAGATTCCACGAGGAATCCGCCTGCGTACACCAGGACATCAATGTGGTCAGCGGCCTGTTGCATGAGCGAACGCCAAACCTCGTGTGGTACCTCGGGGCGAGTCGGCCAGATTTGCACTAGTTCGGATAGTGAGGCGGTTGCAGATCGACTACCCGCCAAAAGTTCAGGCCACAGGTAGGTCTCGTCGCAGTCCAGTTCGCGGGCGACCTTGAGCCGAAGTCCCGGGTGGGGGCATCGGTCTTGAGTGATCCACCGCTCAACCGTCTTGGTGCTGATCTCAAGTCGTTCCGCCAGAGCGTGTTTCGTGAGATCCGCTGCCGCCATTGCGCCGCGGAGACGTTCGTTGGTCATGCATCAATGCTACCGTAAAGTGTCCCAAAGTGTCCCAAATATCGGGTTATTTCGTCCCTGTGTGTCGCGGGATTCTAGATGTGTCGGAGGTTACACGGACCTCGTTTAAGGCGGAATCGCCACTGACACAAGGAGTTACGGCAATGGCATTGAAGGATGTTTGGTTCACCCCGGCGTTCGAGGACGCGTTCCCAATGGGTCTGTTCCTGCTGGGGGAGATCACGCCGGTGACGGAGTTCAGCACCGACCGCAACGCGCCCAAGCGTCAGCGGCTGGACCTGGACGCGGAGGGCAACGGCACCGGGAAGCGGCTGTGGAAGGGCACGGTCACCGACCCGGCGGCGGCGAACGCGAAGCAGGCGAGCTTCGACGTGGTGTTCGTCGCGGACGTGCAGCCGGTCCCGGCGGCTCCGGAGATCGCTCGAGGTATGCGGCCGGTGGAGTTGGAGGGTTTGCAGGTCAAGCCGAAGATCGCGGGTCAGGGTGAGTTCAAGTCGATCGGCTGGACGATCCGCGCGACCGGGATCAAGGGCGACAACTCCGGTGCCAAGTCGGCTGCGAAGGCGGCGTGATCATGTCGTTCTTCCACACCACCGTTTCCGGCCATGACGGGATCACCGCCGAGTATCACCCCGAGCGCGAATCGACCTACGACGGCGGTGTGATCCCGGCGACGGTGTTCATCGAATTGGTCGACGCGCATGCGTATTTGAGCCTGAGCATCGCGGATGCGCGGTCGCTGCTGGCTCAGTTGCCCGTGGTGTTGGCCGAGCACGATGCGGTCGAGGCTGCGGCGGCATCGTCGGACAAGGCGGCCTGACGATGAATACGGCGGATCAGTCGGCGGGGATGCGTCTTGCGCGCTGGTCCGCCGTGGTCATCATCATCGCGGTCGGAGCGGCGGCGTTCCGGTTGTCGTTCGCGACGCTGAAGGATCTCGCGGTTCTGGCGCACATTCCGGCGCGGGATGCGTGGCTGTTCCCGCTGATCGTGGACGGCACGATCCTGCTCGCGACGTTCGGAGTGCTGGTCCTGGCCAACGCTCCGGAACGCCGGTTCTTCGTCACCGTCCTGGTGATCGGCTCGGTGGTGTCGGTGGCGGGCAACTCGCTGCACGCGGTCGCGGCCGGTCGAGAACTGCCGTGGTGGGCCTCGGCGCTGGTGGCTGCGATCGCCCCGATTTCCCTGCTGGCCGACACACACGGGTTGGCGCTGCTGATCCGTGCGGCACAACGAGATTCGGCACCCGAACCGGCTCCAGCTCCCGTGGTCGAGCCTGCCACAGAGCAGGCAACGGCCGAACCCGAGCCTGAGCCGGTGCCGGTGTCTGTCCCTGAGCCCGCGCCTGTCCCGTTGCCGGTGCCTGAGCCGGTGCGGGTGGCTGAGCTTCGCCCGGTGCCTGACGCACCGGTGCAACTTCCTGTTCGTTCTTCGCGACCGGTCCAGACCATGCTGCCGATCGCTGTCCCTGTTGGGGGTTGAAATGAGTTTCTCTGTAACCGTTCCTGCTGTGGCGACGGGTGTTTCGGCGCTGGTGAGCGTGCTGGCCGGTGTCGGTGTGCTGGTCGATCAGACACCTGATACTGCGGCCCCGCTGGTCCCGGCTGCGTCGTCCTCGGTCGTCGCCTCCACGACTGCGGGTCCGGCTCCGGCCCCGGTCGGGTGCGTGATGTTCTGCGAGGACGCCGCTCTCGGTCGGCCTGAGGTCGATAAGGCTCCGGTGTCGTCCCCGGCTCCGGAGGGGTGCCGCCTGTTCTGCGAGCTGGAGCGCGGCCGGGAAGGTCAGGGGTTCTGATGAGCATCGCGGGAACGGTCATGCTCGCCAGCGGGATGTGCACGGGGGCGTCAGCGTGGTGGTGGCTGCGGTCGATCGCGGCGTGCGGCGGGGAGATGCAACCGGCTGGTGGTGTCCGTGAGGCTGTCGCGGCTGCTCCGGTGGAGCTGCGGACGGCGGTGTTGGTGATCGCTGATCCCGAGCAGCGTCCGCGCATGTTCCTGGCGCTGAAGCTCGGGTCGGTCGAGACCGGTTTCCCGGTGCTGGAGGACTGGGTGTACACCGACTACGGGCTTCAAGTGGATCTGTTGATGCTGTCGGGGCAGACCCGCAACGACTGGTCCAAGGACGAAACCCGCGACGCACTGTGCCAGGTCCTCGGTGTACCAGAGGTGCGGGTGGTTTTCCCGCACCCGGGGGTGGTCCGTCTCGAGCTGCGTGTGTTCGACACCTTGGCCGACACCGCCACCCTGCCGGGCTCGGTCTCCGCCGCGGGGGTGGACCTGGAAGCGGTCCCGGTCGGCGTAACCGAAGACTTCGACACCTGGCGGGTACGGGTGCTCTACGGACACATCCTGCTCGCCGGTGCCACGGGTTCGGGTAAAGGCTCGGTGCTGTGGTCGATCATCGCCGCACTCGGCCCCGCCATCAAAGCCGGATTGGTGGACCTGTACCTGGCCGACCCGAAGGGCGGCGCGGAGTTCGGCAAGGGCGAAAACCGGTTGTTCGTCCGCTTCGCCACCGACAACACCACCATCCTTGCCATGCTCGCCGAAGCCGTCGAGCTGATGCGCGAACGGCTCGCCAGGATGCGGGCGGCGGGCCTGCGCAAGATCGTGCCCAGCACCGATGAGCCGCTGATTCTGATCATCATCGATGAAGCGGCGTCGCTGTCGTCGTACGCCACCCGCGATGAACAGCAGGAGTTCCGGCGTCTGACGGGGCTGTTGTTGTCGCAGGGGCGTGCGGCGGCGGTGTCGGTGATCGCGGCGTTGCAGGACCCGTCCAAGGAGACGATGCCCAACCGGCAACTGTTCCCCGTCCGCATCGGCCTGCGGCTGGACGAACCCACCCAGAGCGCCATGGTTCACGGCCAAGGCGCACGCGACCGCGGCGCACGCTGCGACGAAATCTCCGACCTCACACCGGGTGTCGGCTACGTCGGCGAAGACGGCACCAGCGAGTTCGTACGGGTACGGGCGTACTTCGTCTCCGACGACGACATCGACGCGATCGTGGATGCCTACTCCCCGGCACCGCAGATCACCGGCCCCGCTGAGGACTACTCCGGGTTCGATCCCGATGACCTGGGTGAGGGCACCGACACGGAAGGGCCGGTGGCGGCATGAGGAACTCGGTCGACACCTTCGAGGCGGACGCGGTGGTTCACGTGCGGGCGCGGCGGCGCTGCCAGCTCGAACGCGCCGGACGCAATTCGCTGGCGGTCGCGGTGGCTCTGCTGGTCGAAACCGGCGAGCTGCCGGGCTGGGACGTCAGCGACTACGACGACGACAACGGCGAGGATTCGGGGTGGGCGGCATGACCAACGACACCTCCAAAGGCGCTGGACGGCAAACGAATCCGATCGTGGTGGCCGCGGCCGAACAGGTCACCAAGTCCAAGCGGCGGCGTCGCACCCGCAGCCAGGCCAGGGACCTGCCGCGCTGGGAGTGCCCCGACCAGATGAGCCTGTTCGACCCCTCCACCGGAAAGGCGGACCGATGACCACCAAAACCGTTCAAATCCGCAAGGACACCCGCATGGACGCGTTCGACCTGTTCGCACTCGGCCTGCTCAACCTGGCGGCGGCAACCCTGGTCGGCCTGTGGTGGCTGCTGCTGTTCCCGATGATTTCCCTCCCCCTCGCCCTCGTCGTCACCGCCTGGGCGCTGTGGGGGTGGCCGGTGGGGCTCGCGGCTGCCGGGGTGTCCGTCGCGGGCCTGCTGTGGTGGCAGCGCGCCCGCCCCGAGGCGTTCGACCGCTGGGTCACCCGCCGCGCGCGTGTCCGGTTCCTGACCTGGCACCGCTACCGGCGGCGGTGGGTCAAGCTGATGCGGGCCTGCCACCTGAGCATCGACCGCGGCGACCGCACATTTATCCCCCGCCTGCTCGGGGTGGAGATCGGTCCGGCGACGGATCGGGTGCGGGTGCGGATGCTCGATGGGCACTGCCCGGCGGACTTCGAGAATCGGGTCACGCAGTTGGCGCACGCCTTCGGCGTGTTGGACTGCCGGGCCACCATCATCGGCCCTGGCACCGTTGAGTTGGCGTTCCGCCGCTCGGACTCGCTTGCGGAAACGGTGATCCTGCCTCGGGTGGATCACTGGATCAGGCCGAAGGCGGCGTAGATGGAACCCACCACCACTGACACTGACTCGGTGGTCCCGATCCGGCAGACCGCGGCACAGCGCCGTAGCCTGCCGGATTTCCGGGATGTCGCTCACGCGGTAGCCGATGAGCAGCACGTCTGCCGTCGCCCGGTTCCGATGCGCGCCGAAGACCCGAAAGCGCTGCGGGTGGAGTACATCGGCGCACCGTGCAAGTCCACCATCGAATCGGTCTGCCCGGCCTGCGCGGAGAAGGCTCGGTATCTGCGGATGACGCAGTGCCATGAGGGCTGGCACATGGACGCCGAACCGGTCGCCGACAAGCGCACGCCCACCCAGCAGCAGAAGAAGCTGATCGAGACACGCTCGGACCTGTTCGCTGCCTACCAGGCCGCGAAAGAAGACGGCGACCAGCAGCGAATGAACGACGCCGCCGAAGACGTAGCCGACATCGACAAAGAATTGCGCGAGTCAGGGTTCCGCGGCCGTCTGCCGGAGCTGGACGCATCGCGCAAGGATCGGCGCAAGCGCTCCACCAGCCGCCGCCAAGATGTACCCGACCTGCCCCGAATGAAGGTCACCAAGACCACCATCGGGCGCGAGTACGCGGGCCGCTACCGGCCGTCGACGTTCGTGACCCTCACCCTGCCTTCCTACGGGTCGGTGCACTCCGACGGCGCGATCGACTCCAAGGGCCGCGTCTGCGGTGACGGCTCACCCCGCGACCCGGACACCTACGACTACACCCGTGCCGCGCGGGACATCGTGCACTTCTCCGCGTTGTTCGACCGGTGGATACAGAACTTGCGCCGCGCGGTCGGCTGGGACGTGCAGTACTTCGCCACCGTCGAACCCCAGAAACGCGGTGCCCCACACCTGCACATCGCGATCCGGGGATCGATCCCGCACGCAGTGTTCCGGGCAGTCACCGCGGCGACGTATCACCAGGTGTGGTGGCCCCATCATGACCGTGAGGTCTACACCGGTTCCCGGATGCCGGTGTGGGATGCAAAGGCCGGCACTTTCATCGATCCCGATACCGGGCAGCCGTTGACCGGGTGGGATAAGGCGCTGGACACGATGGACTCGGTGGACGAACTGGAGCCCGCCCATGTGGTCCGCTTCGGAGTCCAGGTCAAGCCGGTCGGCGTGCTGGGCGGCACTCCCGAAGCCGACCAGAAGGTGCGATACCTGACCAAATACCTCACCAAGAGCATCGCCGAAATCATCGAACCGAAGTCCCGCCGCGCCGCCGAACACTACGACCGGCTCCACGCCGAACTCCAGCACACCCCGTGTTCGCCGCGCTGTGCGGTGTGGCTGCGCTACGGCATCGTCCCCAAAGGTGCCACCGTCAAGACCCAGCCGGGCCGCTGCAAGGGCAAAGCCCACCGCCGCGACACGTTGGGCCTGCCCGGTCGGCGGGTGCTGGTGTCGCGTCGCTGGTCGAACAAGACCCTCCCCGACCACAAGGCCGATCGCGCCGAGTTCGTTCGGCAAACCCTCGCTGCGATCGGGATCGTCAAACCGGATCGTTCGCACCTGATCGTCACGCCCGTGGAACCGGGCGACAAGAACGTCCCGCCCCGCGATCACCTGATCATGGCGGCGGTGTCTCAGCGCATCACCTGGCGCGCCGAGTACGAAAGAGCGCTACTCGCGGCCAGTCCACCTGGGGCACAACAACCTTCGGAAATCCAACAGGCTGCATGAGGAGGGGTGATGGATACACGGCTGGTTGACGGCAAATGGTATTCGACGGCGGAGCTGGCATTGCTGCTCGGCATTGATCCGTCGAGTCTTCGGCGGTGGCGTACCGCAAATCCTCCGTGCGGCCCTGCGTTCGTGCGGGTCTCTCCGCGGGTGGTGAAGTACGCGGCGGAAGACATCGAGGTGTGGTTGCAGGGTCGGCGTACTGATCCATCCCAGGCGGCGGCGTAATGGCTGAGCAGGCGAATATACCTGTTGGAGTGCGACTTTCGTCCGACATCGAAGAGCGGTCGGACTACGGTCGGCGTCCGTTCAAAGCGCGGGTCCGCTGGACTGATCCGGTGACAAAGAAGCGCCCCTCCGTCTCGGAGCCGTTCGAGACTCGGGAGGAGGCAGAGGCGTGGATTGCCCGTCTGGAGCGGAAGGCGGCCCAGGGGATCGACCCGAAGACGGCGACGATGCGCTTGGCGGACTACGGCGAGGCAAACATGGAGTTGGCGTTGCGGGGTCTGGAGAAGAAGACCACCGACCCCTACATGGCTGGCTGGCGCAAGCGCGTGGTTCCGACGCTGGGGCATCTCCCGGTGGCCATGCTGACCAATGGTGCGGTGGATCGCGCGGTGGTTGGCTGGATCAACGACGGTGCTGGTAAGTCGACGGTGAAGAACAGTCTCGCGGTGCTGGTGCGGGTGATGGAACAGGCTGTACGGGACGAGATTCGGGAGACGAACCCGGCGCGGGTGCGCGGCTGGCAGAAGCTCTATCAGCAGATCGAGGACGAACTCGATGATCCGCGGTCGCTGGCGCTGCCCAACTGGTCGGCGCTTGTGACGCTGGCCGATGCCCTGGTGAATCGTTCGGCAGATCACTACCGGGGCTGGGCCGATGTGGTGATCTTCGCCGCGTGCACCGCGTCCCGTATCGGCGAGGTGTCCGGCTGCCGCGTGGGCGACATCGACACCGAAACCTGGACTTGGCGAGTGCGGCGGCAGACCACACCCGGACCGGGCGGCATGGAGGACAAGGGCACCAAGGGCAACCGTGCGCGGTACGTTCCGCTGATCGAAGAAGTTCGGCAACTGGTAGCCCAGCGCATCGCGAGCGTCGGCACCGACAAGCCCGATGCCCGGTTGTTCCGCGGCCCGCGCGGAGGACGGATCGCGACCGGCGTGCTTCGCGATGCCACGCACTGGGATGAGGTCGTGACCAAGCTCGGTTACGAGCATCTACGTCGGCACGATCTACGGCACACCGGACTGACCTGGATGGCCGATGCGGGGGTGAGCCTGCACGTGCTCCAGAAGATCGCCGGACATGCCGATAGCCGGACGACGGAGCGGTACCTCCACCCGGATCGGCGGGAGATCACCGGGGCTGGTGACAAGCTCTCCGAGCATCTGCGGTCCCGTTCTGGTCCCGCTCTGCGGGTAGTCGGAAAATGAGAAAGGCCCCTCCGACGCTGGTCAGAGGGGCTTTCTCGTCTGTCGGGCTGACAGGATTTGAACCTGCGACCACTTGACCCCCAGTCAAGTGCGCTACCAAACTGCGCCACAGCCCGTTGCGTCCGCTGTGCGGGCGCTCGAAGAGATTACCGCACGAGGCTGGAGGGGTGCTAATCGGCTGGTCAGAGGGGGTTGAAGTGTTGGGCTGGCCGGGGTGGATCGCCGGTGGGGGAGGGGTGGGCGGTCAGCGGTAGTCGTCCACATGGTCTACGGCCCATTGGGCGAAGGTGCGGGCGGGTATGCCGGTGACCGACTCGGAAGTGGGGCCGACCGGGCTCGGTTCCGAGCCGGCCTTCGCCCACATGTCGAGGACGGGGCGGTAGTAGACGTCGGCTGCTTCCTCATAGGTCAGTTCGATCAGTCGGACCGGCTCGCCCAGGGCGGCGGCGATGGCGGCGACCTGCTGGTGGTGTGACAGGGATTCGGGGCCGGTGAGCGGGTAGGTCTTGCCCGCGTGGGAGGGGTCGTCGAGCGCCGCGATGGCCGCGTCGGCGATATCGGCCTCGTGGATGGGGGTCAGGTGCAGGTCGGGGAAGGGGACGCGGACGACGCGCTCGGCCTGGATGGTGGGAAACCAAGTGCGGGCGTTGGCGGCGAAGGCTCCCGGCCGCAGGACGGTCAGCGGCAGGCCGGATGCGCGCAGCGGGTTCTCGACCGCGAGATGCCTTGCGCCGATGGGATTCTGGTCGTTCTCGGCCGCGATGGACGACAGCAGCACGACGTGGGCGACACCGGCGGCCTCGGCGGCGTCGATGAAGTTGCCGATGCCTTCCGCGGCGGCGTAGCAGAAGACCTTGTCCACACCCGCGAGCGCGGCGGTGACCGATTCCGGGTCGGTCAGGTCGAGTCCGACGAGTTCGATATCGTCCGGCACGGTGGTCTCGGCGGGGCGAGAGCTGGCCGCGCGCACCGGTTTTCCGGCCGCGCGCAGCTGGTCGACGACGGTCCGGCCGACGAGACCGCGAACGCCGGTGACGAGGTAGGTCATGAAATATCTCCTTCGGAGCGGGAATCGGTGAGATGGGCGAGAATGCGGCGCAACTGTTCGCCGTAGCGCTGCTCGAATTCGGCGGTCTGGGCCTCCACGCCGAACAGTTCGCGAACCTGGACCGGCAGCAGCAGTGGGGCGATGACCATCCCCATCACCGCGAGCTGGAACGCGGCCGGGTCGAGGTCGGCGGCGACCTCGCCGCGCTCTTGCCGGCGCGTGGTCTCGGCGATGTCGGTCTCGGAGATCGGGTGCGTACCGGAAGGCGCGGCATCGGACAATCCCCGCCACATGAGCAAGCGGATGCCGCGGGGGTCGCGCAGACCGTCGCGGAGATAGTTCGTGACCACCTCCGCCAACGGCAGCGCCGGATCGCTGAAGGCGGCCTCGCGCTCCAGCCAGTTCTGCTGGAGCGCCCGGTAGAGACCTTCCTTGCCGCCGAAGTAGTAGGTGATCAACTGCTTGTTGACACCGGCCCGCTGG
Source organism: Nocardia sp. NPDC051900 (assembly GCF_044452545.1). NCBI lineage: Bacteria > Bacillati > Actinomycetota > Actinomycetes > Mycobacteriales > Nocardiaceae > Nocardia > Nocardia sp. NPDC051900. The sequence continues at coordinate 37,130 of NZ_JBITBU010000019.1, read as the reverse complement.
GCGATGTCACCCACCCGTGCACCGGCGTAGCCCTTGGCGGCGAACTCCTCCAAAGCGGCCTCCAGCAGGCAGCGTTTGGTGCGTTCGGCGTCGCGGACGCGGTGAGCGGGATCAGGTGTGCGGTGTGTCGCCACATACCCAGATTAGGTCATTATTTTACAAATGGCTAATTGTTTTAGACGCTCGGTGGATAGTCGAGGTGCGTTGCCTCGCACCGCGACCCGCCCCGTCGCTGTCAACCGAACGCCAGGGGTGGAGACGCCGGAAAGGTCACCGGAACGGCCGCCGGTGCGCGGTGGAAGGAGCTCGGCAGCCACTCCAGCTGGTCGGCGGGCACCGACAGCCGGATCTCTGGAAGGGCGTCCAGCAGTTGGTCGAGCGCTTCCTGGACGATGACCATGGCGACCGACTGGGCGGGACAGGTGTGTGGCCCGGCGCCCCAGGCCAGGTGTGACCGGTTGCCCTGGCGCTCGCCTGCCACCGCCGCGGGATCGTTGTTGCACGCCGCCAAACCGATCAACACCGGTTGGTGCTGGGGCAGCCACACATTCCCGACGATCTGCGGCTGGTTCGGGTATCGCACGCAGGAATTCGCAGTGGGAGGATCGGTGAACAGCACCTCGTCGATGGCGTCCCGGGTGGACAGCGCTCCGCCGAGCAGTTCGCCGCCGAATCGTTCATCGGTCATCAGCAACAGCACGGTGACCGCGATGAGGTTCCACGTCGGTTCTGCGCCCGTGGTGTACAACGAGGCCATCTGCTGCACGAGTTCGGTTTCGCTCAACCGAGCCGGATGCTGTACCAGCCAGGACGCCACATCCGCCGCGGGCGCCGCGCGTTTGGCCGAGATCACCTCGAGCATCGCCGCGGCGAGCGTTCGATGGCTCGCCTCCGCCGAGGCCTCGTCGGCGGCGTCGCGCAGGCTCATCATCGCCGTGTAGGCGTTCTGCCGGACCTCCGGCGGGAATCCCAATACCTCTTCCAGCACCCTGACGGTGAGCGGGATCGCGTACTGGCTGAGCAGATCCGCCGAACCGGCCGCGCAGAAACCGTTGATCAGCGACAGCGCGGTGCGTTCCACGGTGTCGCGCAGCGTGTGCAGGTCGATGCGATCGAGGCTGCCGGTGACGGCGTTCCGGTAGCGAGCATGCTCCTCTCCCGCCGTCCGCGACGCGTCCGGCCGCCAGCGCATCGCCCACGGCAGCGGACATCCTTCCGGCACGTTCTGTTCCCATTCGCTGGGATCGGCCGAGAAATGCACGGCGTCGGTGAGCACGTCCAATGCCGTGCGGTAATCGATGATCAATGTCGCGGGCACCTCCGGCGCTACTTCGACCGGGACGAGCGGGCCGTGATCGCTGCGCATCCGCCGGTATGCGGCGTGCGGGTCGGCCGCGAACTCGTTCGAATACAGCTTCACCCGCGCGCACCGTGGCGATCGAAGGGCAGCGCAAGAGACGAGGGATCAGTCAAGACAGGCTCCTGGAAAGGAAATGCACGATCGAGAGCGGAATCCGCACGACTTCTCTGGCGTACGCGAATCCGGCCCTGCGCGGAATAGCCGGGTCGGCTACCGAAGGAAAGCGTGTGCGAGAGACCGACGACACGCAGTGGGTGAAAATAGTCGCAGGCCTGCCGACCGGATCGTGAATCCTGGCGATCCGTGTACCCGGTGCCACCTCGACACTTCTGAGCTCCCCTGCTTACGCCGCCGGCATTCGGCGCCACGGCCGAACCCGGCCGTCATACCGACCGGTCTGCCAAAAGTGTTCGACCGCAGCGTAATTCGACTAACGAGGGGAGCATACCCAGGTCTGTCGCCCTTCGCAGCGCGAGCAATTCGAGACAGTCATGCCCCGCGAGACATTCGCATCCGCGAGGTTCTGCCCGGGCATGAATATTTGTAAACGCATCTCTAACAAAGCGTGAACTGATCACCCCCCGACGTGGTGCGTCAAACCATGACACTCGTGGGCGACGACTGCGCAGGGGCCTGCACGACAGTCAATTTCGAACGTTTGCGCAGCGTGAATCCCAGCGTCTCGTACAAATGGATCGCCGACGTATTGCCGGCGGAAGCGTGCAGAAACGGTGTCTCACCCCGCGCGCGGATGCCCGCGCCGACCGCGCGGACCAGGCGCGTGGCGAAGCCGCGGCCACGGAATCCGCCGTCGGTGCACACGGCGCTGATCTCGGTCCAGCCCGGCGGGTGCATGCGCTCTCCGGCCATCGCCACCAGCGTGCCGTCGACCCGCAGCCCCAGATACGTGCCCATCTCGATGGTGCGCGGAGCGAATGGGCCGGGTTGGGTGCGAGCGATCAGCTCGAGGATCTCGGGCACGTCCGCCGCGGTCAGCGGTTCCAGTTCCGGGTCGTGGGCGACGCGCAGGGCGGTGCCGTCCATCTGCACCGAGTCCATTTGGTTCAGGACCGTCCAGCCCTCGGGCGGCACGTGGCCGTAGCCGCGCAACGCGGTGCTGCCACCCGGCCCGAGAAGTGTGGCCAGGTCGGCCCAGTCTCGTTCGTCCAGCACCGGCGGGTGGCCGACGAACCTGGCGACCTCCGGGTCGTAGCGGCCGATCCGGCCCACCCAGCCGGCGAACCGGCGGTGTTCGCCACGCAGCGACGCCCGCACCGGGTCGTCGAGCGGGTGTAGCGAGGTATCGACGTCGACAATCGAATCAGTGGTCACCGCGCACTCCTCCACAACAGCGTCCGACGAGAGAACGTTAGCGAGGCGCACGATCACCCGACACGGGTTGCGCTCACCGCGATTCCGACGCATCGACCCGCGTGGAGGCTCGGGCGGGTCATCGCGCGTGTGTCGAAACCATCGACGTCTGCTGCGTATTCGCGCCGGTGCGGAAGTCGGGTGCGAACGCCGCCACTGTCGCCAGGGCCGAGGCCGCGAAGCACAGCAGCACCGCCCAGCCCAGTGACGCCGACGACGCGGCTCCACCGAATGCCAGTAGTACGCCGGTGGTGAGGGCGATGCAGAACGTGGCCGACAGTCGCTGCGTCAACTGCAGGAAGGACGCGGCCACCCCGTGCAACGACGAGGGTGAGAACGCCAACGTCACCGCCCGCAGCGGCGGCTCCACCACACCGCTGGTGAGACCGCAGGCGACTTGGATCGCGGCCAGCACGAGGAACAGAGTCCACCCGTCCAGGAACAGTGTCGTGGCGGCGGTCGCCGCCATGCAGGCGGTTTGGACGACGAGCCCGTAGGCGACGACCACGGACCCGTGGACCGCGAAAAGCCGTTGCCCCCAACGCGCCGCGAAGATCCGGGCCAGCGCGGAGGGAATCAGTGCCAGCGCGACCACCAGCGCGGGGATCTTGTGGACCTGGAGGAAGTACACCGTCTTCACCGTGGTGAACGCGAGCATCGATCCGAACCACAGCAGCGCCACCACATTTCCCGTGACGTAGCCCCGGGAGCGCATCAAGGGCGGCGCGAACAGCGGCAGACGGCCGCGGCGGGCGTATGCACGCTCCCAGAGGGCCAGTCCGATGACGAGAAGGCCGCTCGCGACGACGATGGCGGCGACCGCTGGCGCGGGGAGACCCGGATCGATGACGGGGATCGTGACGATGACGACGAGCAGCCCGAGCGCCGCGATCCCTGGAAGGTCCAGATCGGTCGAGCGGCGCCCACGGACGTCGCGAGGGAGCCCGCGGAGGCCGAGCGCGACCGTCGCGAGCGTGAACGGCACGGGCAGCACCAGTACGGCGCGCCAGCCCAGATCCGGCGGCAGCATCCAGAGTGCCGTTCCGGCGAGGACCGGCCCGGCGATCGCGGCCAGCGCGCCCGCGGTGGTGTACGCCGCGAGAGCGCGCAGGCGGGCGGCTCCGGTGAAGACGTCCTGGATGACGCCGAGTACCTGCGCGCTGATCACCCCCGCGCCGAAACCCTGCACCAACCGGCCCGCGATCAGCGGCCACGCGCCGGGGGCGAACGCGGAGAGGACGGCGCCCACGAGGAACAGCCCGAGTCCGGCGACGAACAGGTTGCGGCGGCCGTACGCGTCGCCGAGCCGCCCGGCGGGGGCGAGCCCGAGGCCGAAGGTCAGCGAGTACGACGCCAGATACCACTGCACGTCCGAGTTCGCCAGACCGAGCGTCGACCGCACGTCCGGCGCCGTGAAAGCGACCGCGGCCGAGTCGAGCAGCGTCGCGAAGCCCGCCCCCAGGCAGCACCAGAGAGCGGCAGCCCGATCGCGGATGACCGGTGGGCGGGTGACCGAGGATTGCGGTGAGTGACTCAACTCGGCGCCAGTCCCGCACCGCCGTCCGGCCTGATCCGGCCGCCGGTGGTCGTCGCATGCATGCCGGAAGTATCGAGCCGCGACGAATCGATCGGAAGCTTTAGGATCGCCCCGATCTCATGGCCGATGGCCCGGCATGCGCGCCGGAGAGGCGCCGAATCACACGCTTTCTTGACCTGCCGGTCGAAAACTATTACGGTTCGGATCATGGGCAGGCCGCGCAACTTCGATCCGGACACGGTGGTGGAGCGGGCCATGGAGGCGTTCTGGACCCATGGGTACGCCAACACCTCGCCCGCGCAGCTGGCCGAGGCCACCGGGGTCGGCAAGGGGAGTCTCTACCACGCTTTCGGTAGCAAACGCGCGTTGTTCGACCAGGCTTTGAATCGCTACGACCGGCTCGGTGCCGAGCTGGCCGCCGAGATCCTGTCCCGCCCGGGTTCCACTCGCGACTGTCTGGCCACGTTCCTGTGCGGTCTGGTGGATTCCGACCTGGCCCAGCCGGTTCGGCGCGGCTGCTTGGCGGTGAACACCGCCATGGAACTGGGCGGACACGACCCGGAGATCACCCGCGCGGTCCGCGCCATGCAGGACCGCGTGATCGGAGCGTTGGAGGCTCGCATCGATCAGGGGCGGCGCGACGGTGACGTGCGCGCCGAGGCCGACCCTCGGGCGGCGGCCGAATTCTTGATGAACACCATCGTCGGCCTGCGAGTGATGGCCAAGACCTACGATGCGCCCACGTTGCATCGCGTCATCGATACCGCTCTGACCAGCCTTTGAATTCCGATGCCCGACCGTCGGCCCGCTTGCTGCCCACATTATTGACCTGTAATTCAAGAAAGAAAGGTTCCCTCATGGATCTCGAACTGTCCGGCAAGACCGCCGTCGTCACCGGCGCCAGTCGCGGCATCGGCCTCGCGGTGGCGGAGGCATTGACCGCCGAAGGTGTCCGGGTGGTCGGCGCCGCGCGCACCATCACCCCCGAGCTCGAAAAGGCCAGTGTCGCGGCCGTTCCCGTCGACCTCTCCACTTCCGAGGGGGCGACTCGGTTGATCGATGCCGCCCTCGAAGAACTGGGCGGCGTCGATATCGTGATCAACAACGTCGGCGCGGTGAACGCCGCGCGCTTGGAGTTGGGCGGATTCCTCGAGGTCGAGGACGCGCAGTGGCGCGAGCTGTTCGACCTGAATCTGTTCAGCGCGATCTGGGTCACCCGTGCGGCCCTGCCCAGCCTGCTGGAACGGCGCGGCTCGATCGTCACCATCTCATCGATCAACAAGCATCTGCCCGCCGCGGGCCCGGTCGGTTACAGCGAGGCCAAGGCCGCGTTGACCGCGCTCACCAAGCGGCTCAGCGAGGAGTTCGGGCCGCGCGGAGTGCGGGTCAACACCGTCTCTCCCGGCGTGGTCGGCACGCCGCTGTGGCGTGGACCCGACGGCGTCGGCGCCAAGTTCGCTGCCGCGCAGGGGCTTTCGCAGGAGGAACTGCTCGCGGCCGTGCCCGAGCAGTTCGGCATCGCCTCCGGCCGGATCAGCGAGCCGGAGGAGGTCGCCGCTCTCGTCGCCTTCCTCGCGTCACCGAAAGCCGCGAATATCGTCGGTGCGGACTACGTCATCGACGGAGGCACCTTGAAGATCGCCTGACGAGGTCCGCGGCGGGAGTGCTCTCGTGCTCCCGCCGCATGGTCTCCCGGGTCGAATGCGTTCGCGCACTTGGTATCACGAGCTCCGCCGGTATCTATCGCGTCCGGAAGCGTCAGCGTGTAGCGTGGCTGGCCGGACGGCGCGGATAGGAGCGGACTGGTGCGTGTCCATCATCTGGATGCAGGGGGAACTCGTCCCTTCGGAGGCCGTTTGTTCGACGGCCGGCCGGGGTTTCGGCGTACGGCCGCCGGAGCTTGCCACTGTTTGTTGATCGAGCACTCCGCTGGATTGGTCCTGGTCGACACAGGTTACGGCGAGCAGGCGCTGTCGCGGCCGGATGTCTGGGTGGGGCGTCAACTCATCCGGCAATCGAATCCGGTTCTCGACCAGCCGATCGCACGGCAGATCGAGGCGCTGGACTTTTCCCGCGACGACGTCCGCGACGTCATCGTCACGCACCTCGATCTCGATCACGCCGGTGGCCTCGCCGATTTCCCGCAGGCCACCGTGCATGTGCACCGGGCGGAACTCGATGCCGTCGCGGGCCCCTTCGGCAGGCGCGAGAAGTTGCGGTATCGGCCGGTGCAATTCGAGCACGGACCCGAGTGGTCGGTGTACGACGAAACCGACAGCGACGCGGAGCGCTGGTTCGGGTTCCAGGCGGTGCGTGAACTGCGGGGGCTGCCGCCGGAAATCCTCATGGTTCCGCTGGCCGGACACACGCGCGGTCATGTCGGCGTCGCTGTCGACACCGGAAACGGCTGGCTGTTGCACGCCGGTGACGCATATACCTATCACGGGCAGATGCGTGCGAAGCCGTCGATGCCGTTGGGCGCGCGAATCTTCCAGTGGTACGTGGACACTCGGCGACAGTCCCGCATCAAGAATCAGCAGCGGCTACGGGAACTCGTCCACGACAACGGCGACGCGGTGACGGTCTTCTCCGCTCACTGTGCGACGGAGTTCGAACGACTTCGCGGTTGACACCCGACGCCCGGAGCGGCACGCGCCTATGATCCGACACCGAAGGATCGGTGCGACGGCCGGCGCCGAAGCCGGGTTCAGCGCCGGGCGATCGCCCGCGCCACGCTGCGAAAGAGTTTGCGCCGAAGGCTCGTCCGTGCCCTGGCGAGCAGCGGTGGCTCCGGCGCCGGTGCGGTCGCGCCGAAGCGGGGGAAGAGCGCGATGGCATTGTCGCGCTGAATGTTTCGTCGCGTGCTGTCGTCACATCCGGGAAAAGTGTCGAGCCCGGCGTTGAAATAGTGGACCGCGGGTTCGGGCGCGAAGGGCCAGTCGCTGCCGTAGAGCACGTGCCCGGGTTCGGCGAACGCGAGCAGGGACGGCAGTGCCGCCGCGCTCGCCGACAACGCGGTATCGAAATAGAACCCGGCGAAGTCGTCCAGGATGTCCAGCGGGCTGCGCCCGGTGTCGTTGAAGATGGCCAGTGCCATGCGGTGTGCGGCGTAGGGGACGAACCCGCCTGCGTGGGCGAGGACGAAGCGGATGTTGGGATACCGCCGCCGAATGCCATTGCGTACGAGCAGGTATGCCGCGCGGGTGGTGTCGAGCAGGAAATCCGCGGCGAATGGCGCGACGCCCGGCACGGCGGGCGCGGGCAGGTCCGCCGGGTGGACGAACGCGACGGCCGATCGCCGGTCCAGCACCCGGAAGAGGTCGTCCTGCCCGTCCTCGCCGAGATAGGTCCCCGCCGCGTTGCCGAGCAGCACGACGCCGTCGGCGCGCAGGTCGTCGAGGGCGCGTCGAGCCTCGTCGGCGGCCGCGGCGACGTCGGGCATGGCGAGGGTGGCGAAGAACCCGAACCGGCCGGGTTCGGCCTGTGCCAGCGCGGCGGTGTAGTCGTTGACCGAGCGGGCGAGTGCGGCCGCCTGTGCCGGGTCGGCCAGGAAGGTGGTGCCGGGCGTCGACACCGACAGCACCGCCGAAGCGATCCCGGCCCGCGTCATCGACGCACGCGCCGCCTCGGGACTCCACTCGGGCAGTGCACGCCCGCCCGGGGCGGTCACACCGTGCGCCCGCAGCGCTTGGGCATAGTCCGGCGGGATCACGTGCTGATGCACGTCGATGCGATTCATGGGGTTCCAGCAGTCCTTTCTCCGGGCCCACCGGGCTCGAAGAGGTCCGGACCCTCACTCTGGCGCACTCCAGGGGCGTTGCGCAAGCAATTCTGATGATTTCATCATTTTTGCTTGACAGACTATTTCTACATAACTGATGATTACATCAGATCGACGATCTGGGAGGTAGTGATGACAATCGGCAGTGCCGCCGAGACCGGGCGGATGATCCGGGTCGGCAATCGAGACATCTTCTACAGCGAAGCAGGCGCGGGTGCCGCCGTGGTGCTCTTGCACGGGGGCGGACCTGGAGCCAGCGGCAGGTCGAACTACTCCCGCAACATCGAGGCGCTGGCCCGGCGTTTCCGGGTGATCGTTCCGGACATGCCCGGCTACGGGCGCTCGACCAAGCGGATCGACCAGTCCGATCCGTTCGGCGACTTGGCCGCGGCGGTCGGTGGGTTGCTCGACGCCCTCGATATCGACTCCGCACACCTGATCGGCAACTCCTATGGGGGAGCGGCGGCGTTGCGGTTGGCCATGGACCGACCCGAGAAGGTGCGGAAGCTGATCCTCATGGGCCCCGGTGGGGTGGGCACCACGCGCGCGTTGCCGACCAAAGGCTTGCAGTCACTGCTGTCCTATTACGGCGGTGACGGCCCGAGCCGGGCCAAGCTGGCCGAGTTCATCCGCGAGTATCTGGTTCACGATGCCAGCGGTGTCACCGAGGAGATCATCGACGACCGTTATCGGGCCAGTCTCGATCCCGACGTGCTCGCCGATCCGCCCTTGCGGCGTCCCTCGGGACCGTCGGCATTGCGAACGCTGTGGCGGATGGACTTCACCCGCGACGCCCGGTTGTCGGGCGTGCGCAATCCGACGCTGGTGATCTGGGGCGCCGAGGACAAGGTGAACCGGCCCGGCGGTGGGCGCATGCTCGCCGAGCGGATGCCCAACTGCGATCTTTACCTGGCGGCGGAGACCGGCCACTGGGTGCAGTGGGAGCGCGCGGAGCTGTTCAACGCGCTGGCCGTCGCGTTCCTGGGAGCGGCGTGATGAGCGAGCGCACGGGCCGGGCAACCGGTGGGTCGGTGTTCGGCGCGGTGCATCTGGGCTATGTCGTCGTGCATTCGCGGCGACTGGCCGACTGGCGTCGGTTCGGCGGATTGGCCATCGGGATGCACGTCGACGAACTGGACACCGACGTGTTGCGCTTCCGTCTGGACGACCACGCCTGCCGCTTCCTCATCCGGCACGGCACGGCAGAGGACGTCACCGCGCTGGGCTGGCAGGTGGACGACCACGAGACCTTCGACCGCATCCTTGCCCGGGTCAGCGACCGCGGCGTGCCGATCGAGGAATGCACCGCCGAGCAGGCGGCCGCGCGCGGCGTGCAGCGCCTGTGGCGCTTCCCCGGCCCCAAGGGCATCGCCACCGAAATCTTCACAACGCCGGTGACCAGTCCGGAACCCTTGCGGATGCTCAGTTCCGGCTGGGTCACCGGGGAGGCGGGGATGGGCCACGTGGCGATCGTCTCCCGTGAGCCGGAGTCGATGCGCGGCTACTACGACACGGTGTTCGACGCGCGGTTGACGGACTACATCGACGAGAACATCTCCGGCTTGACGATGAAGATCCGGTTCTTGCGAGTGAACGAGCGTCACCATTCGATCGCGATCGCGAACCTGCGCGGGATGAAGATCGATCCGCTGCGGACCCGGGTGCAGCACATCAATATCCAGTCCGCGAGCCTGGAGGACATGCTGGCCGCGTTCGGCCGGGTCACCGACCTGGGTTTCCGGATGGCGTGGTCGGTCGGCCAGCACACCAACGATCGCGAACTGTCGTTCTATTGCGTGACGCCGTCCGGTTTCGAGCTGGAGGTCGGCTGGAATCCGGTGGTGATCGGCCCGGAACTGGAATCGACCTGGGAACCGAGCACCTATCAGGGCATCAGCATCTGGGGCCACACCACGGTGGGGGAGACGGTGCTGGACAAGTTCGCCCAGTTCCGGCAAGCCCTGCGGACCCTCAGGACTCCGGAACCCACTGTCGCCGAACTGACGGGAGGACTGTCGCGATGAGCGAGTTCGATGTCGATGTGGTGGTGGTCGGCCTCGGCCCGACCGGTTTGACCCTGGCCAACCTGCTGGGACGGCGAGGGGTGCGAGTGCTGGTGCTGGAACGGGAGCCGGAGTACTACGGGATGGCCCGCGCGGTGTATACCGATGACGAAGGCATGCGGGTCTTCCAGACCGCCGGGGCCGCGGACGAATTGGCGGCGGACATGAACGTCGATTCGACCGTGCAGTGGGTGCGCGGGGACGGCTCGGTGCTGGCGCAGTTCCATCAGACCGACCGGCCGCTGGGCTGGCCCGTGGTCAACTTCCTGTACCAGCCGTATCTGGAGAACACGCTCGAACGGGCACTCGACCGCTATCCGCACGTCACGGTGCGGCGCGGTCGCGAGGCGGTCGACTTCGACCAGGATGCCGACGGGGTGCACGTCGAGCACGCCGAATGCCGGGGTACGGGCTACGGCAAGCGCCCGGCGGACACCGATCCGCGCACGGCCGAACGGGTGCGGGCGAAGTTCCTGGTCGGCTGCGACGGCGGGCGGAGCGTGGTGCGCACCAAGCTCGGTATCGAGATGTCCGGCACCAGTTTTCCGGAACGGTGGCTGGTCGTCGATCTGAGAGCCCGTGAGGGTGTCGATGCGTTCCGGCATCTGCCGTATTTCAACTTCGTGTGCGACCCGGAACTGCCGATCGTGTCCTGCCCGCAGCCGGACCGGCATCACCGGTTCGAGTTCATGCTGTCGGAATCCCAGACCAAAGCGGAGATGGAGGACCCGGAGACCGTACGCCGCTACATCGCACGCTTCATCGACCCGGACGAAGTGGAGGTACTGCGCAAACTCGTCTACACCTTCAACGCGGTTGTCGCCGATCGCTGGCGCGACGGACGGATCCTCGTCGCGGGCGACGCCGCGCACATGACCCCGCAGTTCATCGGCCAAGGCATGAATTCCGGAGTGCGCGATGCGGACAACCTGTCCTGGAAGCTGACCGCGATCATCGAACACGGTGCGGCGCTGGACATCCTGGACAGCTACGAGTCCGAGCGGAGGCCGCACGCGAAGGCGATGATCGATCTGTCGGTGTTGAACAAGCAGATCGTCTCGCTCGACAACAGGCTGCTCGCGGCGGCCAGGGACATCGGGCTCACCACCGCGCTGCGGGTGCCGGGGCTCGGCGGCTGGATCCGCGGCGCGAAAATGAAACCGCGGCCGCGCTTCCGTCGCGGCGCCTATCTCGGTCTGCCCCGGCGCGTGCTGCGTGGTATCGAGGGAACCCTTGCCCCGCAACCGGACATCCGCGACTACAACGGACGTCACCGGCGCTTGGACGAGGCGCTGGGCATCGGATTCGCGGTCCTGGGCTACGGCACCGATCCGCGCCGGGCCCTCGGGCCGGAGGAATTAACATTCCTGCGTGGTCTCGACGCCGCCTTCGTCACCGTGTATCCGCTCGGTGGACGCCCGCAGGGCAAACCGGGCGACGGCCGCGACGACGTCACCGACATCGAAGACCACACCGGCACTCTGACCAGCTGGTTCGGCAAGGCCGGACTGCGCCCCGGCGGCGTCCTCGTGCTGCGCCCCGACCGATTCGTCTTCGGCGCCGCCGCGGCCGGGCACGGCGCGTCATTGGTCACCGAACTCGCACGGCAACTGGGCATCTTTCCGATGTCGCGAGCGGAACAGCCCGACACTTGCGCGCAGTACGAGCAGGCCTGACAACCTCGCGCGGCACGTTCACAGCTGCGGCCGGGGTGGCAGCGGCCCGGACGCACCGGCATCCGCATCGGGCTGCCGGTCGAAGCCCGCGCGCTGCCTTGCCGCCCGATCCGGCCCCAGGGAGTCGGGCGAGCCGCGAGTGGCCTCGAGTTTGCCGAGATGGACCGTTCTAGGACGTGTTCTGGTGGAGCGAGGTAGCGTGAAGAGGTGTCGGCCGAGGCCGGCCACGGCGAAACAGCGTGGTCGTCCCCGTCGGCAGCGCGTGGTCGGTGCGTTCACATCGTGGTCCGTACCCGGCCGGAAGCCGCCCGGCGGCTTCCGCTGAACAAGCAGTGCCGGTTCGTGCGAAAGATCCGCCATCATGAGTGTTCACGCCCCCCTTTACCACGAGGTGCTCTCCCGCGAGGAGTTGCCGGACGAGTTCTTCGGGCTCTTCCTCGACCCGACCCGCACCTACAGCTGTGCTTTCTGGTCCCATCCTGACGACACCCTGGAAAAAGCCCAGACGGCGAAGATCGACCTGGCCTTGGCCAAGTGCGATCTGCAGCCGGGAATGGCCCTGCTGGACGTCGGTTGTGGCTGGGGCTCCACCATGCTGCGCGCCATGGACACCTACGGGGTGAACACGATCGGGCTGACCCGCAGCCGTAACCAGTACCGATACGTGCGGGACATGCTCGTCGACCGGCTGATCCGGGGCCGTCCGTACGGTGGGGTGCGCGTGCAGGGCTGGGAGGACTTCGACCGGCGCGCCGACCGGATCGTCTGCATCGGAGCGCTGGAACACCTGCCGGTGGACCGCTACGGAGAGTTCTTCGATTTCGCCTACCGGATCATGCCCTCCGACGGGGTGCTGCTGTTGCAGACCGTGGTCAGCTACAGCCGCGAACATCTGCGGGCACACGGTACCCAGATCACCAGCGACGACTTCGCGTTCTTGCGATTTCTGCGCGAGACCATCTTCCCCGGCGGCGAGCTTCCGCTGCCGACCGGTCATCATCCCAAAGGGGTCACCGAATACGCCGAGGACGCCGGATTCACCGTCGCCGACATCCAGGCACTGGGACCGCACTACACCACGACACTGGACTGCTGGGCCGACGCCCTCCACGAGAACCGGGACCGGGCTGTCGAGCTCGCCGGGCGGGACACCTATAACGCCTATATGCGGTATCTGACCGGTTCCGCCGAGTACTTCCGCCGCGGGCATACCGACGTCATGCAGTTCACCTGTCTCAAACCCGACGCTCGGCGCCTGCCGCACTGAATCCGTACCCTCGCCTGCCGGACGGCGGCCGCATCAGCGATTCGCCTCCGTGGGGAACAGGTCGTCGTCGCCGGTCGACGGGCTCATGCCGTGCGTGCCGGGGTCCGCGGCCCATCGCACGTCATCGCGCGGGTACCGGATGGGCAGCGGTAGCCTGCGTCTGCGGAGCTTGAGGTTGATGAGCGTCATGTCGCCGTTGTAGTGGGCGAGGACGCGGGGGTCCATGACCGCACGCCACAACGGGGGGATCGCGGCGAGCACGACCATGGTGGCGTAGCCGGCGGGCAGTTGCGGCGCCACGTCGCAGCTGCGCAGGGTCTGATAGCGGCGGCCGGGGTTGGCGTGGTGGTCGCTGTGGCGCTGGAGGTGGAACAGGAAGATGTTGGTGACCAGGCGGTCGCTGTTCCAGCTGTCGCGCGGCGAGCAGCGAGCGTAACGCCCGTCGGGTCGGCGGGTACGCAGCAGTCCGTAGTGTTCGACGTAGTTGACGGTTTCCAGCAGGCCCGCGCCGATGAGCGCCTGGATGGCGAGGTACGGCGTGATAACGGGGCCGAAGGTCACGATCAGGCCGCCGAACAGCACCGCGCTCATCGCCCAGGCCTGCAACAAATGGTTACCGGGACTGAACCAACGTTTGCCGTTACGGGCCAGGCGCGTGCGTTCCAGCGCCAGTGCCGACCGGAACCCGCCCATCATCGTGCGCGGCAGGAACTGCCACAGCGATTCGCCGAAGCGGGCGCTGGCCGGGTCCTCGGGCGTGGCGACGCGAACGTGGTGGCCGCGGTTGTGCTCGACGAAGAAATGTCCGTACCCGGACTGCGCGAGCGCGATCTTGGCCAGCCACCGTTCGAGATGTTCGGCGCGGTGGCCGAGTTCGTGGGCGGCGTTGATACCGATACCCGAAACGAAGCCGAGAGTGACCGCCAAGCCGAGCTTGTCGGCGAGGCTCAGCTCATGGCTGGCCCACATATAGCCGGCGATGAGCAGGCCGATGAATTGCATCGGCAGGAACAGAAAGGTGCACCAACGGTAATAACGATCGTTGGACAGCGCTTCGTAGTCTTCGTCGCGCGGGTTGCTTCCGTCGTCGCCGATGAACCAGTCCAGCAACGGGATCACCACCAGCACGATGATCGGGCCGATCCACCAGAACAGTTCCAGTCCGGTGTGTGCCACCAACGTGGAAGGCAGCAGTGCGCAACCCGGGGCGATCAAGCCGAGAATCCAGAGGTACCGCTTGGGGTCGCGGGCTCGCGTGTGCTCGAAGATCGTCATAGTCATCTCGCCGATCCGTGAGGACGACACTCAACCGACAGTTCCGACTGCGGACAACACCTGAACCATGCGCGCCAATCCAGGATAACTGGAAGTTCGCCAGGTGGTGGTGAACCGTGGAAACCGCTGCCTGAGCGGGCAATCCTCATCATGCGCACACGGTCCGACCCCCGATCGGTGGGGAGGTTTTCGGGACCCGTCTCGCGTGTGTCGCCTGTTCGGTTCGGCGTGGCGTAGACGGGATCGGCAACGGTGTGCTTGTTCGCCGCTGTGACGTCGACTGTCTGGAAGCGCTGCGGATTTCGACAGCCGAGGTTCGACAGCCGGCCTTCGGACGGTCGAAGTTGCCGGATCCGACGCGGGTCGACTCGTGCCAGACGTCCGAGTGTCACCGTTGCGCACACCTGAGTGGCTCAGGTCGGCGGGGGTGAGCCAACTCCGACATCCGCACCTTTCCGTCCCGATTTCGACCCAGCTAGCGAAGATCAATAGCAAATTTTCTGCAAATCAATGCACCGGCTCCGGGGCGCCGGGAGACCGTGGGGTGAGGCTCCGCCTGCCGCGCGGACGCCTGTGCTCCTCCGGGCAGGCAGTCGGCCGCGGCTCGGTCGTGAAAACCGAACCGCGGCCGACCAAGGTGCACGAAGTTCGCGGCACTACGAGCAGAACTACTGTGCGCGGCGCGCCGCGCGAATCTCCGATTCAGATACTGACGGTATCCGAGTTGGTCGTGCTTTCGCAAATCAGGGCAGCGCTCCGCAGTTGGTCGGCGCGGGCTGGCCCGCGAGCCGTTCGGTCATCCAGTCCTGCGAGGCCCCCAGCGACGGGAAGAACGCCAGTACGTGGGTAACCCGCAACCCGGTGATGACGCTGGGTAGCTCGGCATTCGCATTCAGCTGGACGGGTGCGCCACCGCCGCACCATCCGGCGGCCAGTTCGCGCACGGGCACGTACGGCGCGCCCTCGTCGGCCTGGTTCGAGGCGATGAGGACGGGCACTCCCGGGGTCATCGTGCCGACCCGCTGGTCGTTGAACGCCGCCTTCAACACCGGCGACTGATCGATCACCGCCGTCAGTGGTTGCCCGCTGGTGGTCCACTGTGAGGTATTCGGGAACTGCTGGGCCAGTCCCAGCGGCACGGCGCACTTGTCCATCGACTCGCGCATGATCGCCTTACCGGTGTCGTTGAGTTCGGCGTCGAGCACCGGCCGGGTCTCGGGGTAATTGGCGGCGATGCCGTTGAGGATCCACGCGAAGGCGGGTCCGAGCGGGGCTCGTCCGTCGTTGAAGGCGATGAAGTACTCGTCATCTACCACCGGCCCGCCGACGTAGGCGCCCCGCACGTTCAGATCGGGGGCGTAGCTCGGCTGCAGTTCGGCCGCGCCCGCGGAGGCCATGCCGCCCTGGGAGTATCCGTACAGAATGACCGGCGATCCGGGATTCAGGCTGGTGCCCGGCAATTGCAGCGCCGCGCGCGCGGCGTCGAGGACCGCGTAGGCCTGAGATTTGCGGTTGAGGTAGTCGTGCACATCCGGTGTGCCCAGACCGTGGTAGTCGGTCACCATCACCGACATGCCGCGGGCCAGCAGCGTGTAGATCGCCAGTACGTCGTATTCGACGATCACGTCGAACGGGGGCTGGTATTGGATGAATTGCGCCAGCAATTTCGACGGCGCGCACTGATCGCCTTGCCCCTTGGTGCCGACCGCGTAGGAGATCAGCGGTCGTTCGCCCGGACCGGTCCACGGCTGGGACGGTTCCAGATAGGTTCCCGTCACCGCTGTGCGGGCACCGTGGGTATCGCTGCTGGTGTACATGATGCGCGTCGACGTCGCGGGGATCTGCCCTGGGACGCCGGGGACCGAGATCGCCAGCCGCGACCCTTCGGTGCGGATGATGGAGCCCGGTGCGCCCGCCGGTGCCGCAGGCGGGATGTAGAAATCGTCGCCGGCGACGGTTTCCGCGGCAGGTTCCGTCCATGCGTGTGGGGCGGCGACGGCCCCACCCCCGACCACGAGGAGGGTTCCCGTCAAAGCTGTGGCCAATCTGAGTATTCGGCTCCTCACGATGCGATCCTTCCTGCGATTGGGATACCCCTGGCATCTAGAATCGGATACTGAGAGTATCTGTAAGGGGTCGAAATTGTCCGGGAATAGCGATGAGTGTCGGCGGCTCGCGGGGGCGTGGCGTTCCCGTCCGACCCGGGCGCAGAGCCAGGCGCGGACGCGCGCTGTTTTGATCGCGACCGCCAAGCGGCTTTTTCTGGAGGACGGTTTTCAGGCCACGACACTGGACAAGGTCGCGAAAGCCGCCGGTTTCACCAAAGGGGCGGTGTATTCGAACTTCCGCACCAAGGACGAGTTATGTCTGGCGGTGCTCGACGAAATTCATGCTGAGCGGGCGACGGAGGTCGCCGAGATCATCGCCGCGCCGACGGCCGCGCAGCGACTGCTCCGGATGACGGAATGGGCCGAACGGGTGGTCGGCGAGCCCGACTGGACGCATCTCGAACTGGAGTTCAGCGTGCACGCTCGGCGCGACGAGCACCTGCGCGCCGAGTTGGCGACCCGGCTCGACAACATCGTGGGCATGGTCGGCGCCGCCTTGCGCGCGACGGACAATCTCGACACCCCGATGCCCCGGGCTGAAGCCGCCGTCGCCGTGCTGGCCCTCGGCGTCGGGCTGGGTCTGTTCCGGTCGATCGATCCCGGCATCCCGGTCGCGGGAATGATCTCCGCGCTGCGCGCGATCGCGGGGTTGTCTCCAGACGACTGATCGGGGCGGCGCGCGTCCGGTCTCGCGGGGTGGCGCCGCACCGGTCTTGCGGTCACGCCGCGCGCCGCTAATATAAGCCAAAACTTATCAAGGAGGTTGTCATGGCGTTGCTCACCGATCCCGCCGCTATCGCCGGGCTCGTGACCCGCGAGGTCCGCACCGGATCCCGCGACGGCGTACCCACCCGAATAGCTGTAGCCCGTCGGAACTACCCGACCGATCGAGCGGATCTCTGGGACGCGCTCACCGATGCCGAGCGGATTCCGCGCTGGTTCCTGCCGATCAGCGGTGATCTGCGGGTCGGCGGGCGCTATCAGCTCGAAGGCAACGCCAACGGCGTCGTCCAACAGTGCGACGCGCCGGAGCGGCTCGCCGTGACCTGGGAGATGGGACCGCAGATCTCCTGGCTCACCCTCGTGCTCACGCCGACCGCGGACGGCACCGAATTGGAGTTGCTGCACGAGGCGCCGGTCGCCCCCGAGTTCTGGGCGCAATACGGGCCGGGCGCGGTGGGCGTCGGCTGGGATCTCGCCCTCATGGGTCTCGGGTTGCACTTGTCGAGCGGAGATCCGGTGGACCCGGCCGAGGGGCTGGCCTTCCCGACCACACCCGAGGGCCTGACGTTCGTCCGGACGGCGGCACTCGGCTGGGCGGAGGCGGCCGTAAGTGACGGTGACGATCCAGACGCCGCGAACTCGGCGGCGCGGCGGACGATCGACTTCTATACGGTCGTCCCGGAGGACGGCGCCGAGTCCTGATGGATCGATCGCCGGCGAAGATCTTCGAGGCGCTCGGCGACCCCGTCCGCCGGTTTCTTCTCGAAATGGTGGCGGCCGAAGAGCAGCCCGCGGGCGCGCTGGTCGCCGCCGTGCAGCAGCGCACGCGGATCTCCCAGCCCGGCGTCTCCCAGCACCTCAAGGTGCTCCGCGACGCCGGGCTGGTACACGTCCGCGCCGAAGGCACACGACGGCTGTACGCCCTCGACCCCGCCGGTATCGAGGCCGCGCGGGCTTGGCTGACCGGGCTGGCGGACCCGATGCGCCATTTCGCTCAACCGCTCGACGCGCTCGCGACGGAGATCGCCCGTGGAAAACGCGCGCGTCGCGGGACCGGTCGAACCGGCGGCGAGGATTCCGGCAGGCGAACTCGCCACGCATGAGTGGCGGGCGCACCGGGCGTCGCCGCGGTCAGCAGCGGCCGAACACCACGGCCGCGTTGTGGCCGCCGAATCCGTACGAGTTGTTCAGCGCGTACTCGATGTTCTGGGTGCGCGCGCTGCCGTGCACGATGTCGAGATCGATCTCGGGATCCTGGTTGTCGAGGTTCAAGGTGGGCGGCACCACACCGTCGCGCACGCTGAGCACGGTCAAGGCGGCTTCGACCGCGCCCACCGCGCCTACGGAGTGCCCCAGCGCGGATTTGGGGGCGTAGACCGAGGGGTGGTCGCCCACGGCCGCCCGGATCCCCTTGGCCTCCGCCAGGTCGCCGAACGAGGTGGCCGTCGCATGGGCGTTGACGTGGTCGATGTCTTTGCCGCTCACGCCTGCCGTTTCCAGCGCGCGGCGCATCGCGCGAATGTTTCCCGCGCCCTCCGGGTGCGGGAGCACCATGTGGTAGCCGTCCGCGGTCAGGCCTGCCCCCATCAGGCGAGCCATGGGCTTCGCGCCTCGCGCCCGCGCGTGATCTTCGGACTCCAGCACGAACAGCGCTGCGGCTTCGCCGAAGACGAAACCGTCGCGGTCACGGTCGAACGGGCGCGACGCGCGCTCGGGCTCGTCGATCCGGGTGCTCAATGCCCGCATCATCGCGAATCCGGCCACCGCCAGCGGGTTGATACGGCCTTCCACACCGCCCGCCACGATCATGTCGGCTTCCCCCAGGATGATCGAGCGCCACGCGTGGACCAGCGCCTCGCATCCCGAAGCGCACGCCGAGACGGGTGTGATCACGCTGGCTCGCGCACCGAGCTCCAGCCCGACCACCGCGGCGGCGCCATTCGGCATGGCCATGGGCACCGCGAAAGGGGACACCTTGCGGTAGCCCGATTCCCGCATCAGGTCGTTGGACTCGATGATCGTGTCGGCGCCACCGAGACCGGTGCCGATGCAGACGCCGAGTCGATCGGGATCGACCTCCGGGCGGCCCGCGGTGTCCCAGATCCGTTTGCCCATGACATAGGCGACCTGCTGGACGTAGGACATGCGGCGCTTCTGGACGCGGCTGAGCTCTTCGGTCGGATCGAGCTTGAACTGGCCGCCGATGTCGACGGGCACCTGGAAACGCTCGAAGTCGGGGTCCTGCACCTTGGCGATCCCGGTCTCTCCGGCGAGCAGTCCCTTCCATGTCGCATCGGTGCCGGTGCCGACGGCGGTCGACATCTCGACAGCGGTCACGACGACGCTCCGGAACCCTCCGTTGCTGGTCGAGAAGTCCGTCAAATCGGACATCAAACCCCTTCTTTCGGCTTGTCGGCTCGCATACTCGAGCGAGGCTATGTGCGCGCCGGAAGACCGGGGTAGTAGCCCGAGTGCCGTTCACCGCTACGATCGGGCCATGCAACCGGATGGGGGAGAGCGTCGGGTCACGGTGGTCATTCCCGATGAAGTAGTGCTTCTGGACGCCGCGATCCCGATCGACGTGTTCGGATCCGACCCGAACTACCGGCTCGAGGTGTGCGCGGTCTCTCGGACGGCGGCGACCTCGGTTCCGGGGCTGTCGTGTGTGACGGTGGCCGGGCTGGAGGCGCTGCGTGACGCGGAGACGGTGGTGGTGCCCGGGTACGCGTCCTTCGCGACGCCGCCGCCGGAACCGGTGCTGCGAGCGCTACGCGCGGCCCACGGCCGCGGCGCGCGAATGCTGTCGATCTGTACCGGGGCTTTCGCGCTGGCCGCCGCGGGGTTGCTGTCGCACCGGCCTGCCACGACGCATTGGCGGGCCGCTCCGTTGCTCCAGAGCGAATACCCCGACGTCGAGGTGCACGCGGATCGGCTGTTCGTGGACGACGGCGATGTGCTGACCTCCGCCGGAGTGACCAGCGGTATCGATCTCTGCCTGCACGTGGTGCGCAAAGACATCGGCGCGGCGGCCGCCAACGAACGGGCTCGCGATCTGGTGGCGCCCCCGGTGCGCGAGGGCGGCCAAGCCCAGTACACCCGGCAGTTCGCCAAGCAGACCTCCTCCGGCGCGCTCGCCGAGACACGGGCGTGGATTCTGGCGAACCTCGACCGCAGGCACTCGCTCGAGGATCTCGCGAAGCGTTCGAATCTCTCACGCCGCAGCTTCATACGGCGATTCCGGCAAGAGACCGGAACCTCCACGCACGTTTGGATCACCAGCGCGCGCCTGAACCAGGCGCGGGAACTGCTCGAGACGACCGAACTCCCGATCGACCAGATCGGCTACCGCGTCGGCCTCGGGAACCCGGCGAACACCAGGGCTCTGTTCAAGCGCCATCTCGGTGTCAGCCCGGGGCAGTATCGGCACATGTTCACGATCGGCAACGGAAGGCAGCAGGGAAGCTAGCCGGGCAGCCGTTCCGCGGGATAGCCGTGCAGCCGCCGGTCGGTGTCGCCGACGATGACCGGGTGGCCGACCAGGTCGAACATCGCGATATCGGAGTGGTGATCGCCGAACGCCGCGCAGGACGACAGGTCCACGGCCGTTCGCTCGGCGTAGCGCAGCAGCGCCGCGGACTTGTCGGCTCCGACCATCGTCGCGGGCACCTCACCGGTGTATCTGCCGCCCGCGGTCTCCAGCGTCGTGCACAAGACCGACGTGGCGCCGACGGCTTCGGCGATCGGATGGAGTGCGGGGACGAACGAGCCGGACACCAGGACGATGCGAGTCCCGGCGCGGCGCAACTCGTCCAACCGGCGCCGCACCGCGATATTGAAGAACGCCGAATCCGCGGCACGGGACGCGAACCAGTCACGGCCGGTGCGCGACACCTCGGCGACTTCGCGGCCGGCCCAGTGCCGATAGAACCACCGATGGGATTCGCCGCGGCTCATCCCCGCCGCGCGCAGCGCGCGGAACTCCTCGAGCACGGCGTCGGCTTCCTCGCCTCGACCACGGCGTCGCGCGTCGAAGACGAACAAGGACAGGAAGGTGACACAACGGACCAACGTTTCGTCGACGTCGACGAAAGCCGCTGGGACGTGGCGGCCGTCGACCGCAGGCGCGCCGGCGGGATCGGGAGCCGCGTGCGGTTGGTTCACGAGGCCGCGGCCTCCGTCTGAACAGCGGAATCCGCGCGGCGCTCGGTCTTCCCCGTGCCCTGGGGCGCGCCGTCGTCGCGCAGGGTGTGCGGGACACCGAAAAGTTTCAGCAACGGCGCCGTCATCGCCGTGGTGATCAACGCCATCATGACCAGCAGCGAGTACAGCCGCTGGTCGATGACGCCGATCGTGAGCCCGACATTCAGGATCACCAGTTCCGTCAACCCCCGGGTGTTCATGAGCGCGGCCAGCGCGGCGGATTCCGTCCGGCCGGTCCGGCCGAACCGAGCCGCCGAGTAGGTACCGCCGAGTTTCCCCGCGAGCGCGGCGAACATGATCGCCGCGAACTCGGCGATACTGGTGCGATCCAGTCCGCCCAGGTCGACCTGGAGGCCGGCCACCACGAAGAACGCGGGCAGGAAGATGCTGCTCAGTAGTTGCGCGCCGCTGTCGACGGCCGTGCGCAGCCGCCGGGGGAAGACGACCCCGAACAGGAACGCGCCGAAGATCAGGTGCAACCCGATCCATTCGGTGGTCGCTCCCAGCAGAAGGGCGCCGGAGACGCCGACGAAGACCATGTTGGACGGGTTCTTCTCGGATCCGGCGCCCGCGATGCGGTCCAGGGCGGGGCGCACCGCCCACCACAACACCACGACCAGCGGAACGAACAACAGCAACCGCCAGTGGTGACCGAGGCCGGGCCGGGCGATGCCGATGACCACCGCCAGGACGCACCAGGCGAGGACGTCGTCCAATGCCGCGCAGGTCATTGCCGTCTGGCCCAGCCGGGTGCCGAGCAGCTTGCGGTCGTGCAGGATGCGGGCCAGCACCGGAAACGCCGTGACGGCCAGGGCGCAGCCGATGAAGAGCGCGAAGTTCAGCCGGTTGCCGCCGTCGTGCCGGGCCAGCGCCCACACCGCGACGGCGGAACCGAGCGCGAACGGTGTGAGGTAGGCCGACAGCGCGACCGCGGTGACCGATCGTCGCCGTCCCGCGACGGACCGCAGATCCATCTCGAGGCCCGCCGAGAACATGAAGATCATCACGCCGACGTTCGCGAATGCCGTGAGATACGAGCGAATATCGTGCGGGAAGACGGTCTCGGACAAGTGCGCCCCGAGCAACGTCGGGCCCGCGAGCACGCCTGCCACGATCTCGCCGATCACCGGAGGCTGGCCCAATCGCTCGGCCAGCCAACCCAGCACACGCGCCGCGGCCACGATCAGTACGAGATCCAACAACAAGAAGATCATTTGGTCGCTCGGCAACGCCTCGACTCCGTTCCGACATCGAGGGGAGGAGCGGATCCGATTCTCGCACGGGGTATTCCGTGACGCGTCGACCGCAGTGTGAATCCCCCGAAACATGGACTGCCTGCGCTCAGACGATATCGCACCGGCCCGACGAGCGAGAGTCGAGAGTGATCTACGACACATTCACGGGGGTGTCGGCGCGGGCTGGCGCAAAGGTGTGCATGTCTGTCGCGAAAGGTACTGGCTGGTCGTTCTTTCCGTTCGGAATACTTCGATCCATGGCTTGCGCCGGTCGGAGGGCGCAGCCGAGGGGAGTCGACGTTGTTCGAAGGTAAGACAGTACTCGTAACCGGTGCGGCAACCATCATCGGCACCGAAGTCGCTCGCGTCTTCGCCGATTATTCGGCGAATGTCATACTGGGTGACCTGGATACGGACGGGGGAGAGAAGGCGGCCGCCGAGATCGGCGAGCGCGCTCTCTTCGTACCCGTCGACCTGCGCAGCGATTCGTCGGTCAGGTCGTTCGTCGCGGACGCGGCCGACGCGCACGGACGTATCGACGCGCTGGTCAACATCGCCTGCGTCTACGGTGACGACGGGCCTGGCGCAGATGCGCGGGCCGAGTGGCTCGAGGTGCTGAACACCAATGTCGTCGGTACGGCGATGTTGTGCGAAGAGGCCCGAAACCGACTGCGGGACACGGCGGGCTCCATCGTCAACTTCACCTCGCCCAGCGGGCGAGTAGCTCAGGCCGGGCGCGTTCGATACCCGGTCAGCAAGGCGGGGTTGTTGCAGCTGACCCGCAGTCTCGCATTGGAATACGCGGGCGACGGGATCCGGGTGAACAGTGTCTCCCCGGGCTGGACCTGGTCTCGCGTGATGAACGAGATCACCGAAGGGGACCGAGCCCGCACCGATGCGGTGGCATCCCGGTTCCACATGCTGGGCAGGGCGGGAGACGCACGCGAGATCGGCGAAGTCGCGGCGTTTCTCGCCTCGTCCAAGGCCAGCTTCGTCACCGGAGCCGAATGGACCGTGGACGGCGGTTACTCGGCCCTCGGTCCCGAGCAGACCACTTCGGCGATCGAACTGCTCCAGCGTGAGCGGCCGCGACCGCACGCACCTTCTCTGGCTTAGGAGTTCCGCAATGACTGCAGCAACAATTTCGGCGACATCCCTGCTGACCGCGGTGCGTTCGCTGGTTCCCGATCTGGCGGCACGTCGCAGCGAGATCGATGCGCAGCGCAGGCTTCCCTCCGACATCGTCGAGCGGCTGCGTGAGATCGGTGTGTACCGCATGTGTTTCAGTGCGGAGATCGATGGCCCCGGCCTGACGTCGCTGGAGCAATTCGAGGTCGTCGAGGCGCTGTCCTACGGGGACACCGCCACCGGCTGGTGCGCCATGATCGGCGCCGCGACTGGCATCTACGCCGGCTATCTCGACGAGCGGGCCGTCGCGGAGCTGATGCCGACCCAGGATCTGATCACCGCGGGACTGATCTTCCCGGCCGGCCGCGCCGAGCGGGTGGCGAACGGTTATCGCTTGACGGGACGTTGGAAGTTCGGCAGCGCCATCACGCACGCGGACCTGGTCATCGGCGGCGCTTTCGTGACGTCGGGCGGCCGCATGGAAGAGACCGCGGAGGGCGCGCCGGTCGTCCGGCTCTTCTTCATGCCCCGCGATCAGGTCGCCGTGTTCGACACCTGGGACACCACGGGCTTACGCGGCAGCGGCAGCAACGATTACGCGGTCGAGGGTCTCTTCGTCCCGGAGCACCATTCCTTCGCGTTCAGTGAACGGAAGAGCTGTCGCGGGAAGCTGTCCGAACCGGAGGCGCTGGCCCGCATCATGCCGGGTGTGCCGCTCGGCACGGCCCGTGCGGCCCTCGACTATGTCCGCGGCCTGGCGGACGGGAAGACGGTGAACGCGACCGGTCAGAAGTGGGCGGACAACTACCGCGCCCAGTACCTGCTCGGTGAGTGCGAGATGGAGTACATCGTCGCGCGTGGCGCTGTCGTCAACACGGTGGAGGAGCTGTGGAACGCGTTGGACCACAGGCGTTTCGCGGACTTGCCGACCGATCTCCGGATCGCGACCGCGTTGGCGAGGACCAACGCGTTCCGCGCCGCGCAGCGCATCCTCACCCGGCTGTGCGAACTCGTCGGCACCGATTCGATCTACCGGCCGAATCCGCTGGACATCTGGCTGCGTGACACGAACACGATGGCGCGGCACATCATCGCGCACGACCAGGTGATCCAGTCCACCGGCGCCTTCGTGATGGGCGGCCGGCCGGAATTCCCCTTCGTCGTCGGTCTGGGCTGATCGCGATGGAAGTCGACAATCGCAAACGGCTGCCGTCCCTGACCGGACTGCGGTTCTTCGCGGCGTTCTCGGTGTTCGTATTCCATGTGATGCTGCCCGCCTCGCCGATACCGCCTTACAAACCGGTCAATCTGTTCGCCGACCCGGATATCGCCTACGACGCGGCATGGGTGGTCGGCAAGGCGGGTTTTCTCGGGGTGTCGTTCTTCTTCGTCTTGAGCGGCTTCGTGCTGACCTGGTCGTGGAAACCGGGATCGAGCAAATTGCAGTTCATTCGGCGGCGAGTGGTCAAGATATTTCCCAATCACTTGACGCTGTGGGTGGCCTCGATGGTGTTGTTCGCGGCGGCTATCACGCCGTGGAAGGCATGGCTGCCGAATTTATTCCTGATCCATGCCTGGTTCCCGCAGAATTACATCAACGCGGGGGTCAACACACCGTCCTGGACATTGTCCTGTGAGCTCCTGTTCTATGTTCTGTTCCCGTTCCTGATACCGGTCGTACTGCGCATCGAGTCGAAATACCTGTGGTACTGCGCCGCCGCCATGGTGGCCGGCATCTGTGTGATCGTGCTGCTGACCGCATTCGTCATACCGAGTTCCGAGAAGTCGGAGCTCACACCGATACCCGTATTGCAGCTCTGGTTCGGCTATCTCTTTCCGCCGTCGCGGCTGTTCGAATTCTTCCTCGGCGTGTTCGTGGCACGGATAGTGCAAGAGGGGCGCTGGATACGGGTGCCGCTCTGGGCGTCTCTCGCAGCGGTGGTCGCGGGATACGTGGTGGCCATGTACACGCCGTTCTACGTCGGCTTCGTCCTGGCGACCGCGGTGCCCCTCGCGCTGTTGATCGGGTCCGCCGCCCAGTCCGACCTCGACGGCGCCTCGCGGTTCCTGTCCAGCAGGCTCATGGTGCGGCTCGGTGAGATCTCCTTCGCCTTCTACATCTGTCAAGGCGTGACGCTGTTCTACGTCCGCCGCACGATGGACGCCGCCACCTTCAGCGCGCCGGTCGCGGTATCGCTGATCGTCGCGTTGTTCCTCCTGAATATTCTCGCCGCATGGTCTTTGTTCACCTTCGTGGAATCTCCCGCGATGCGCCGCTTCGCCCGGCCGAAACGCGTCGCGGTTGTCGCGGAAAAGGTGGCGAGTTAGGCGCTTCGGTTTACTGTCGGCAACAATCGAATTACCTGTTCGGCGGTGCGTGGCGATGCCATGCACCGCCGAATTGCCTTCCCTGCGGTGGAAAACAATATGGTTGCCGCCCTGTCCGGGCAGCGCTATCCTGGTGTTATAAACCACAGAACCGTTTAAAACATGGGGGGGTGCTGGATCAATTGGGGTAGGTGATTCGGATCCGGCTGTGAGCATCGGGGCTCGCGGTTCTCGGGTATCGAATTAATTTCGGCACTGAATCCGTATCCCAGCACGACGT
Organism: Nocardia sp. NPDC051900; assembly: GCF_044452545.1. Lineage (NCBI taxonomy): Bacteria > Bacillati > Actinomycetota > Actinomycetes > Mycobacteriales > Nocardiaceae > Nocardia > Nocardia sp. NPDC051900. The sequence continues at coordinate 10,798 of NZ_JBITBU010000019.1, read as the reverse complement.
TCTGATCGCAAGCAGATGCCGACGGCTCGCTCCGCGCTGATCGCGGGAATTTTTCTGTGCCGTCCGGTTGCGTGCGCTCTTTTTGTGTGTCCGGAAGGTAGTGATGAGTACGACTGTCGACAACGGCTCCGAGCGACTCCAGGAGCTCGAGCGACCACAAGCCCACCCGAGACCCGACGACGACGTCGAGTCGGTTGCCACCCGGATCCTTCGCATGGTCTTCGCCCGTCGGCGCAGTGCCGAGGAGAAGTCGCTGTGCGATGTGGCTCCCTGTGCGGACTGCTTCGCGCCGCACCTGAGCAAAGTGATCCGATACATCGAGGCCGGCGTGCCGGTCCATTTCATCATCCCCGCGTTCCCGGCGAAGTCGCGCAACCGCCGCAAGACGCTGGGGCGGCTGCCCGACATGGCGGAAACTCTGGCGATCGAGTCCCTGCAGGGATTCTGTGACCAGATCTCGGCCGTCTACCGGCCGGGCGCCATCGTCACCATCTGCTCCGACGGCCACGTGTTCAGTGACACGCTTGGCATCCCGGACGTTCACGTGGACGACTACGGTGACGAACTCCGCCGCGTCATCCGCTCGACCGGCGGCGGCTCCGTCGGCCTGTACGGCCTGCGCGACGCCATGCCGGAGATGTCCTGGGACGAACGCAGGCGCCGCCTGCTCGCCGAGTACTCCGAGGGCATCGACGCGCTGCGCGAGGCGATCCGGACGGAACCCGCGGCCCGGCGCATGTTCAACGGAATACACCGGTTCATGGTCGAGGACAACGCCGTGCTGTTGCCCGACTTGTCGGCCACGCAGCGGCGCAACCGATCGAAGGAGACCGCTTACGCGGTGGTGCAGCGCAGTCAGGCGTGGAGCCGTCTGATGGGAGAGATCTTCCCCGACGCGGTGCGGCTGTCGATCCATCCGCAGACGAATCACTCCGAGAAGATCGGCTTCCATCTGCTGCGGACCCAGGACAGCTGGCTGACTCCGTGGCACGGCGTGGTGCTCGACGACGGAACGAACTACTCGCTGGTCAAGCGGATGCACGCCGAGGAGATGGGTGCTCGTCTGGTATGGCGCAACAGTCGCCCCAGTCATTTCGTCCTCGGACGGACGCCAGAGATCGAAACACAGTGAACCTGAGGAGACACATGACGAAAAGCTTGAACGAGGTACTGCTCGAGGGGGAGCCGCTGCGGCCGTTCGGCCGCCTGGTGGAGTCCGGTTCGGAAGGACGAAGCCTCGCCGATGTGCCGGTCGAGGAACTGCTCGCGCTGGCGCTGGATGCGAAAGTGGTCGTACTCCGCGGATTCGGCCTGCTCGGCAAGCAGGAACTCGAAAACTATTGCCGGGCAGCGGGAGAGATCCTGCAATGGAACTTCGGGTCGATCCTGGATCTGGTGGTCCGGGACACTCCCGACAACTATCTGTTCGACAAAGGCGATGTCCCGTTCCACTGGGACGGCGCGTTCGCCGAGCAGGTGCCTCGATTCTTCCTCTTCCAATGTCTGCGCGGCGAGGGCGCGGGCGGCGAGACCGTGTTCTGCGACAGCGTCCAAACCTATCGGGACGCGCCGGAAGACCTGAAAGAACTGTGGGCCCGTACCTCGATCACGTACCGCACCGACAAACTCGCGCACTACGGCGGCCTGGCCGAATGGCCCTTGCTCGGCACCCATCCGGCCACCGGCGAGACGACGATCAGATACGCCGAGCCCCTGGATCCCGCGCGCTACGCCAATCCGCTGTTCTTGACCGTCGACGGCATCTCGGCCGAGGACGGCGTGCGCGTCATGGAGGACCTGCGCGAGCGGCTGCACGACGCCCGCTACTGCTACGCCCACGAGTGGCGGACCGGCGACATCGTCGTGGCCGAGAACCACGCTCTGCTGCACGGCCGGAACTCGTTCACCGGGTCGGTCTCGCGGCACCTCCAGCGCATCCAGATCATCTGAGACATCGGCCATCAGGGAGGAATATCAATGGCTAATTCAATCTCCGGACCAGCGGACGACTACGACGTCGTCATCATGGGTGGTGGGCCCGCCGGATCCACGCTCGCCGCGATGCTCTGCCGCGACACCGATCTGCGTGTGGCGGTGTTCGACCGCGAGGTGTTCCCGCGCGAGCACATCGGCGAATCGGGTGCGCACCCGCTGGTCCCCGTTCTGCAAGCCAGCGGCGCGCTCGAGAAGGTGCTGGCGAGCGAGTGCTGGATCCAGAAGTTCGGCGGAATCTACCAGTGGGACACCGAGCGGCCGTTCGTCGGCTTCTTCGAGCACTCGGACTATCTGGTCGACGGTGTGTACCGCTGGTCGGTGCACATCAACCGCGCCGAATTCGACACCGTGCTGCTCGAGCACGCCGAGTCCTGCGGCGCGCACGTCTTCCAGGGCGTGCGGGTGATGCGGTTCCTCGCCGACGCGGACCGGGCCACGGTCGTGCTGGAGGACGGAACCGAGGTCACGGCACGCTATTTCGTCGACGCTTCCGGCCGGGCGAATCAAGTGGCCGCCCGCGGGTCGCAGCGCGACAAGCAGTGGCTCTCGGACTACCGCAACGTAGCCGTGTGGTCGCACTACCGCAATTGCGTGCCCGCCCAGCGGGCGGCGGGGGACTGGAACGTGTTCCGTGCGGACGATCTGTCCCCGATCTACGCGGTGGCGTTCGAGCACGGATGGGTGTGGTACATCCCGACGCCCCGGCTGGTCGACGGCGTGCGGGAGACGGTGTGGTCGATCGGCGTCGTGACCAATCCGGAGTCGATCGCGCGGGTGGATCTGCGTGATCCGGACATTTTCCTGAAGACGATCAAGTCGATTCCGGTGCTCCAGGATCTGGTGGCGAACGCGGAGCCGATCCGTGACGAGATGCTGACGGCCACCAACTATTCCAGGGTCAGCGAATGCTTCGGCTCGTACGAGGATCGCTGGATGGCGGTGGGGGACGCGTCGTACTTCGTCGATCCGCTCTTCTCCTCCGGCATGTCCTTCGCCGTCACGCAAGCGTGGGCGGCCGCCTTGGTCCTGCGCAAGACGTTCGACCAGGAGTTGGACGAGCAGTCCAAACGAGATCTCTGGCGGGACTACGACGTCGAGTGGCGCGGGATGGCGGAGACCTGGGCGCTGAGTATCGACCAGTGGTACCACGAGATCTCTCGCTCGCATCCGGACAGCCCCTACTGGAGCGCGGAAGGCAGGCGAGTCGAAGCCGACAACGCGACGGAGGGAACCTTCCAGGCGTTGCTGAACACCGCGCTGGTGCCCGACCTGCTGAACATCATGACCAAGGGCACCCGAGATCCGCGCGATCTCGCCAACGAAGGACCGTACCTGCGGGCCTTCACCGCGGCCGACGCGGTCGAACTGGCGCAGGACCACATCGTGGCGCTGTCTCCGGACGCACGCATTCGCACCGGCGTGGCGGCGGACATCCCCGGCTTCAAGGGGATGTCGCCGCCGTTCGAGATTCCGCAGGTGGTTCGCGACGGACTGGCCGCCTACTGGCGGGACCCCATCGCCAACAGCGACGCGGCGCCGTCGCCGCTCGCCGACGCCGTTGCCTGCCATCGGATCTACTCCGCGGCCGACCCGGACATCGAGGTGCGGTGCCTGGAGCGCGACGGTGGCGAGCAACTGTGGGAGACGCTGAACCGTGGTCCCGCCCGGTGGTCGGAGCTGGCGCCACAGTTGACGGTGCTGCAAGGGCGAGCCCTGAAGCGCTTGATCCGAGCCGGGTTGGTGGTGACGGGACCGGACTCGCAGCAGCGGGTCGACTAGGTCGAGGACATGAGGTCATTGGCTGTTCTGGCCGTCGACGACGTGATTCCGTTCGATCTCTCGGTTCCGCTCGAAATCTTCGGGCGGGCCATGCAGGAAGACGGCACCGCGGCGTACGAGGTTCAGGTCTGCGGGGTGCAGTCGGACGTTCCGTCGAAGTTCTTCGACATCTCATGTCTCGGGGGAATCGACTATCTCGAGGACGAGGCCGAAACCATCGTCGTGCCGGGAGCGATGAGTTATCGGTCGCAGATACCGGATCGGTTGCGAAAGGCGTTGATGCGCGCCCATGAGCGCGGTGCGAGGGTGGCATCGATCTGCTTGGGCGCGTTCACCCTCGCCTCGGTGGGGTTGCTCGACGGAAAACGCGCGACGACGCATTGGATGGCCGCTACCGAATTGTCGAGGAGCTATCCGCGCGTTCGAGTGGATCCCACGGTGCTCTACGTGGACAACGGGAGCATCCTGACTTCGGCCGGCGCCGCGGCCGGGTTGGATCTGTGCCTCCACATGGTGCGCACGGATTACGGGACCGCGGTGGCGGCGGATACCGCCAGGTTGTCGGTGATGCCGCTGACCCGCGACGGGGGACAAGCGCAATTCATCGTGGAACGTCCGCGCTCGGAGGCGGACAGCAAGTCCATCAACCCCACACTGGAGTGGGCGGAGATGATGCTCAGTGAGCAGATCACCGTGCTGGATCTCGCGGAACGAGCCGGAGTCAGCAAGCGCACGCTGATCCGGCGCTTCCACGAGCAGGTCCGGATGACGCCGAACGAGTGGCTCCAGACCGCCCGGGTGCGCAGGGCGCAGGTGTTGCTCGAGACGACCATTCTGACGATGGAGTGCATCACCGTTCGAACGGGATTTCCTTCGGTGGCCGCATTCCGGAAGGTCTTTCGCAAGACCGTGGGGGTGACGCCGCAGGAGTACCGGCGGGCCTTCCGCTGACCCGTCGCGCGGCTGTCCGCGTGACCCGTCGTCTCTCGCCGTGGATTCGCGTACCGGTCCGGATCCACGGCGAGAAGTCCCGGGCGCGAGACCTGCGGGTTCCATGGGTCTGCCGAGGCGGGAGCCGCCGACACGAGAGTGTCGCTCTACTCCGTGTTTCCGCGGTGGCCGGAGTTTTGGTTCATAGTTGGTGCTTCGGTCCCCCCGGCGAAGGAGATCATGGTGCCCACGGCGAATTTCGGTACGAAGGACGATCCTGGTTTCGAGCTGGCGCAGAGTCCCGATCTGATCGTGGTGCGCACGCACAGCGGTCGCGGGATCCGGCGGCAATCGGGGTCGGTGCGCACCCCGCTCGGCGCCGAACTCGACGACGCGACACTGGTGCAGGCCTACCCGGAGGCGGGGGTGGAGGTCTACCGGCTGCCCGCGGGATCGAGATCGGTGGAGCAGCGCAAGCCGGTGCTCGACGCCGCGCCGGAGGTGCGGTTCGCCGGGCACGTCCTGGTGGATCCGGGCACCGGGGAACCGGTGCTCTATACGGAGAACATCTTCGTGAAGTTCGTCGACCGCGTCGATCGGGAGCATTGTCTCGCTGTGCTCGCAGCTGCGAATCTTACTGTGAAGCAAGAGGTTTCGTACGCGAACAATGCGTACTTCACGGCGGCAACGGAGGGCACCGGCCAACAGGTGTTCGACATCGCCGCCGCGCTGCTGAATCGCGACGACGTCGAGTACTGCCATCCCGAGCTGATCCGCAGCCGCGCCAAGAAGACCATCTTTCCCCAGCAGTGGCATCTGAAGAAGACCACCATCGGCGGTGTCACGATCGACGCGCATGCCGGAGTGGAAGCCGCCCACGCGATCACCCGAGGGGCCGGGGTGACGATCGCGATCATCGATGACGGCATCGACATCGACCATCCCGAATTCGCCGGTGCCGCCAAGATCGTCGCGCCACGGGACGTCACGGCGAAGACCGGCGATCCGCGCCCGAAGGACAGTTTCGGAACCGGCCCCGACAACGGTGACAATCACGGCACCGCGTGCGCGGGCGTGGCCTGCGCCAACGGCACGGCCGGAGCATCCGGAGTAGCGCCGGAAGCCCGGCTGATGCCGATCCGGCTCGCCTCCGGGCTCGGTTCGCAGGCCGAGGCGGACGCCTTTCAGTGGGCCGCCGACCACGGCGCGGACGTCATCTCGTGCAGCTGGGGCCCGGCCGACGGCGCATGGTTCCAGCCGGGCGATCCGGCGCACAACCGCGTCGTGGCGCTGCCCGCGAGCACCAGGCTGGCAATCGAGCACGCCGTCACCAGCGGACGCGGCGGCAAGGGCTGTGTGGTGCTGTTCGCGGCGGGCAACGGCAACGAGTCCGTGGACAACGACGGCTATGCCGGTTTCGCGAAGGTCATCGCCGTCGCGGCCTGCAACGACACAGGTAAGCGCAGCGTGTACAGCGATTTCGGCAAAGCGGTGTGGTGTGCGTTCCCCAGCAGCGACATCGGGCACCGCCCGTTCGGGCATCCCGCCCCGCTCACGCCCGGAATCTGGACGGTGGACCGGCACGGTGCCGACGGCTACAACCCCGGCACGACGGCGTCGGGCGACGCGGCGGGCGACTACACCAACGACTTCGGTGGTACGTCCAGCGCTTGCCCGGGAGCAGCCGGGACAGTCGCCCTGATGCTGTCGGTGAATCCCGGGCTGTCCTGGGACGAGGTGAAGAACCTGCTGAAAGGCGCCTGCGACAAGATCGATCCGCAGGGTGGCGGCTACGGGTCCGACGGCCACAGCGACAAGTACGGGTACGGCAGGATCAACGCCCTCGCCGCGGTGCGAGCGGCGCGGCCCGAGGGAGCCGAATCCGCCGCCGATGCGGTGCTCACCGTGGGAGGAGACTGAGGGGGTGACGGCGGAGGGCGTTCGGTTGATCGTGGTGGACGCCGCGAATGTCATCGGTTCACGACCCGACGGATGGTGGCGCGACCGCCCCGGTGCCGCTCGGCGACTGCTCGAGCGGATGACCGGACTGCCGGGACGTCTGGCGGAACGCACCGAGGTGATCGTGGTGCTCGAGGGAGCGGCGAAGACCGCGGTCGATGCGGCGGACCCGGAGGTCGGCGGCGTGCGCGTGGTGCGGGCGGACGGTTCGGGCGACGACGCCATCGTCGGTGTGGTGGCCGCGGCTCGTGCGCAGGACGGCCGCCGTCCGATCACCGTGGTGACGGCGGACCGGGGACTGCGTGACCGCGTGGCGGTTCACGGCGCGGATGCGGTCGGTCCACGCTGGTTGCTCGACCGCGTCGGCTCCTGACGCGGTCAGCGCCGGGCGGTAGGTCTCGCATTGATGACGCCCGGCGTTTCACCCATCTGTCCAGTCCGTTTTGCGGCAGTCTGAGCGGTATGACCGCCTCCGACGTCGTGGGGATGCCGTTGCTCTACCTGGTCGAGATCTCCGAGCCAGGTTACTTCAATCGGCCGTGGTGGAAGATCGCCAGCACCGGCGCGCCCGGTCAGGTTCGCGCGGCGCTCGCCGAACTGGCCGTGCGGGTCGAGCGGGACGTCCAGCGCGCCGGCGGCGCGGGTCGGTGCTGGTACCGCTACGACGTGCGGTGGTCCGACGGCGCGATGCTCGAGTGTTTCCAGGGCGCGATCCGATCGATACTGATACCAGGGGAGTTGCGCTGCCTGGCCGTCGCCCTGACCTCGGCGACGACCGTCGATTTGCGCTCCGCCGAGCGTCCGCCCTGCTGAGTCGGCACTGGTGACAGACGCGTAGAGCCCCGAAGGCTTCGGAGCTCTACCCCGTATCCGCGACTCAGTCCAGCAGAGCCGGTTGTTTGGCGTCCTGCTGTGCGGCACTCGCGTGTCCCGCCTCCGTGCGAGCCTCGGCTCGCATCGGGTCGGGTGCGGGGTTGATGTCGATTGTGCGGCGTAGTGGGCGGTTCGGCAGCAGCGCGTTGGTCGGCGGCCACTCCACGAACGTCACGATCATCGGGCACCTGATCGGCGCGGAGGACCTGGTGATCCACGACAGCCTCGCGCACGACAGCATCGTGCAGGGCTGCAAGCTGTCGGGCGCGACCCGCCGCCCGTTCCCGCACAACGACCACGCCGCCCTCGACGAACTGCTGACCGAGATCCGCGGCCGGTACCGGCGGGTGCTGATCCTGATCGAAGGCGTCTACAGCCAGGACGGCGACATTCCGGACCTGCCGGCTGAAGACGCTGAAACTGTCGAACGCGCTGCTGCGCCGCGGCGTCAACGTCAACCCGATCCTGTACCCGGCGGTGCCGGAGAATCTGGCGCGCCTGCGGTTCCTCGTCACCGCCTGCCACACCGAAGACCAGATCCGCGACACGATCGAGATTCTTGCCGAGGAACTCGCGTTGCTCGCCGACAGCTGACGCGCGACTCGGCTGTCGCCGGTCGCACGCGTACCGACGGTGGCCACCGGTCCGCGGCGACCGGAACGGCTGCGTCTGTACCGCGACGCGCACCGGACCGCTGTAGCATCAGCCGCGTGCCATTGCCGCAGCTCAATCGGTAACGGCGACTTTCCGCGGGTTGGATGGACGATGAGGGCCGGGCACGGCGTCCGCTGTCGGGTGTTGTTCGAACGCCGTCGACGCAGTCGGCCAGGAGGGTCCACGGGCGCCGTACACGTGTGACTGCCAGGTGAAGGGTTCGAGCGGCGATTCGGTTCCCGCCGCGTGCGTCCGGTCGACTCCTGATCCGAGGGCGCACGCCGAGCCGATCGATGCCGGCTACCGCGGTGGACGAGGCCGCCTGCCTCGCCGCCGACCGTAGCGCTCGCATCGGAGGTAGGGCACAGCCATGATTCGCTCGATCGTGCGAACCGCGACCGCTCTGACGGTCGCCGCCGGTACGTGGTTCGCGGGTGCTCCGGCGCCCGTGGTCGCGTCGCCGCCGCTGGATGTGGTGGTGACCGGCGGCGCGATCTCCGGCCGCGCCGTCGACGGGATCACCGAATACTTCGGCATCCCGTTCGCCGCGCCCACCGGTGGCGAAGCGCGGTTCGCGCCGCCGCGCCCCGTGTCGCCGTGGCCCGGCGTGCGCCCTGCGCGCGACCACGGGCCGCAGTGTCCGCAGACGGGATACCTGCCCGGCATACCGTCGCTCGCGCCTACCGGCGAAGATTGCCTGACCATCGATGTCTACGCGCCGGACGGCGACCGCGACCGCGCGCGGCCGATCATGGTGTTCTTCCATGGTGGCGGATATCTCGACGGCTCCAACACCGAATACGACGGTCCCACCCGGATGGCCGCGGATGGCGACGTCGTCGTGGCCATCCCCAACTACCGCCTCGGACCGTTCGGCTTCCTGGCACTGCCCGAACTCGCGGCCGAATCCGGCGGCGCCACCGGTACGGTCGCCATCCAGGATCAGCAAGCCGCGCTGCGCTGGTTGCGCGACAACGCCCACGTCTTCGGCGGCGATCCGGACAACATCACGATCTTCGGGGAGTCGGCCGGCGCCGTCAGTGTCTGCACCCACTTCGCCGCACCCGGCTCCGACGCCCTGTTCGCCAAGGCGATCATCCAGAGCGGTCCCTGTGCCCAAGCGCCCCTGGCACCGAGCGATCGTGCCGACGCCTTCGCGCGCTCGCAGCGCTATGCGGACAGCGTCGGATGCGGCGACGCGGCGACCCGGCTGGCCTGCCTGCGCGCACTGCCCGTATCGAGACTCCTGGACTCGCCGATCGCCCGATCCGAGGGGGAGAATCCCATTTGGTTTCCCGCCATCGACGGCGTCGTCATCACTCGGACACTCGACGAGGGCCTGGTGGGGGATCCGAGGAAAGCGCCGATCCTCATCGGGACCACCACCGCGGAAGGTGCGTTGATCGTCGCCGAAACCGACTATGCCCGCGGCCACATCCCGGACGCGGCGAGCTACGAGCGTTTCGTGCGCCGGTCCTTCGGCGCCGACGCGGACCGCGTCCTGGCCCGATATCCGCTGGACCGATTCCCGTCACCGGCAGCAGCCCAGGTCGCGGTGATCACCGACAGCGAGCTCGCCTGTCCCACCATGTCCACCAGCCGAACGGCGCGCGATGCCGGACATCCACTGTGGCAGTACGAATTCGATCAGGCGCCGCTCGGTGCCGCCAATCCGGTTCTGCCCGGCGCCTTTCACTCCGCCGAGCTCTACTATCTGTTGACCAGATTCATGGGCGTGCCGATTCCTTGGACCGGCGCGTCCGCCGCTTTCGCCGCGCAGATGCAGCGATGGTGGACCACCTTCGCCCACACCGGTGACCCGAACGCGCCGGGTTCCCCCGAATGGCAGCCCTGGCCTGCGTCGACGGGAAACGGCCCCGATGGATCCGCTCTGCTCATGCGGGCGACCGGCAGCGTGATGACGGACGATTTCGCCGCCAGACACGACTGCGCGTTCTGGGCGGAAATCGACCGCTGATCCATCGCCCAAAGTCCGTGATGGACTGTGCTTTTCGTTGTTCTCCGGCTCTTGATCTTGCCGTGCCGCGTCGCGCTGGGTTATGGTCGTCGCCATGACTGCCGGGTCGGCGACACGCCGCACACAGAACGGTTACCCGGCCGCGCTGTGATCATCAGGCGGGCCAGGGGCCCGCCGCCTTCTTCGCGAATCCCATGTCACTACAGGGACGCCGGAAGGAGGTGAAACACATGTCCCATTCGGAATCACCGCAGCGCGGATGGCCGGACTTCGTCGCCGCACACGCTCGGGGCGGAGTGCTGGAGGCCACTGTCGTGCAGATCGCGCCGTTCGGCGCGTTCCTGGAGGTCGCTCCAGGAATTCACGGATTGCTGCACCGCACCGAGTGGTCCACCGAACCGCAGGTCGGTGCCACTCTGACGGTGCGCATCCTCGATATCGATACCGAGAGGCAGCGGGTCGCTCTGGCGCACGCTGAATAAGGCTCGGCACGGGCGTGGGGGGGGGGGGGGGGGGGGGGGGGCCCGGGGGGGCCCCCCCCCCCCCGCCCCCCCCCCCCCGCCCCCGCCCCGCCCCCCCCGGGCGGGGGGGGGGTTTTTTTTGATGGGGGGGGGGGGGGGCCGCGCGGCC